>JAMFRW010000275.1 GCA_026224975.1 Rhodoferax sp. | reverse complement strand
GGGCCAGTTGCCGATGCACCTCGACCAGACCGAGGATCAGGTAGCTGTGGGTCCAAATGTCCCAGGTGCGCACGCTGGGCGCGCCATCCCAACTGCCGGGCTTGGGCGGCTGCGGCTGCATGAAGCGCCGCTCGCGCGCGTAGGTTCCGAGGTAGCCGTCGGGCTCCTGCTGCGCGATCAGGTGGTCGGTGACGCGCATCACGTTCGCCTTCAACGTCGCGTCGCCGCTACGTGCCGCGGCCTTCGCGGCCGCGACCAGCCACTTGCCGGCGTGTTCGCCGTACCAATCGCCCTCGAGATTCTTCAGCGCCGCGGCGCGGTCGAAGATCGCGATCGCCGGACTGCGCTCGTCGGTGATGAAGTGGAAAAGGCGACCATTCCGGCTTGCCGCTATCGCTTCGCCAAGCAGGCCGCTGAGGGTGACTTCAGTTTGCATCGACAACACAGCGGAAACCCACGCATCCGGACCGATCTTTGCACGGCGCCATCAGCAGGTACTTGCCGTGCTGATCGAGGCGCCACGCCTGCGGGAAGTACCAGTGTGAGGTCTGGGGCAGGTAAGAGCTGCCGCCGCGCAGCACGGCTGCGCGGGTGTGGTCGTCGGTGTATTCGTCGGTCCACTGCCAGACGTTGCCGACCAGGTCGAGCACGCCGAATGGGCTCGCACCGCCCGGATGCGCGTCCACATCGGCCGGCGGCAGCAGCCTGCGGCCATGGTTCGGGGCGGGCACGGCATCCGCGTTCCATTCATTGCCCCACGGGTAGAGGCGGCCGTCGCTGCCCTGCGCGGCGTACAGCCATTCCCATTCGTGCGGGAGCCGCTTGCCGGCCCAGGCCGCGTATGCGCGCGCATCTTCGAGCCCAATCCAGGTGACGGGCTTGCGCTCCCAACCCGGCGGTGGTGCGCCATCGACCCAGTCGCGCAGGAAGTTGTGCGCGTCGCGCGGCTGGTAGCCGCTTGCGGACATGAAGGTCTGGAACTGTTCGTTCGTGACCGGCGTGCGGTCGATGTGAAAGCGCTCCATCGTCATCAAGCGGCGGTGGCTGCGGCGAGGCAAGCTCTCCCAAGGATACTGTACGTCGACACCGGCCCAGGTCTGACCCTCGATCTCGATGCCGTTGACGACAAAGTCGAACGTGCCGACCGGAATCGTGATCATTCCTGCTGGCGCCAAGGCCTGAGGCGCAGTGCGTGCGATGCCGACCAACTGCTGCGTGATCGCGCGCCATTGTTTCGACAGCGTGTGTAGCGGTACTCTCGCTAGAGCGTTAATGCGCACGAGAAATTCGTCGAGACCGGCGGCGTTCACGCCGGCGTCCAGGGCCAGGAGCGCACCGAACCCGTGGCCCTCGATCGCGAAGTCGAACACCGCATCGCCATTTGCACGGCGCGGCTCCAGTGCGACGCCATTCCACACGTCGAAATAGCGCCGGCCCGGTACATCGGCCACCGCGATTTGCTCGCCGCCGACCTCGTGTTCGTTGCGGTTCACCATTGTCCACAATGTCATGCCTGCACCGGGGAAGCAGCTC
>JAMFRW010000274.1 GCA_026224975.1 Rhodoferax sp. | reverse complement strand
TTTCGATGCGCTTTTCCGGCGTCGCGTTCAGCACGATGCGGTGCACGTAGATGCCCGGCAGGTGAATCGAATCGGGGTCGAAAGCGCCGGTCTCGACGATCTCTTCGACCTCGACCACCGTGAGCTTGCCCGCCATCGCCACGGCCGGGTTGAAGTTGCGCGCGGTGCGGCGAAAGATCAGGTTGCCGCTCTTGTCGGCCTTCCATGCCTTGACCAGCGACACCTCGGGGACGAGAGAGCGCTCCATCACGTAGAGCTGGCCATCGAACTCCTTGGTTTCCTTGCCTTCGGCCACCATGGTGCCTACGCCGGTCTTGGTGTAGAAGGCAGGAATGCCGGCACCACCGGCACGCAGCTTCTCGGCCAGCGTGCCTTGCGGCGTGAATTCGAGTTCGAGTTCACCGGCCAGGTACTGGCGCTCGAACTCCTTGTTCTCGCCGACGTAGCTCGAGATCATGCGCTTGATCTGGCGCGTCTCCAACAGCAGGCCGAGGCCGAAACCATCGACGCCGGCGTTGTTCGAGATCACCGTCAGATCCTTGACGCCCGAGTCGCGCAGTGCGGCGATCAAGGCCTCCGGAATGCCGCACAAGCCGAAGCCGCCGACCGCCATCAACTGACCGTCCTTGACGATGCCGTCTAGCGCCGCGGCGGCGCTGGGGAACACTTTTTTCATCTGACTCTCCTGGAACAAGAATTCGAACGTTCGAACGCAGCCTACTACGCGTGTCTACAAGATCAGCGCCCGCACCGCATCCGGCAGCGGCACCGACTTCTGGCTGGGAAAATCGATCCACACCGTCGTGGCCCCGCCGGATGCATAAACCACGCCGGGCTGGTCGGTGCGCTCCAGCGTGACGAAGGTGTCGACGCTGCTGCGGCCCGGGTTGGCCACGTAGTGTTTCGCGAGCACATCACCCGGGTATTCGAGCTGGCGGATGAAATTGCAAAACGCGTTGACGATCACCGGGCCGGTGCCTTTGGGATCGGGCTTCCCGCCAACCTGGTACAGCCACTCGATGCGGATGATCTCGAGGTAGCGAAAGTAGAGGGTGTTGTTGACATGGCCCATCGCGTCCATGTCGCCCCAGCGAATGGGGATCACCATTTCCAGCGTGAGCTTCTTGTCGTCGGGCAGGTCGAATCGCATGGCTTTGCTTTGGATCGATGATTGACGGTATCAGGCTCAGGCGCGCTGCACGCCCAGTTCGGCATAGAGACGCTCGACCAACCCGCGCAGTTCGGCCAGCTCGGTCTGCATCGCCGCCTGATTCGCCTTGAGCGCGGCAACCTCGCTCGCGGCCACGAAGTCTTCCGAGTCGGCCGCGACCGGCATTGCCGACACATCGACCGCGCCGCACAGCAGATGCGCCCAGCGCGGCTCGCGCGCTCCCGGAGCACGCGGCAGCTTGATGACGAGTGCGCCGCCCTTCTCTTCCGAGCGCTCGGCGAGTTCATCGAGAAAGGCCTCGACCGAGGACAGGTCGGCAAAGCGGTGCAGGCGATCGGCATTGGTGCGCAACTCGGAGGCGGTTTGCGGCCCGCGCAGCATCAGCACGGCCAGCAGCGCAACCGATGCCGAAGGCAGCGCCAGCGCGCGGCCCAGGTTGTGCTCGTAGCGCCGCACCCGCGAGCCGCTGGCCTCGAAGCACATGTGCAGGCTCTTCAGCCCATCGACCGCGAGTTGCACTTCGGATTCGAGCGCGCCCAGCACCGGATCGCGCGCGGTCTTCTGGTTGCAGCCGAGCGTGAGCGAGTTGATCGACAGCGGGTAGCTGTCGGGCACGGTGTGGGCCTTTTCGATCAGCACGCCGAGGGCGCGCGATTCGAGCAGTGACAGCGCGCGGACAGTCATCGAACGACCCGATTCGAAGTCGAAGCTGACGTCGATGTCAAAGCGCGAAGCCGTCGTCGGCCTGGATCACCGCGCCGTTGATGAAGTTGCTCTCGTTCGCGCACAGCATCATCAGCACCGCATCCAGATCCTTGGGCTGACCCACGCGCTTGCGCGGCAGCATGTCGATGAGCTTCTTGCCCTGCTCGGTCTTCCAGTGGTGGTGGTTGATCTCGGTATCGATGTAGCCGGGGCAGATGGCGTTCACATTGATGCCGAATTTGCCCCATTCGAGCGCCATCGAACGCGTCATGTGGATCACCGCGGCCTTGCTCATGCAGTACACGCCGATCTGGCCCAGCACCTTCAGGCCCGCCATCGAGGCGATGTTGACGATGCGGCCCCCGGTGAAGGTGCCCGGCGCCGAGCCCTTGGCGCGGCCGATCATGCGCTTGCCCACTTCCTGCGCCACGAAGAAGGCGCCCTTGGTGTTGGTGTCGAAGATGTAGTCGTAATCTTCGGGCGCGATGTCGGTGAGCTTTTGCGTGGTGCTCACGCCCGAGTTGTTGATCAGGATGTCGATCGTGCCCATCTCGGTCTCGGCATGGGCCACGGCGGCCTTGATGCTGTCGTGGTCGGTCACGTCGAGCGTCACCACATGCGCATCACCGCCATCGGCTTCGATCTCGGCCCGCAGGCTCTTCAGCCGCTCGATGCGACGCCCCGCCAGCACCACGCCGGCACCGGCCTTGGCGAGCGTCTTGGCGAACTGGGTTCCGAGCCCGCTCGACGCACCTGTCACGAGGGCGACACGGCCCGACAAATCGATGTTGTAGCTCATGCATTTGCTCCGTCTTTGCGGCGGGAACGATAGCACGCGTGTGCCTTCGAAATGACGCCGCACAAGGGCTTTGCGGGCAGGGAAACCGCCGATCCGCACCGGGTAGCGCCCCGTAGAATTGAAGACAATCCAAGAGACGAGAGGAAGCTGCATGACATCCGAAGAAATCCTTGCCCAATACGGCCCGCGCGAATCGATGGAATACGACGTGGTCGTCGTTGGTGCCGGCCCCGGCGGCCTGGCCACCGCCATCCGCCTGAAACAATTGGCGGCCGAAAAAGGCAAGGAGATTTCGGTGGTGGTGCTCGAGAAAGGCTCGGAGCCCGGCGCCCACATCCTGAGCGGCGCGGTGATGGATCCGCGCGCCATCACCGAACTCTTTCCCAACTGGAAGGAACTCGGCGCGCCGCTGAACCAGCCGGTGACGGGTGACGACATCCTCTTCCTGAGCGAGACCGGCGCCAAGCGCACGCCCGACTTCCTGGTGCCGCGCAACCTGCACAACAACGGCTGTTATGTGGTTGCGCTCGGCTATGTCGTGAAGTGGATGGCCGAGCAGGCCGAGGCGCTGGGCGTCGAAATCTTCCCCGGCTTTGCCGCGGCCGAAGTGCTCTATGACGACAAGGGCGCCGTGCGTGGCGTGGCCACCGGCAACATGGGCGTCGGCAAGGATGGCGAGCCCACCGAAGCCTTCCAGCTCGGCATGGAGCTCCTCGGCAAGTACACCGTGTTCGGCGAAGGAGCGCGCGGCCATCTCGGCAAGCGCTTGATCGCGAAGTACAGGCTCGATGCCGGCAAAGATCCGCAGAGCTACGCCATCGGCGTGAAGGAACTCTGGGAGATCGACCCGGCCAAGGCCAAGCCCGGCCTGGTGGTGCACACCGCCGGCTGGCCGATGCAGGACGATGCCTTCGGCGGCGGCTTTTTGTACCACCTGGAAGGCAACAAGGTCACGCTCGGCTTCGTCATCGGGCTCGACTACAAGAACCCCTGGCTGAGCCCGTTCGAGGAGATGCAGCGCTGGAAGACCCACCCTTCGATCCGCGCTCACATCGAAGGCGGCAAGCGCATCGGCTACGGCGCCCGCGCCATCAACAACGGCACGCCGCAGGCCTTGCCCAAGACGGTGTTCCCCGGCGGTGCGCTGATCGGCTGTGATGCCGGCTACCTGAATGCCGCCCGCATCAAGGGCAGCCACGCCGCGATCAAGTCGGGCATGCTCTGCGCCGAAGCCGCGTTCGATGCGGTCACGAACGGCCGTGCGGCCGACGAGCTCTCAGCCTACCCCGAAGCCTTCGAGAAGAGCTGGCTCAAGGAAGAACTCGACCAGACCCGCAACTTCAAGCTCTGGTTCAAGAAGGGCACGATGGTCGGCACGGTGATGACCGGTATCGAACAATGGCTGATGCCCAAGCTCGGCATCGCCAGCCCACCCTGGACGCTGCACGGCACCACGCCCGACAACGCCACGCTCAAGCCCGCCGCCGACTGCGAAAAGATCGTCTACCCCAAGCCCGACGGCAAGCTCACCTTCGACCGCCTGAGCAGCGTTTTCATCAGCAGCACCAACCACGAAGAAAACCAGCCAGCGCATTTGACGCTGAAGGACAACAGCGTCCCGGTCAACATCAACCTCTCGAAGTTCGCCGGGCCTGAAAGCCGATATTGCCCGGCCGGGGTTTATGAGTTCGTGAAGAACCCCGATGACACCGAGCGCCTGCAGATCAACGCGCAGAACTGCGTGCATTGCAAGACTTGCGACATCAAGGACCCGACGCAGAACATTGTGTGGGTGACGCCTGAAGGTGGTGGTGGACCTAACTACGCGGGGATGTAGAGCGCGCTGGGTTGCGGTGAGGTTTACCGCCCGGTAGACCTCTTCCGCACGGTCGGAGCACGCGCTTTGGGCGCGGCTTCGAGCAGGTTGTTCAACCGCAGTCCGAGTTCCGTCCGATAAACCCCGAAGTCCCGCCTGTCCAAGGTCAGGATGTCGTGAACCCCGGATTGTTCACACAGCCACAACAGCGACGCGTCCGCCAGGTCCATGGGCAAATCGAGGTACTTGTCCATCCGCACCGCGAGGATGCCGGCCACAGCCTGGGGCATCTCGACCACTTCGACACCACCACCGGCTAACCAGCGCATGAACGCTGGCACCAGGCGCTCCGGCAGCAGGTGGCATAC
>JAMFRW010000273.1 GCA_026224975.1 Rhodoferax sp. | reverse complement strand
TCCTCGTCACGGACGTTGTAAGACAGATTGCCGACGTAAAGTTTATTGCCCATGGGAGAGCCCTTTCATTTCCTGAATAACCAATGTGGAGCTTCTACCCATCGTGAACCATTCAAGCGAAGGCGCTGCTTCCATACACAGACTGGCGAATATAAGTGAATTGCAGAAAAGTGGGCACGCTGTCACGGAATAAAGTGTTGTTTTGGAGCCGCCCACTCGCGATGGGCTTCACACCCTGTGTGGGGCACGGGGTTGACAGCCTATAGATATCATCCCTCGCACCTTTTTCAGAGTATTCACCATGCGCGAGCGCGACCCCTTATCGGCCCTGAGCCTCGTGCTGCGCAGCGTTGACGCCGTGCGCAACACGCGCGCCCTCTTCGTGCTGCTCGCGACCTTCGCTTCGGCCGGGCTCTTGCTCGCCATGGCCGAGACATCGCTCGCCAAAGACAACGCCTGGTGGGGCCCGCTGCAGGCCGGCGCCGCGCTCTTCGTCGCCTTCTACGGCGGCAACACCGCCGGCATCCTGGTGATGGACGATGCACGCGGGCGCGTGGTGCGCGAGATCGGCGATGCGCTGCGGGTCTCGCTCCTCACCGCGCACCGCCTGCTGCTGGTGCTCGCGATGCTGTTGGTGGGCTACGCGCTCGCCGCCGGTGTGCTGCTGGGCCTGCTGTGGCTGTGCCGGACCAGCGTGAGCGGCACGGTGGTCGGGCCGCTGCTCTTCGGGCTGATCGAGCCGATCGGCGTGATCGTGGTCGGCCTGGCGCTGCTTTCACTCGTCGCGGTGGTCGTGCCACTGGCGGCGCCCGGCGTGTGGTCGGGTGCGGGCGTGTTGCGGCTGGTGGCCGATCTGGCGGGCCTCGTGCGGAGCAAGCTGCTCACCGTCGCGCTGCTGATGGCGGCAGTGAGCGCGCTCACCGCCGGCATGGGCGCGCTCCTCACCTTCGCGGTGATGGCGGGCGGGCGGGTCATGGCGCAAGCCGGCGTCACGGTCGTCGGAGTCGATGTGCCGGCGCAGCAGTTGATGGGCGGCCTCTTCGGCTACGGGCTGCGCTCTCTCGGTGCCGCAGGCGCGCCGCTCGGCACCACGGCCCACGCCAGCGCCGCGCTGGTGGGCGGCGGCGTGGTTTTTGCGCTTGCGCTTGTGCTGCCGAGCCTGGTGTACTTGCGCGGCACCTGCGCGGTGTATCTGGCGATGACCGAAGAAGCGCCGTGGGCGTGAAGGCATCTACTTCGAAAGAAGTGAAACCGCGACAAGGGACCGCGCCGCGCATCGCCAGCCTTGTCCCCAGCATCACCGAATTGCTGGTCGCGCTCGGCCTGCTCGATCATCTGGTCGCCCGCACCGGGTTTTGCATCCACCCCCGCGAATCGTTGCAAAGCGTGCCCAAAATCGGCGGCACCAAGGATGTGAACCTGGCCAAGCTTCGGCGGCTCGCGCCCACGCACGTGATCGTCAACATCGACGAGAACCGGCGCGAGACGGTCGAGACGATCGACGCCTGGGGCGCCGATGCCGGCGAGCCCGCCCCGCACATTGTCGTCACCCACCCGCAAGGCCCGGAAGACAACCTCGCCCTCGTCGCGCAGATGCTGGCGGAGTTCGGTGATGTGCCCGGCGTGGCCGAGCGCGCGGCAGATATCACCCGATCGCTAGAAGAAGAGCTGGCGCTCACCCTGCCTGCAGGCCGTGCCCCGCAGCATGTGCTTTACCTGATCTGGCGCGAGCCGTGGATGACGGTCGCCCGCGACACCTACCTTTCACGCATGCTGGCCCGCATCGGCTGGCACACGCTGCCGGAAGTCACCGGTGGCGAGACCGGCGCGGCGCGCTATCCGCCAGTACATGGCAACGAGCCTTGGCTGACCGAGGTGCAGCAGGTGCTGCTCAGCTCCGAGCCCTACAGCTTCGATGCCTCCCACTTCGAGGCGGCTCGCGCGCTCTGCCCGAATGCCAAGGTCCGGTTGGTCGATGGCGAGATGCTGAGCTGGTACGGCGTGCGCGCCATCGAAGGGCTGCGATATTTACGGAATTTGCAGATTTGATCGATAGCTCACCGAGCCCAGCGGTGCGCACATGGAATGGCAAGCGATCACCGCCGGTGTGAGGGCGAGCAGCAGCGACGCCAGCGGGCCGTGGTCGTACGAACTCGAATCACCGGGAATGCACTTTCAGGTCGTCGACAACAAGATGGAGCTGACGATGCAGTTGCAAGGCCGAACGGTGGAGGTGCCCGCAGTCATGCCCGCCGTGGCGGTGACGCTCGCCAAGCCCGCATTCACTGATGCTGGAGCAGGCCACGACGAAAGGCTTCTTGGTTCGTGAAGGCGACATGCTCGGTTCGAGTTTCGCGCTGGCGCAAGCGCGCATGCTGGTCAACGGCAAGGCGATCGGCGGGCCGCCCGCTGCCCACTGACGAGGGCCAGCGCCCATAGGCAATCTGCGGCGCGCACGCGAGAATGCCCGCATGGACCTTCTCAAGCCGCTGATCGCCTTGCTCGCCATCGTCAACCCGATCGGCGTGATCCCGTTCTTCATCCACTTCACGCAGGGCTTGAGCGGCAGCCAGCGGCGCAACACCGCGCGGGTGGCGGCGTTCGCGGCCTTTGTGGTGATCGCCGTCAGCGCGCTGGCCGGCTTGCAGATCATCCAGTTCTTCGGCATCTCGCTGGCCTCGTTCCAGGTGGGCGGCGCCATGCTGCTGCTGATGTCGGCCATCCAGATGCTGAACGCGCAGCCGGCCGAAAGCCGCAAGAGCGACCTGAACGAAGGCGGTGACAAGGCCGACACCGGCGCCAGCGTGGCGATCGTGCCGCTGACCATTCCGCTGCTCACCGGCCCGGCCACCATCTCCACCATGATCATCTACGCCGACAAGACACGGCACTGGTGGCAGCTCGCCGCGCTGGTCGGCTACGGCGTGGTGATCGGCCTGGCGGTGTGGGCGGCGTTCGCGCTCTCGGGCCGCATCGCCAAGGTGCTGGGCAAGACCGGCATCGATGTGATGACGCGGCTGATGGGCCTGCTGCTGGCGGCGCTCGCGGTCGAGGTCATGTCCGATGGCCTCACCAAGCTGTTCCCGGTGCTCGGCTCGGTGATGCGATGAGCGCGGGGCGGGCCGGCCCCGCGCTCCTATCATCGAAACACGATTTCAAACACGCGCCAGCCCGCGCCACCCGGCGCCACGCCAAGCCCTCGCATCCATGTCCGACCTGACCTACGACTACATCATCTGCGGTGCCGGCACGGCCGGTTGCCTGCTCGCCAACCGCCTGAGCGCCGACCCGGCCAAGCGGGTGCTGCTGATCGAAGCCGGCGGCAACGACGACTACCTGTGGGTGCACATCCCCGTCGGCTACCTCTATTGCATCGGCAACCCGCGCACCGATTGGCTCTATTCCACCGATGCCGACCCCGGCCTGAACGGCCGCAGCCTGCGTTACCCGCGCGGCAAGGTCATCGGCGGCAGCAGCAGCATCAACGGCATGATCTACATGCGCGGCCAGGCGCGCGACTACGACCACTGGGGCGCGCTCGGCAACGAGGGCTGGAGCTGGCGCGAGTGCCTGCCGCACTTCCTCAAGCACGAAGACTTCTACAAGGGTGGCGATGAGCTGCACGCCGCGCCCGGCTTCGACCGCACCGGCAAGCGCTCGGGCGGTGAGTGGCGGGTGGAGAAGCAGCGCCTGCACTGGCCCATCCTCGATGCGTTTTCGAAAGCCGCGCAACAGGCCGGCATCCCGGCGACCGACGACTTCAACCGCGGTGACAACGAAGGCGTGGGCTACTTCGATGTGAACCAGAAATCGGGCGTGCGCTGGAACGCGGCCAAGGGCTTTCTGCGGCCGGCGCAAACGCGCCAGAACCTGCAGGTGTGGACCGGTGCGCACATCACCCGCGTGCTGCTCGCGCATGCCGAAGGCGAAGGCTCGTGGGACGGCACGCGCCGCGCGGTGGGGGTGGCGGTCAACCCGGCTGGCGGTGGCGCGCCGCTCAACGTGCGTGTGCGCGCCGGCGGCGAAGTGATCCTGGCGACCGGCGCCATCGGCACGCCGCAGATCCTGCAGCTCTCCGGCATCGGCCCGGCAGCGCTGCTGCAACAGCACGGCATCCGCGTCGAGCATGCGCTCGAAGGCGTGGGCGGCAACCTGCAAGACCATCTGCAGATCCGCGCCGTCTATCAGGTGGATGGCGCGAAGACGCTCAACACCATGGCCAATTCGCTGTGGGGCAAGGCGCTGATCGGCATGGAGTACGCCTTGAAGCGCAGCGGGCCGATGAGCATGGCGCCTTCTCAGCTCGGCGCCTTCACCCGCAGCGACCCGGCGCAGGACCATGCCAACCTCGAGTACCACGTGCAGCCCTTGTCGCTCGATGCCTTCGGCCAACCGCTGCACGCCTTCAACGCCTTCACCGCGAGCGTGTGCAACCTCAACCCGACGAGCCGCGGCGCGGTGACCATCCGCTCGGCCAAGGTCGAAGACGCGCCCAGCATCGCGCCGCACTACCTCAGCACCGACGAAGATCGGCTCATCGCCGCCAACAGCCTGCGCCTTACGCGCCGCATCGTGGCGCAGCCGGCGCTGGCGCCCTTCAACCCGCGCGAGATCAAGCCCGGCATCGAGTTCCAGACCGATGCCGAGCTGGCCAAGCTCTCCGGCGACATCGGCACGACGATCTTCCACCCGGTCGGCACCGCCAAGATGGGGCCGGCGAGCGACCCGATGGCGGTGGTCGATGCACGCCTGCAGGTGCACGGCGTGCGCGGCCTGCGCGTGGTCGATGCCAGCATCATGCCGACCATCACCAGTGGCAACACCAACTCACCCACGCTGATGATCGCCGAGCGCGCGGCCGCATGGATCCTGGCGGGGCCGTGACGCCGGCCCGCGCTTCGCCCGCACCCACCGGCCCGCGCCTCGTTTGCCGGGGAGCGCAAGCGTGATCCAAGGCCTGCTGCAAGACAAGCCGCTGGTGCTCGCCATCGGCGGGCTGCTGGTGCTGGCCTTGCTCGGCATGGGCCTGCTCTATGTGAACACCCGGCACCGCGCCCGCCACACCGCGCGCCTGCGCGACCAGTTCATGCACCTCATCGAGCGCTCGCACCAGGGCGTGGCCGTGATGCAGGGCGAGACCATGAAGTACGCCAACCCTGCGCTGCGCCGCATGTACGGCCTGCCGGAACAAGGCGCACCGCAGCCCGCAGGCGGCACCTTTCGAGACGCGACCATGCCCGAAGCCGAGCGCGCCGCGGCCCGCCTGCGCCACCGGCAGATCGTCACCGGCGTCTTGCCGCAAGCACATTGGGAAGGCGAGCGCCGCGCGTTCGACGGCCGCACGCTGCACCTGCGCTTCAGCGCGTGGCAGGTCGATTGGGACGGCGAATCGGCCGAGCAGGTGGTGGTGACCGACGACACCGAACGCATCGAGACCATCCGCACGCTGCTGCACCAGGCGCTGCACGACGAGCTCACCGGCCTGCCCAACCGCAGCGCGCTGATCCAGCGCTTGCGCGAGTTGTGCAGCGCCGAGCCGCCCGTGCCTTTTGCGCTGGTGCTGCTCGATGTGGACCGCTTCAAGCTCTTCAATGAAGCGCACGGCCCCTCCATCGGCGATGCGGTGCTGCGCTCGCTCGCGCTGGCCTTGCAGCAGACGCTCGCCGGCCGGGCCGAAGTGATGCGGCTGGGCGAAGACGAGTTTGCGTTGCTCGGCGAACTGCCGCCCGGGGATGCCACCGACATCACCACAGAGGCCGCGACAGAAGCCGCCGCCCGCGCACTCGCCGACCGCGTCCGCGAGATGCTGGCCCAGCCGCTCAGCCTGCCGGAGCACGGCTTTTTTCTCGATGTGTCCATGGGCATCGCGCTGCACCCGGCCAACGGCCGCGAGCCCGAGGCGCTGCTGCGCGCCGCCAACGCCGCCATGCACGAGGCCAAGCACACGCCGGGCACGTCACAGCAACTGGCCGAAGAACGCTTCGAGCGCGGCTCCGGCGCCACGCTCGCGGCCGAGCAGGCGCTGCGCGCTGGCATGCGCCAGCAGGAGTTCGCGCTCGTCTACCAGCCCAAGGTCGATGGCCGCAGCGGCGTGTTGCTCGGTTTCGAGGCGCTGGTGCGCTGGGACCGCCCGGGCATCGGCCGCGTGAGCCCGCTCGAATTCATCCCCGCGGCCGAACGCACCGGCCTGATCGTGCCGCTCGGCCAGACCATCCTCACCCAGGCCTGCCGCCAAATCGCCCAGTGGCGGCGGCAGTTCGGCACCATGGTGCCGGTGGCGGTGAACGTGTCACCTCTGCAACTGCTGGACGCGGCCTTTCCCGATCTGGTGGTGAGCATCCTCGCCGAGTTCGACGTGCCGCCCGCGCTGCTCACGCTCGAGATCACCGAGAGCGCCGCCGTGACCCACATGGACCAGGCCAACGAGCAGCTCACGCAGCTCCGGTTGCACGGCATCCTGGTCGCGCTCGACGACTTCGGCACCGGCTTCTCGTCCCTCAACATGCTGCGCGGCCTGCCGCTGCGCACCGTCAAGATCGACCGCAGCCTCATCGACCCGCTGCCCGACGTAGACGCCGGTGCCGTCGTCAAGGCCATCTGCGACCTGGCCGGCGTGCTGCGGCTGGAGGTGGTAGCCGAAGGCGTGGAAACCGAAGCCCAGGCTACAGCCGCGCTCGCTGCGGGCTGCAACGTGATGCAGGGCTTCTTGTACGCGAGGCCGCTGGCGCCGGACGATGCGGCGGAGTGGTTGCAGCGGTTGAATTAGCGTCTGGCGTGGGTGCTTCGCCTGGTGTCGATCAACCTGCGATCGAAGCGTCGATCCAGGCCACGTCGATGTCGAACGACGAATCTGACGTCACGTTGAAATACTCGCGCACTTCGCGCGGTGCGCTCTGCAACAGGCTGCGCAGCACCGCCACCCGATCGGCCGGCGTCTGCATGCGCGCGACCCAGGTGTCGAACACCATGCGCAGCGGCCAGGTGTCTTGCGCATCTACCGCCAAGCCCACGCGCGCGAGCTGCGCTGCCCATTCGGCGAGCGAATGGTCTCGCACGTGCGACGGGTCGCGCAGCAGCTCGACGGCTTGAAGGTGCGTGTCGAGCAAGGCCGAGTCGGGCGCGACCACATCGATCACGATCACCCGGCCACCGGGTTTCAGCACCCGCCGCATCTCGCGCAGGCCGGCGGGCAGATCGGCCCAGTGGTGCGCGCTGAAACGCGTGCAGACCCAATCGAAACTCGCGTCCGCGAACGGCAAGGCCTCGGCCGCGCCCTGCTGCGTGCGCAGGTTGCGCAACCCGCGCCGCTCGGCCTCGCCGGCCACCGCGGCGAGCATCTCGGGCGACAGGTCGCAAGCGGTCACAGAAACAGCGTGCGGCGCCATCGCAAAGCTCAGGTGGCCGCCACCGCAGCCGACGTCCAACACCGTGGCCGGCCCGTGGCGGCCAGCGTGCTCACGCAGTAGATCGGCGATGCGCGCGAGATCCGCGCCTTGCGAATGCACCGCGCTCGTCACGTAAGCTGCTGCCACCGGACCGAACTGCCGATCGACTTGTTCGTCGTGGGAAATCATGGGTTGCTCCAAACGGGGTAAGTGGTGAAGCAACGATCATGGCCAAGGCATGATTCTGGTACAAGACAAGTTCTTATACTGGTATTGAGACAACCACTTTCAGCGCCCAATGGCTTTCCTCACCATCGCCCCGCCGAGACCTTTCGACGTCGAGACATTATTCGAATTCGAAGTCAAGAATCGACAGTTCTTCGAGCTGCATATCAATG
>JAMFRW010000272.1 GCA_026224975.1 Rhodoferax sp. | reverse complement strand
CGCGACCTCGGGCCTGCGCGCCTGCGTGCAGTCGGCGTACCCGCCGACCGCCACAGCATGAGCCCCCGCCGGGCACCCCATGCCGCGCCACACACCCCCACTCGAACAGCCATTCAGTCCGCAGCAACACGCGCATTGACCCGATGCACCCAACGCTCGATCAACGGCGTTCCGAACGCCAGCAGCCACAGCGTGACAGACCAGTGCGGGTTGAAGAACGCCGCGACCAACGCGGACGTGTGGATGGTCAAGGCGTACATCGATCCAAGTTCGCGCGGCAACCGCGTGGGCGGCAGGCTTTCGCCTTCGGGCAGCGCGAGCACATTGGCCAGTCGGCGAAAGATGAATTCGCTCAGCGATGTTGCCAGCAGGTTCACGCCGTAGACGACCGCGCTCGCCGTGCTCAGCGGCCCCGCGCTCAGCAGACGGGTCGAGATCGGCAGCAGGATGATGAAGAGCAGCACGGTGAGGTTGGCAATCAGGAACGGCACGGTCGTGCGGATCGCTCTGCGCAGATGGACCCAATGCCCCAGCCAGATGATCGACGCCACGCAAAAGCTCAGGATGATTGCGCCCATGTCGTTCAGCAGCGGCACCAGATCGGCAGCGGTGAGGCTCTTGCCGATGAGTTCGGGCGGCAGGCGGATGCCGACGGCAATCAGCGTGAGCGCCACGGCAAAGACGCTGTCACCGATCGTCGTGATGCGCTGCAGGTCGGTCGGCATCTTGCCGACGGTGGAGTCGGAGGTGGTCATGGTGCGGTTCGGCTGGGTAGGGTCGTTCTGCACTGTCGCATTGCTTCGCTCGCTCAGCCGCCCGCGCCGTAGGTCGACGCGAACCGCTGCTGCAGATAGTCGTTCGCGGTGATCGGCGCATAGCGCGGCGACTCGCCGGGCGCGACGCACGAAGGGATGGCGCTCACCAGCGCGTCGGGGTTGGGGTCGACGAAGAGGGCGATGGAGAAGCGCTCAGCCGCTGGCTTGACCACGCGGTGCGGTGTCGAGACATAGATGTCGTTCGTCCACCGCATCAGGCAATCGCCGACGTTGCAGATGAAGGCGCCGGGCACGGCCGGGGCATCGACCCAGCGGCCATCGCGCCGCCGCACCTGCAGCCCGGCCACGCCGTCGGTCGCCAGCAGCGTGACGTTGCCGTAGTCGGTGTGGGTGCCGGCGCCAATGCGCTCGCTCGGCACCTCGTGCGTCGGTGTGGGGTAGCGCAGCAGGCGCAGCGTTGCGAGCGGGCGATCGATCTTGTCGTCGAAGAAATCTTCGGCCAGCCCGAGGTCAAGCGCGAAGGATGAATGCAGGCGGCGGCCCACTTCGAGCGCCGCATCGAAGTACCGCTGCACCACGTCGCGAAAGCCGGGCAGCGGCGGCCACACGTTCTCCGGGCGAGTCTGCGAATCGGTCCAGATGAGGTTGAACGCCTCCTTGTGATCAGCCGCGGTCTTCTCGTCCAGCGCTTCAACGCCCAGGCCCACATAGCCGCGGTTGCTGCCGAGCTTGTCGATGGCCATGGCGCGTTTGGCCTTGGCCGGCAACGCGAACAGGCGCGCGCTGGCGGCAAAGGTGTCGGCTATCAGGTCGCGCGGCACGCCGTGGCCGGTGATCACGAAGAAGCCGACCTCGCGGCATGCAGCGCCGATCTGGCCGGCCACCGCGTGGCGTGCGGCGACATCGGTGGAGGCGAGTGCGGAGATGTCGATGAGCGGCAGATCGTCCATGCGCGGATTGTGACCAAGCGCCGCGACGACGCGCGAGTCGATGCGGCGTTCGTCGCGTGAGACGGACGTCCCGCGCGGCACTTGGGCGAGACACCTGGCGTCTTCAGAACACCGAATACAGGCCACCGTCAATGCAAACCCGGGTCCGAAATCCGGATGAACCCTGAGCTTTCGGATGGCACATGTCTTGCCATTTATGACATGCAGCCCTCCTCCATACACCGCAACCTGCGCCGCCTGCCCATGACTCTTCTGCGCTCCCAGACCCGCTCTGACCACCTTGTATCGGCTCATGCTTCCGTCACGCCATCGACCACCGCCTGCATTCCCTGCGCAAGCTGCGTCGCCAGCAGCAGCAAGCGCGCATCGCTCAAGGTGATGGCGGGCGCAGTCATCGGGGCCGGCATGCGCAACGTGCAGGCCGCAGACGACGGCCCGCGTGCCGGCGACTGGCTGGTGGGCGTGGACGACGATGCGTTGAAGCCGATTGCCTTGGCCGACATCAAGACCGGCGCCAAGCAACTCATCGCCTTCCCTTACGAGCCCGCGGCCAAGCGCGCCCGCAGCGATTCGCGGCTCAACCGCATCCTGCTGGTCAAGCCCGAAGCCCCTGCGCTCGATGCCGAGACACAAGCCCGTGCCGCCGCTGCCGGCGGTGTGCTGGGCTACTCCGCCATCTGCACGCATCAGGCTTGCGATGTGAACTCGTGGCGGCCCAAGGAGCAGACGCTTCTGTGCTTTTGCCACTTTTCGCAATTCCACCCCGGCGAAAGCGGCAACGTGGTCGCCGGCCCTGCGCCACGCGCCTTGCCGTCGATCGCGCTCAAGGTCGATGGCGACAAGCTGGTGATCGCCGGGGCCTTCAGCGCGCCACCCGGTGGCGGCGGCTGAACCAGATCTTCGATTCCCGCCAGAAAGACCGCGGCCACAGATGCCGCGGCATCACACCCACCCCCGAGGAGACGACATGACAACCATCAAGCCCACCCTGACCCTGCTCTGCACGCTGTGCCTGGCCGCCACATCGGCCTTTGCGCAAAGCGACCGGCCCTACCCGCCGGTAACGGATGCGCGCCTGCTCAACCCCGAGCCGCAGAACTGGCTGCAGTACCGCGCCAACTATGCCGGCTGGGGCTACAGCCCGCTGGCGAAGATCAACGACGGCAACGTCGGCAAGCTGACGACGGCGTGGTCGTTCGCCACCGGGCAGGTGGAAGGGCACCAGTCGCCGCCGTTGGTGAACGGTGGCTACATGTACATCACCACGCCGGGTAGCCAGATCATTGCGCTCGATGCCAAGACCGGTGCCGAGCTGTGGCGCTACAAGAAGTCATTGCCGGCCGAGCTGACGCAGTTGCATCCCACGAACCGCGGCGTGGCGATGTATGGCGACAAGCTCTACTTCGCCACGCTCGATTGCATGCTGGTGGCGCTCGATGCCAAGACGGGCAAGGTGCTGTGGACCAAGCCAGTCGAGAATTGGAAGAACGGCTACTACATGACGCTCGCGCCGCTGGTGGTCAAGGGCAAGGTGATGGTGGGCGCATCGGGTGGGGAGTTCGGCATTCGCGGCTTTTTGGCGGCCTACGATTCCGAGACCGGCAACGAAGCCTGGCGCACCTTCACCATTCCCGCGCCGGGCGAACCGGGCGGTGACACCTGGCCCGCCAACAACGACAACTGGAAGCGCGGCGGTGGCTCGATCTGGATCACCGGCAGCTACGACCCCGCGACCAACCTCGCCTTCTGGGGCACCGGCAACCCCTCGCCGTGGACGCCGGACGAGCGCAAGGGCGACAACCTCTACACCTCGTCGACCGTCGCGATCGATGTGGACACCGGCAAGATCAAGGGCCACCACCAGTACACCTGGAACGACTCCTGGGACTGGGACGAAGTCTCGGCGCCGCTGCTGATCGACACGGAATACAAGGGCAAGAAGATCAAGGCCGCGGTGCATGCCGGGCGCAACGGCTACCTGTGGATCCTGGAGCGCACCGGCGACAAGATCAACTTCGTCGAAGCCTGGCCTTATGTGGGCAACAACGCCTTCACCGGCATCGATGCCAAGACGGGGCGGCTGGCCTACGACGAAGCGCGCAAGCCGCGGCTGGGCGCCAAGTCGGCCTATTGCCCGTCGCTCTGGGGCGGCAAGGACTGGTCACCGGAGGCTTACAACCCGAAGACCAACATGCTCTACATCCCGGCCAACAACAACATGTGCTCGGAGTTGCCTGCCGCGGAGAACCCCAAGTACAAGGCCGGCGAGCTCTTCATCGGTGTACCGCTCGACGGCATCCTGACGAACGTGCGCGTGCCCAAGCCCGACCAGTCGGTGGGCGAACTGCAGGCGTGGGACATGTCGACCGGCAAGCTCGCCTGGGTCCACAAGTATTCCACCTTCCTCTGGACCCCGCTGATGACGACCGGTGGCAACCTGGTGTTCGCCGGTGGCACCAACGACCGGATGTTCCGCGCCTTCGACGCCCGCAACGGCAAACAGCTCTGGGAAACGCCCGCCCCCTCCGGAGTTCATGGCGTGCCCAGTACTTACGAGGTTGACGGCGAGCAGTACGTCGCAGTGCAATCGGGGTGGGGCGTCGATGCAGAACGCCTCCAGGGCGCATTCAACGCCGTCTTCGAGAAGAAGACGACGGTTCCACAAGGCGGCACGCTCATGGTCTTCAAGCTCAAGCCCTGATCGGCCTCACGCTCACCTCGCGCCAGAAGACACGCAACACACACGGAGTACCCCAATGACCTCACTGAACATCAACGGCAAGGCGACACAGGTCGATGCGCCCGGCGACACCCCGCTTCTCTGGGTCTTGCGCGACCATGTAGGCCTGACCGGCACCAAGTTCGGCTGCGGCATGGCGCTGTGCGGCGCCTGCACCGTGCACCTGGACGGCTCGCCGGTGCGGGCTTGCCAGACGCCTTTGTCGGTCGCAGCCTGCAAGAAAATCACCACCATCGAAGGCGTGGGCG
>JAMFRW010000271.1 GCA_026224975.1 Rhodoferax sp. | reverse complement strand
GTTGTCGAGCCAGACCAGCGGCCGGCCGTTGACCTGCTCCTTCAGGATCGGAAAGTCGCGCCGGATCGCATGGATGTCGAAGCCGCGCGATGCGGGCGACGTGGCTTGCGGCGAAGCTGCTGGCTGCGTGTGATGCGCACCGAAGGCATCGTTCTGCGACGGCACCTGCACACCGGCAGGTGCGGCTTGCGGCGTCTGCAGAAAGTAGAAGCTCGGCTCGGCCGCGTTGGAAAAACTTGCCGGCTGCGGCGGGCGCGCGGCGGCAGTGCCGGGCGTGTTGCCGCCGAGCAGCGCTTGCAGATCGTCGGCATACGGCAGCTCGATCGCACCCGCCGGAACTTGCGCACCGCCGCCGGGCGGCACGCCGGCCTGCGGCAGCAGCGCGCTGCTGCTGCCGCCGCCTGCTCCGGGAAATGACGTCGCCCCCGGCACCGCCTTGAACAAGTCGTTGACCAGCCGCTCGATCAATTGCGCATCGGGCACGCCGGTGGCGTCAAGCGTAGACATGGTATTTGTCCACCTCCACGCCTTCGAGCACGCCGAGCGCGTCGGGCGAGAGCACCGCGAGCGAGCAGTAGAGCGAGATCAGATACGACGCGATGGCCTTGTGGTTGATGCCCATGAAGCGCACCGAGAGGCCCACGCTCTGCTCGCCCGGCAGGCCCGGCTGGAACAGCGCCACCACGCCCTGCTTGGCCTCACCGGTGCGCAGCAGGATGATGCTGGTCTTGCCGTCGACCACCGGCACCTTGTCGGACGGGATCAGCGGCAGGCCGCGCCAGGTGAGGAACTGCGCGCCGAAGAGCGAGACGGTGGGCGGCGGCACGCCACGGCGCGTGCATTCGCGGCCGAAGGCGGCAATGGCCAGCGGGTGCGCCAGGAAGAACGCCGGCTCCTTCCAGACCTTGGCGATGAGATCGTCGAGATCATCGGGCGTGGGCGGGCCGTTGCGGGTCTTGATGCGCTGCCAATCGGCGGCGTTGTGCAGCAGGCCGTATTCCTTGTTGTTGATCAGCTCGCTCTCTTGCCGCTCCTTGATGATCTCGATCGTCAGGCGCAGTTGCTCGCGGATCTGGTTGTGCGGGCTGCTGTAGAGGTCGGAGACGCGGGTGTGCACATCGACCACGGTGTTGACCGCGCTCAGCCGGTACTCGCGGCCCCACTCTTCGTAGTCGACGAAGGTTTGCGGCAGTTCGCGCTCGTCGAGCTGCGAGCAGGCCACCTCGACCGAAGATTCGTCCTTCACGCGGTTGACGCGGTAGATGCCTGCTTCCACCGGCACGAAGGCGAGCAGGTGCACCAGCCATCGCGGCGTGATGGCCGAGAGCATCGGCACGGTCTTGGTGGCATTCGCCAGGGTTCTGGCGGCTACATCGCCCAGCGCTGTGGGTCGTTCGACGAAATCGGTCATGGTGTGGTGGCGTTGAGGTGAATGAAATCAGGTGGATGACATCGGATCGATGAACGTGAATGGAATGTGAATGGAAAAAAATTCTTCGAACGGACAACGGAGTGCAGCGGACTCCATCGAGCATGGCGCTCAAGCTTGCGTCACCGCCACCACCGCCTCGGTCAGCGCCTGGGCCTGCGCCACGTTGCTGCCCGGCGGTACGCTGCGCGTGAGCCACACATTGCCGCCGATGGTCGAGCCGGCGCCGATGGTGACGCGGCCGAGCACGGTCGCGCCGGCGTAGATCACCACATCGTCCTCGACGATCGGGTGCCGCGCCTCGCCCTTGACGAGGCTGCCATCGGCTTCGGCATGAAAGCGCTTGGCGCCGAGCGTGACGGCTTGGTAGAGCCGCACATGACGGCCGATCACTGCCGTCTCGCCGATCACGACACCGGTGCCGTGGTCGATGAAAAAGCTCGGACCGATGCGCGCGCCAGGGTGGATGTCGATGCCGGTGCTCGAATGCGCCAGCTCGGCCACGATGCGGGCTGTCAGCAGCGCGCCCTGGCCGTACAGCACATGCGCCAGGCGGTAGTGCGTGATGGCGGTGATGCCGGGGTAGCAGACCAGCACTTCGTCGATGCTGCGCGCAGCCGGGTCACCCTGGAAGGCGGCGACGATGTCGGTCTCGAGCAGCGATCTGACCTCGGGCAACTGCTGCGCGAACTCCCGCGTGATCTGCAAGGCGCGTTGTGCATCCAGCTCACTCAAGGAAGGCAGGCCGGAGGCGAATTGCAACTCGCGCCGGATCTGCTCGTGCAGCGAACGCAGCGCCACGTCCAGCGTGTGGCCCACGTAGTGGTCGAGGCCTTCGTCCACCAGATCCGGCTGCCCGAGCCGGTTGGGGAACAGCGCCGCCGCCAGCCCTTCGAGGATGGCCGCGAGTGCCTTGCGTGACGGCAGCTTGGGTGGCCGGCCATCACGCTTGCGGGCTTGCAGCGAGTGCTCGCGCAACTCGCGAAGCTGCTCGACGACCGACGCGATGCCCAGGTGCGTGCCGGTGCCCGATGCTGCGCTGTCACCCATGGCTTACTTCTTCGAGTAGATCTGATCGAACACGCCGCCATCGGCGAAGTGCGTCTTCTGCGCCTTGGCCCAGCCGCCGAAGGTGTCGTCGATGGTGAACATGTTGAGCTTGGGGAACTGCTTGGCGTACTTGGCGGCCACGGTCGCATCGATGGGGCGATAGAAGTTGCGCGCTGCGATGTCCTGACCTTCGGGGCTGTAGAGGTATTCGAGGTAGGCGGTGGCCACGTCACGCGTGCCACGCTTGTCGACCACCTTGTCGACGACCGAGACCGGCGGCTCGGCCAGGATGCTGATGGGCGGGTAGACGATGTCGAACTTGTCGGCGCCGAATTCCTTCAGCGACAGATAGGCTTCGTTCTCCCAGGCCAGCAACACGTCGCCGATGCCGCGCTCGGCGAAGGTCACGGTCGATCCGCGCGCGCCCGAATCGAGCACCGGCACGTTCTTGAACAAAGCAGTGATGAACTCCTTGGCCTTGGCATCGTTGCCGCCCGGCTGCTTGAGCGCATAGCCGTAGGCCGCGAGGTAACCCCAGCGCGCGCCGCCCGATGTCTTGGGGTTGGCAGTAACCACCGAGACGCCGGGCTTGACCAGATCGCCCCAGTCCTTGATGCCCTTGGGGTTGCCCTTGCGCACGAGGAAGATGTAGGTCGAGGTGTAGGGCGAGCTGTTGTGCTTCAGGCGCTTTTGCCAATCGGCCGGCAGCACCTTGGCGCGCTCGGCGATCTCGTCGATGTCGTAGGCAAGTGCGAGCGTGACCACATCGGAATCGATGCCGTCGATCACCGAACGGGCCTGCTTGCCCGAACCGCCGTGCGATTGCTTGACGGTGACGGTGTCGCCGGTCTTGGCCTTCCAGTACTTGGCGAAGGCGGCGTTGTAGTCCTGGTACAGCTCGCGCGTCGGGTCGTAGGAGACGTTGAGCAGCGAGATGTCCTTGGCCCAGGAACTGCTGGAAAGAACGGTGGCAGCGGCGAAAGCGGTGAGCGCAAGCACGGATCGCAGGGAGCGAATGGCGGTCATGAGGTTCTAGGTTCCGTTGGAGTTCGCGGACGGGAGTCCGGGATGCGCTGCATTTTGAGCAGTCGCGGGCCAACGGCGAACGAATGAAACAGCCGATGCTTATGCGTGAAACGGTTAAGCAAAACTGCCGGTGCGAGGATTGGCGCGATGGCGGCGCCACAAATGCAAACGGCGCCCGAAGGCGCCGCGTGCATTGAATCCTGCCTTGCCAAGCACTGTGCAAATCGAACGATTTGCGCGGTGCTGAACCTGGCGTCCCCTAGGGGATTCGAACCCCTGTAGCCACCGTGAAAGGGTGGTGTCCTAGGCCTCTAGACGAAGGGGACAAAAACTGTCTTCGTGACTTGGAACTGCTTTCGCTACACAAGGCTTTGGTGGAGGTAAGCGGGATCGAACCGCTGACCTCTTGCATGCCATGCAAGCGCTCTCCCAGCTGAGCTATACCCCCGTTTGGCGAAGAAGCAAGATTATAGCAAAGATCGCCGACTATGCAAATACTGTTTTGCC
>JAMFRW010000270.1 GCA_026224975.1 Rhodoferax sp. | reverse complement strand
GGGTGCGTTGGGGGATCAGATTCACGCAGTGGCCACCCTTCGGTCCTGGGTGTAGGCCAAGACCTGCTCGACGATCGCATCGGCGAACTGCGCGTCGTTGATGTGGCAGTCGAACTCGCGCGGGGCGACCGAGGTCGGCAACGCGGCTTTCAAGGCATCGAAGAACACCGGGCACATCGACGGGTCGTGTAGATGACCCTCAGGGCTGTCGTGGTGCGAGAAGCCCTTGAGCGGCACGAAGAACGAGACTGGCCCCTTGGCCTCCGCGATCAGGCCCCCCATGTGCCTGGCCAGCGCCTGCAGTTCGCTGGCTTCGGTGCGAACCGCCGTCAGCGCGTGGTTGTGCATGTGATACCGGTGGTCAGGGAACATGAGCTTGGCGGCATCGATCGGGCCGGCCACCATGAAGTCGGCATTGCCTGGCGCAAAGATCACAGGCACGCCTTTGGCGAGTGCCGACTTCGATCGATCGGGGCCGGCGCTGCACAAGCCGTTGTTGAGGAAGTCGTTGATCTCGACCAGCGAGGTATCGACCACCGCCACCACGTCGCGCTCGCTCACAATCTGGTCCATCGCCATGCCGCCGGTGCCCAGGGTGTGGAACACCATCACTTCGAAACCCTTGGCTTCCAGCTGCTTGCGCACGTTGACGGTGCAACGATCGATCGTGCTGAGCGTCGTCATCGCGATCAGCGGCTTCGGCTCGACCCGCGTCGGCGAATAGTTCTTCGCCATCACGGCGGTGGCCAGCGCGGCATTGCGGAACACATCGCGCGTGATGCTGTTCAACCCGGCGATGTCGCACACCGGGTTGAACATGTTGATGTCTTTCGCGCCGATGAAGGGCTTGGTGAAACCCGATGCCATCGTCGACACCATCACCTTGGGCAGGCCGTAAGGGAACATGCCCATCACGACCGTGCCGAGCGCCGTGCCCATCGAACCGCCAACACCGATGATGCCGCTCAAGCCGTGCTTGGCGTGGTACTCGAGCGCGCATTTGACCGAGCCCTCGATCATGACGCCCTGGCATTTGCCTTCGTGCTTCAGGTCGCGAACCTCTTGCAAGGTTTTGCCAGCCGCCGCTGCAATGGCCTCGGGCGGGATCTCGACGCTCGAATCGGTCGACTCGCGGATGCTGGCGTCGAGGTGCACCACGTCCACACCCTGGGACTCCAGCACGTCACGGATGTAGCGCGCCTCCACCGCCTTGGTGTCCAGCGTGATGATCATCAGTACCTTGGGTTTATTGCTCATGTCTTGTCTCCTGTTCGTGTTCGCACGCGGTGGTGATGCGGGCGCCGTCGGCTTGCGGCGCCTCGCGGGTCGAATACCGGTTCAGAGCGTCGGTGAGGCCTTCATCTCCTCGGCCAGACGCAGAAAAAAGCCGATGCTGTGCGGGTTGGCCATCGCATCCGTGCTGGCCGCCTTCTCGGGGGCGGTGCCCAGCAGCAGCTTGCGCACCGGCACTTCCATCTTCTTGCCCGTCAAGGTGCGCGGGATCTCAACGACCTGATAGATCTCGTTGGGCACATGCCGGGCGGAAGCCTTGCTGCGGATCTGCTGCGCGATGCGCGCCTTCAGCGCGTCGTCGAGTTCGAAGCCGGGGGACAGCACCACGAACAAAGGCATGAAGGACGGCCGACCGAGGTACTCCAGATCGACCACCAGGCTGTCGCGCACCTCCGGCAGTTCTTCTACCACCCGGTAGATTTCGGCCGTTCCCATGCGGATCCCGTGGCGGTTGATGGTGGAATCGGAGCGGCCGTAGATGACGGACGTACCTCGCGATGTAAAGCGGATCCAGTCGCCATGGCGCCAGAGTCCCTCATACATCTCGAAGTAGCTCTCCAGATACCGGCGGTTCCCGGGGTCGCCCCAGAAGTAGATCGGCATCGACGGCATGGGCTTGGTCACGACCAGCTCGCCCACCTCGTCGATCACCGATGCGCCGGCTTCGTTGAACGCATAGGCGGC
>JAMFRW010000269.1 GCA_026224975.1 Rhodoferax sp. | reverse complement strand
GCCGGTGGAAGCAGCCAACCGCGCCGTCGGGCCCATCCTCTCGGCGGTGATCGCCAAGCTGCTGGCCAAGAGCCCGGAGCAGCGCTACCAGTCGCACCATGGCCTGCGGCTCGATCTGGAACGGGCGCTGGCCGAGGCCGAGGGGGGCGCCGGCGCCGTGCCCTTCGACCCCCGGTGCTTTCGACCATCGCATCGAACCTGCCCAGCCTTCTCGGCTCTTCGGTCGGGAAGCCGAACTGGCGCGCCTGCAAGCCGCCTGGCATGCGCCCCGCGGCGAGGCACGCGTGGCGATGGTGTGCGGCTATTCGGGCGAAGGCAAATCGGCGCTGGTGCGGGCGCTGCACCCCTTGCTGAACACGCAGGGCGGCATCTTCGCGGCCGGCAAGTGCGAGCAGTTCGGCCGGCTGGGGCCTTACAGCGGGCTGGTGGAAGCGCTCTCGGCACTGGCCGACTATTGGCTGGCCGAATCGCCGGCAACGTTGGCGCAGATCCGCGCACAACTCAGCGGCGCGCTTGGTTCGAACGCCGGCTTTCTGGCCGGCATCGCGCCGGGTTTCGGTGCGCTGCTGTGGCCGTCAGGCCCTCCCGCGCCAGCCACGACAGCCACCACAGCGCCGCGCGCCGCGAGCGACATCACACCCGAATCCGGCAACCCCTTCCAGCGCATGAAGCAGGCGCTCGCGAGCGTGCTGCAGGTGCTGCACGTGCGCGGCACGCCGGTGCTGCTCTTCGTCGATGACCTGCAGTGGGCCGATGCCGACACGCTCGAACTGCTGCGCGCCATCGCCCTGGAGCACAGCCGCGCGCCGCTGCTGCTGCTGGGTGCCTACCGCGACAACGAAGTCGATGCAGCACATCCGCTCACCGGGCTGCTGGCCGGCATCGAAGCGTCGAACACAGGGCTGATCACGGTGCGGCTCGCAGGCCTGGCCGAAGCCACGCTGCAAGCCGTGGTGGCCGATGTGCTCGATGCCGAGCCGGCGCACATCGCGCCGCTCGCTGCCACGCTGCACCACAAGACCGGCGGCAATGCCTTCTTCGTGCTCCAGTTCCTGCGCCAGTTGCACGCCGCGGGCCATTTGACGCGACCGGCCGTCCCTTGGCGCTGGGACGATGCAGCGCTCGACGCGCTGCCCAACTCCGACCAACTCGTGGCCGGCCTGCTGCGTGAGTTCGAACGCCTGCCTGCCGACGTGCAGCAAACGGCAGGCGTGTGCGCCTGCATCGGTGGCGAGATCTCTCCGGGACTGCTGGCCGCGGTGCTCGGTGCAAGCGCCGCCCAGGTCAGCGGCCTGCTGCTGCCGCTGGTACGCGGCGAGATGCTGCTGGCTTCGCGAAGCACGGCAAGCGGCGCCGAGCGGCGCCTGCATTTCGCGCACGACCGCATGCAGCAAGCAGCCTACGGTCTGCTCGATGCGCAACACCGCATGAACTGGCACCTGGCCATCGCACGCGCGATGCGAGCGGCGGCCACCACCGACATCTGCCGCGCAGACGGCGGCTTTGCGATGGCCGCGCACTTCATCGAGAGCCTTCCGCTGCTGACCGGGCCGCAGGCGCAGCCGAAAGAGCGAGCACAGATCCTGGCGAGCTTCATCGACGCGGGCGAACGCGCCGGTGCGGTCGGCGCACACGAGAGCGCGCTGCGCTTCGCCGACGGAGCGCAATCCCTGGCGACCGCTCTGGCGGCGTCTCCGGCAGCGTCTCCGGCGACACCCACGGCAGACGCGCCGGCCGCAGCGCTGGACCACGCGCTCACGTTGCGCCTCACCGACCTTCACCACCGCTGCCTCTGCAGCCTGTTGCGCTTCGACGAATCCGATGCGCTGTTCGAGCGCATCCAGCCCAGTGCCATCGCCGACCCGGTGGCCTATGCGCAGCTGAGCGCGCGCCAGTTCCGCTCGCTCGAACAGCGCCGCCCGCCCAACCTGCCGTTTGCGCCGGCCGTGCACGACATGCTCGGGGCGCTCGGCATCGTCTTGCCGGAGGTCGAGGACTGGCCGCAGGTGGCGCGCACGGAGCTCGCCACGTTCCACGCGCTGATCGGTCAGGTCGGCGCCCAGGCTTTCGACCGGTTGGTGCCGATGCACGACACCCGGATGCTGGCTGCGACCGAGCTGCTGTCGAGCCTGCTACGCGCCGAAGAATCGATGGCCCTCGGCGAGCGGCAGACCTGGCTGGTCCTGCGCATCCTGCGCATCGCGCTCGAACACGGCCGCTCGCCGCGGTTGCCCTTTGCGCTGGTGATCGTGTTCCACGTGATGATGGCCCGCGCGCGCGACGAAGCGACCGGCCAGGCGCTTTCGAAGGCCGGCATGCGCATCCTGACGCACTACCCAGACCCCGGCATCCAGGCAGTCACGAAGATCGCCTACATCAACCAGGCGGGCTACGCGCTCGATTCGCTGGAAGTCACGTTCGCCCTGGCGCAGCGAACGTATCGGCTCGCGCTGGAGGCGGGCGAAGCGAGCTTTGCCACCTATGCGTTCCTGCCGCTGGTGATGTCGGCCTTCGAAAGCGAGCCGCACCTGGGCACCGTGCTGGCCTGCTGCGATCAGGCGCTGGCCTCGTCGACGGCGACGCGCTCCATTGGCAGGCCATCGCTCTACCGCGTGATCCGGCATGCCGTGCGAACCCTCGCCGGCATGACGCGCGTGGTGGGCCGGCACGACGAGTCCGAGCTGCCGGCCGTCGACCTGAACATCCTCGCCGGCTCGGTGTTCACGGCCCACGTGGCTTCGGGCTACGACGCGATCACCGCCGTCATGTTCTGCGATTGGGACGCCGCGTTGGCGTTCTGCCGTGCCGTCGATCCGCCGGCCAGCAGCCGTCCGGCCCGGCTTTTCAAGTGGTCGCATGCGATGGCGCTGGCCCATGCGCTGCGCACGGCGCCGAGCGAAGCGCACGAGGCGATCCGCCGCGAACTCGATCCGCTGACCGCGTGGCTGGAACAGCGCGCCGCGCTGTCGGCTCCCAATGCCCTGGATCTGCTGCTGATGGTGCAGGCGATGGTGGCCTGGGCCGACGGTGGGGTGGCACGGGCTTCGGCGCTCTTTCAGCAGGCCATCGACACCGCCCTGCGCCACGGCCGACCCGGCCACCATGCGCTGGCCTGCGAACTGGCCGGCCGGTTCTTTGCGGCGCTGGGCGCGACCGAGGCCGCCGACGCTTATTTCCGATCCGCGCTGGCAGCCTTCGAGGCCTGGGGTGCCGAGGCCAAGGTGAAGCAACTGCTGACGCAGCATCCGCAGCTCGCGGTCGATGCACGCGCCACCACGGCTCACGCCGGTTCCGCAACGGCACCGGCCGGCAGCAAGGACGCCAGTGGCGACAAGCCCACCTCCCTGGGCTCCCTCGACGTGCAGAGCGTTGCCCGCGCCAGCAGCGTGCTCGCGCAAGAGCGCGACCCGAACGAAGTGCTGCGCGTGATGTTCGACCTCGTGCGCCAGTACGCCGCGGCCGAACGGGGCGTGTTGTACTGGAACACCCACGAGGCGAACGCCCTCGATCCCGGCGACGCGACCACCCAGCCCATCCCCCGCGCCGGCTTCGACCCCACCGGCCCGTGGTTCGACCTGGCCCGCGAAGCCCATGCCGCGCCTTCGGTCGCGCAAGAGGTGCCCGCCAGCGTACTCGCCTATCTGGCGCAAACGCTGACGCCCCTGCTCGTCTCCGACGTCGGCCGCCACGCCCGCTTCGGCCACGACCCGCAGGTGCAGGCCCACGGCATCAAGTCGCTCGTCGGCCTGCCGATCCGGCACCGCGGTGAGGTGGTCGGCCTGCTCTACCTCGAGAACCGCCAGACCCACACCACGCTCAACGCCGCCCAGCTCGAAACGCTGGGCCTGATCGGCCTGCAGTTCGCCATCGCCTACCAGAACGCCCAACTCAACCGCGACCTCGAATCGCAAGTGGCCGCCCGCACGCACGAGCTGCGGCAAGAGGTCGCCGAGCGGCGCCGCGCCGAGGCCGTGGCCGAATCGGCCAACCGCGCCAAAGGCGAGTTCCTGGCCAACATGAGCCACGAGATCCGCACGCCCATGAACGCGATCCTCGGCATGAGCCATCTGGCGCTGCACAGTGGCCTCACACCGCGCCAGCACAACTATGTGTTCAAGGTGCAGCGCTCGGCCGAATCGCTGCTGGGGCTGATCGACGACATCCTGGACTTCTCGAAGATCGAAGCCGGCAAGCTCGACATGGAGCATGTGGAGTTCGCGCTCGGCGACGTGATGGGCCAGCTCGCCAACCTGGTCGGGCTCAAGGCCGAGGACAAGGGCCTGGAGCTGTTGTTCGAGGAGCCGACCGACCTGCCGACGCGGCTGGTGGGCGACCCGCTGCGGCTCGGCCAGGTGCTCGTGAACCTGGGCAACAACGCGGTCAAGTTCACCGAGCGCGGCGAAGTGATCTTTGCGGTGAGCGTGGAGAGCCGGACCGCCACCGAAGTGCGCTTGCGCTTTTCGGTGCAGGACAGCGGCGTGGGCATCGGCCCGGAGCAGCAGCAGCGCATGTTCCTGCCGTTCTCGCAGGCCGATGCCTCGACCTCGCGGCGCTATGGCGGCACGGGCCTCGGCCTCGCGATCAGCCGGCACCTGGTGGCGTTGATGGATGGGGAGATCGGCGTGACGAGTGCGCTGGGGCACGGCAGCCGGTTTCACTTCACCGCGCGCTTCGGGCTGGGCACGGGAGACGAGAGCGTCGCGTCGGCGCTGCATGCCGCACCGCTGCCACAGGCGCGGGTGCTGGTGGTGGAGGACAACGCGAGTGCGCGCCACATCATGGTGGAGATGGCGCGGGCGATCGGGTTGGAGCCCGAGGAGGCGGGCGACGGGTTCGATGCGATGCGGGCGACAGCGCTGGCGCGCGAGGCGGGCAGGCCGTTCCGGCTGGTGCTGATGGACTGGAAGATGCCGGGCATGGACGGGCTGGAGTGCGCGCGGCGCTTGCAGGATGCGCCGGAGCCGCCGACGGTGCTGCTGCTCACCGCCTTCGGGCGGGAGGAGTTGCTGCACCAGATAGGCGATCAAACCACCAACCCAGGCACAGCAATAGCCGCCGTGCTGGCCAAGCCGGTCACACCGTCGACGCTGCTCGATGCCTGCGCCGCCGCGCTCGGCCAGGCGCCAGCGGCACCGGCCCGCGCGAGCCAGCGCGAAGACGCGCTGCAGGCGCATCACCAACGGCTGCGTGGCAAGCGGGTGCTGCTGGTGGAAGACAACCTGATCAACCAGGAGCTGGCGCTCGAACTGCTGGGCGGTGCGCAGATGCAGGTGACCGTCGCGGGTGATGGTCGGCAGGCGCTGCAGCTTCTCGACCAGCGCAACTTCGACGTGGTGCTGATGGATTGCCAGATGCCGGTGATGGACGGCTACGAAGCCACGCGCGCACTGCGCCTGCTGCCGCGCTTTGCAGAGCTCCCCATCATCGCGATGACGGCCAACGCGATGGTCGGTGACCGGGAGAAAGTGCTGGCCGCCGGCATGAACGATCACATCTCCAAGCCGATCGACATCGCGGAGATGTTCGCGACGATCGCGCGGTGGGTGCCGGCTGGCCTTGCGCACTGACGCAAACGTCCACCGGGTTATCCATTACGCAATGCCGCGCGCCTGCGCAGCGCATTGCAACGGATGCGCCACACCCTTCGAATCTCGACACTCTCTGGTGGCGCCGGGTGGCTTGCGGTCGCGCCGAACGATCGAACATTTGCGCAGGCTCGTACACAACAAGAGGAGACACAGCCATGTCGAATATCGGCCGTCATCTGGGGTGGGCCGCGGTGGCCGTTGCGGGGGCTTTTGCGCTCGCGACCATCGCACTCGGGCGGGGCGAAACCATCAGCGCCCTGTGGGTGGTGGTGGCCGCCGTGTGCACCTACCTCATCGCCTACCGCTACTACAGCCTGTTCATCGCCTGCAAGGTGCTCGGGCTCGACGCCAAGCGCCAGACGCCGGCCTACCGCAAGAACGACGGCCTGGACTACGTGCCGACCAACCAGTACGTGCTGTTCGGCCACCACTTCGCGGCGATCGCCGGTGCCGGTCCGCTGGTGGGCCCGGTGCTCGCGGCGCAGATGGGCTACCTGCCCGGGCTGCTGTGGATCCTGGCGGGCGTGGTCTTTGCCGGCGCGGTCCAGGACTTCGTGATCCTCTTCGTCTCGACCCGGCGCGATGGCCGCTCGCTGGGCGATTTGATCAAGCAGGAGATGGGCACCGTGCCCGGGCTGATCGCGCTCTTCGGCACCTTCATGATCATGATCATCATCCTGGCAGTGCTGGCGCTGATCGTGGTGAAGGCGCTGGCCGATTCGCCCTGGGGCACCTTCACCGTGGGCGCGACGATTCCCGTGGCGATCTTCATGGGCATCTACATGCGTTACATCCGCCCGGGGCGCATCGGCGAGATCTCCATCATCGGCTTCGTGCTGCTGATGCTCTCGATCTTCGGCGGCCAGATGGTGGCGCAAAGCCCCACGCTCGCACCCATCTTCACGCTCGGCGGCAAGACGCTCACCTGGATGCTGATCGGCTACGGCTTCATCGCCTCGGTGCTGCCGGTGTGGCTGCTGCTCGCGCCGCGCGACTACCTCTCGACCTTCCTCAAGATCGGCACCATCGTCTGCCTGGCGATCGGCATCATCATCGTTTCGCCCAACTTGGAGATGCCCGCGCTGACGCAGTTCGCCAACGGCGGCGGGCCGGTGTGGTCGGGCAGCATGTTTCCCTTCCTCTTCATCACGATTGCCTGCGGCGCGGTCTCGGGCTTTCATGCGCTGATCTCCTCGGGCACCACGCCCAAGATGCTGGAGAACGAAACACACGCGCGCTTCATCGGCTACGGCGGCATGCTGGCCGAATCGTTCGTGGCGGTGATGGCGCTGGTCGCGGCTTCGTGCATCCAACCTGGCGTGTACTTCGCGATGAACAGCCCGGCGGCCCTCGTCGGCAACACGCCGGAAGCGGTGGCCTCGGCCATCTCGACCTGGGGCTTCGTGGTGACGCCCGACGTGCTGATCCAGACCGCCAAGGATGTCGGCGAAACCACCATCCTCGGCCGCGCCGGTGGCGCGCCGACCTTGGCCGTCGGCATGGCGCACATCCTGCACCAGGTTGTCGGCGGCAAGGCGATGATGGCCTTCTGGTACCACTTCGCGATCCTGTTCGAGGCGCTGTTCATCCTGACCGCGGTGGACGCCGGCACACGCGCCGGGCGCTTCATGCTGCAGGACCTGCTGGGCAGCTTCGTGCCGGCCTTGCAGCGCACCGATTCACTCGTGGCCAACCTGATCGCGACGGGCCTCTGCGTGGCGACCTGGGGCTACTTTTTGTACCAGGGCGTGGTCGACCCGCTGGGCGGCATCAACACCTTGTGGCCGCTCTTCGGCATCGCCAACCAGATGCTCGCCGCTGTCGCCTTGCTGCTCGGCACGGTAGTGCTCTTCAAGATGAAGAAAGACAAATACGCCTGGGTAACGATTGCGCCGGCCTGCTGGCTGCTGGTGTGCACACTCACCGCCGGCTGGCAGAAGATCTTCTCCGAGGACGCAAAGATCGGCTTCCTGGCGCATGCGAGCAAGTACGCCGATGCGCTCTCGCAGGGCAAGCTGCTGGCACCCGCCAAGTCACCCGAAGCGATGGGCCGCATCGTTTTCAACGACCGGCTCGACGCTGCCTTGTGCGCGCTCTTCATCTTCGTCGTGCTGAGCGTGTTGCTCTACAGCGTGAAGGCGGTGCTCGCCGCGCGCGCCGAAGGCCGGCCGACAGTGCGCGAAACGCCGTTCGAGGCATTGCAGGTGAACGCGCGGTGAACCCCAACACGCTCGCGGCCAAGGCCGCCGGTTTGTCCGCCGACCTGCGGCAGGCCGGCCGCTACCTCGGCCAGACCTTCCGCCTGATGGTCGGCGTGCCCGACTATCAGACCTATCTCGACCACATGGCCGCGACGCATCCCGACAAAGCGGCGATGGACTATGAGGCGTTTTTCAGGGAGCGGCAGCAGGCGCGGTATTCGGGCGCGGGGCGGCGCGGGGGTTGCTGCTGAAGGCGATTCGAGCGCCGGAAGTTCAGCGCCCCAACTCCCGCTTCAAACCTTCGATCTCGGCCTGCAACTTCCCCGCGATCTGCGCATAGATGCGGACCTGATCGTCGGCTGCCCTCACCCGCTCGGCCAGCCGCTGCGCCACTGCGGCCATCAGCCGCGCACCCACCGTCGGCTGGTCGGCGATCAGCTTGTGCAACGCCGCCCGCGTGAGCGCGCCCGCTTCGACGCGGCTCACCGCCACGCAGGTGGTCGAGCGCGGCGCGCCGTCGAGCACGCCCATCTCGCCGAGCAGATGGCCCGGCCCGGCGACGGAAATCAAGGCCGACTCCTGGCGGGCACCGCTGGCGCTCGGCCCGCCACCGCCCGCCTCCACCGAGACCTCACCGCTCAGCAACAGCAGCATGAAGCCGGTGTGTTCGCTGTCGCCCTCGACCAGCACCGTCACGCCGGCGGCATAACCGACCAGCCACATGTAGTCGACCACGCAGCGTGCGTCTTCCAGGCTGAGCTCGGCCAGCGCTGTCGGCGTGCGCAACAGCTCGGCCGCCGTTTGCGCCATCGCCGGGAACTCGCTCAAGGGCCGTGGCCGCTGAGCCGCAGGTTTGCCTTCCGGCTGGGCATTCAGGGGCGAGAGTGCGGACGGTTCGGTGTTCATGGTCACATTGTGCGTCGCGCTAAGCCCGAAACAATCGGTTGTATTCGAAGAGCCGCAGCACCCGCGCGGTGATGCGCGCCGCGGCCGGGTGCTGCGGGTTGATCAGCGCAGCGGATTCTTCGGGCACGACGACCGACGGCACGAGCAGGATGGGCGAACGCTGCGAGGCGTGCCAGGCGGAGCCGGCCTTCACGCTCGCCTGGCCGGCCGGAATGGCTGCCCACGCGGGCGGCAGCGCGGCGACATCGATCGCCTCGCGCATCGCCCACACATCCTCGGGCACCTCGAGTTCGAGCAGGTACCGGTTGAGCGGCAGGCCACCGTCGTCGATGTGGGCTGCCGTCTCCAACACGGCCAGCGAGATGGCCGGCGCGGTGTAGAGCACAGGCTCGCCGATGTCGTTCCAGCGGCCGGGGCTTTTGGCGGCACCGGCACCGCTCAGGTCATCGGCACGGTAGAGGCGCGTCTCGGCGGCGATGCGCCACAACTTCATTGATAGGCGCCGCTTTCGATCGAGCCCAGCAGCCGCGCCACGACTTCCACGCCCGTAGGCGTGTCGATCAGGTCAGCGGGTTTGCGGCCGCCGAGTGCCGGCTGCGGGCGCTCGATCCACTGGCCCAGCCACTTGGCGGCGTCGAAACCTTCGGCCTGCGCGGCGGTGCTGTTGTCGGCGATGGCTTGCGCGATGCCGAGCAGCTTGATCATGCCGACCGCTGCCTGCCCGCCGCTGCCGGCCACCCACTCGCCAGCGGCGGCCTTCTTCTCGGCCGTGGCCTTGGGCACGCCGAGGATGGCGAAGATGCGCGAGGCCGAGAGGTCCATGCGCTTGGACAGATCCTTGATGAAGATGCCCTGCACGCCCTGGCGCTCGATTTCGACGATCTGCATCGGCGTGGCGCCGGCGACAGCGCGCACATAGGCATCGACGCCCTCGGCGCGCTGGTAGGCGATGAACATCACGCCGTCGGGCGGGGGCGCGGTTTTGGCCAGCAGGTGGTGAAGCATGAAATTTCGCTCCTTGTCTATATCGAGACGAATTTTAGCCTCAATATGGACAAACCGCAAGGATGGCCGCAGCCGCCCGGCGGCTTCAATTCTGCTTCGCCAGCTTGGCTGCCGAGCCCACCAGCACCGGCGAGGCGCGGTACTGGGCCGGGAACAGGTTCTTGAGTTCGTCGATCTTGGGCAGATCGAAGGTGGCGATGTAGCCCGACTCCGGGTGCAGCGTCAGGTAATCCTGGTGGTAGGCCTCGGCCGGGTAGAACGCGGTAAGCGGCGTGAGCTGCGTGACGATGCGGGCCGGGTAGGCCTTGGCGGCGTCGAGCTGGGCGATGTATTTCTCGGCCACATCTTTCTGGCCCGCGCTGGTGTAGAAAATCGCCGAGCGGTATTGCGTGCCGCGGTCAGGCCCCTGGCGGTTGAGCTGGGTCGGGTCGTGGGCGACCGAGAAGTAGATCTGCAACAGCTTGCCGTAGGAGATCTTGCTCGGGTCGAAGGTCACCTGCACCGCCTCGGCATGGCCCGTCGTGCCGCGACCGACGGTTTCGTACATCGCCGTCTCCTTCTGCCCGCCCGAGTAGCCCGAGACGGCCTGCAGCACGCCGTTGGTGTGCTGGAACACGCCCTGTACACCCCAGAAGCAGCCGCCGGCGAAGACGGCCGTTTGCGAGCCTGTCTTGCCATCGGCTGGCTGGTCGACGGCGGGCGGCGGGATCTTGGTGGCGGCTTCTGCCGCCTGGCTGTTGCCGAATTCGAAGGCGGCGCTCGCCAGCAAGGCGGCGGCACCCAGCCAGGCGAATTTCGACGAGGTGGTGCGCGGCTTGGCCGACGTCGATCGGTTGACGGTCATGAGGCTTCTCCGGAGGTGGGTAAGGCAGGCAAGTTAAGGTTGCGGAAGGTCAAGCCGCAGAAGGCGCGAAGTTCATCGCCACGCCGTTCATGCAGTAGCGCAAGCCCGTCGGCTTGGGGCCGTCGTCGAACACATGGCCCAGGTGGCCGCCGCAGCGGTGGCACAGCACTTCGGTGCGGCGCATGCCGAGGGTGGAATCGGTCTCTTCGACAACGGCCTTGTCGAGCGGCTTCCAGAAGCTGGGCCAGCCGGTGCCGCTCTCGAACTTGGTCGAGGACGAAAACAGCGGCAGCGCACAGCCCGCGCAGGTGAAGGTGCCGGCGCGCTTTTCGTGGTTGAGCGGGCTCGTGCCCGGGCGCTCGGTGCCGGCGCGGCGCAGCACATCGAACTGGTTCGGCGTGAGCAGCTTCTTCCACTCGGCTTCGGTGTGGGTCACTTCGTAGACCGGCGCTGCCGCCTGCGCCGACCCCGCAAACCACGGGCCGCCCCAGAGCGCCGAACCGCCGGCCAATGCCGCCAGCCCCAACCACGCGCGTTTTGCTTGATTCATTCCAGCTCTCCTTGGGATGGCCGGAAATCGTCTCCGGCTGAGCATCAGTCGCAGCCGGCGCGGGCTTCTTACAGCACCTGCCCACCGCCGACGGCCGCCAGTATCCGCGAGCCTGAATCAGGCCGGGCGGGCTGCACAAAACAGCCATGAGCCCGGCAATGCGATCTGCTCAGCCCCCGGCGCCGAACACCGCATCGCGCACGCGGCGCATGCCCTTGATCCAGCGGTCGTAGTCGGCCGCCTTGCGCTGCATGAAGGTCAGCACTTCCGGATGCGGCAGCACCAGGAAGCGTTCTTCGCGCATGCAGCGCAGCACTTCGCCGGCCACCGCCTCGGGCGTCACCGCGCCG
>JAMFRW010000268.1 GCA_026224975.1 Rhodoferax sp. | reverse complement strand
GGCCCACGCGCAAGACCTGGGCGTGAGCTTCGAGCGCAGCCTGGGCGTGGGCCGGCAGGCGGTGTTCATCGAAGACCGATCGCTGCAAAAGTACGCCCAAGCGCGCGAATTGCCGCCGCTGCAGGAGTCGCCGCGCACGCCCGGTGCGCCGCAATACTTCGAGCCGCTGATGCAGCAGTGGCTGGGCGCGACTGTCGTCGATTCGGTCGATGCATCGCCCTACGAAAACGCCCGCTTCATCCACGACATGAACGCCCCTTGGCCGGTGCAAGGCCCGCTGGCCGAAGAGCGCGCACGGTACGACGCCGTGCTGGATTTCGGGTGTCTCGAACACGTGTTCGACTTCCCCGTGGCCTGGCGCAACTGCATCGATCTGTGCAAGGTCGGCGGCCATGTGCTGCACGCGCTGCCGGCCAACAACCTCTCGGGCCACGGCTTCTACCAGTTCTCGCCCGAGCTGTTTTTCAACCTCTACCGGCCGGAGCGCGGCTTCGAGTTGAAGGCGCTGTTCTTCGCGCTCAAGGCCGACCCGGCCACCTGGTGGCGCGTGGCCAACCCGATGGATGTGAAGCGGCGTGTCAACCTCTGCAACAGTCACGAGGTCTACATGCTGGTGCTGGCCCGCAAGCTGCGCGAGATGGGCCCGCTGCCGCCACCGCAGCAGTCGGACTACGCACAGGACGAATGGATCACCGGGCCTTCGGCCGCGACTGCGATCGACGTTGCACAAGCCACGCCTCGCGACTGGCGTCGAACGGTGGCGGATCGCCTCGAAGGCCTTGGTCTGATCGACGCGGCGCGCTCGCTGCGGCATCGGCTGCGCGCGCTGCGCAGCAGCGGCTTCGATCTGCCGGCGCCCGATTACCAGCGCGTCGAGGTCGATGCGTTGATCCGCCGGGCCGGGCTGCGTCAGGCATGAGCGCAGCGAGTGTGGCCGCCAGCAGTACGGCCGTTGCCGCCAAGCCGCCAATTCGCGTGCTGCTGCTGTGCCAGCAACTCGACATCGCCGGTGGTGTGGAGCGCTTCGTGTGCGCGCTGGCCAATCATCTGGCGCAGCGGGGAATGGACGCCGCGATTGGCACAGTGGAGACGCCGCGGGCCGCCATCCGTTACCGCGTCGACCAAGCCGTGCGTGTGCTCACGGGGAGCGACCCGCGACCACCGAGTGTTGCGTCTGCCGCCACCCGCCTGGCGCGCGCCTGGTCGCTGCTTCGCACCCAATGGCGCACCGGCCGCGCGCTCGCGCAACTCATCCGCCGCGAGCGTCCCGACGTGATCGTACTCAACGGCCTCACCACCGCCTGCTCCGTCTTGTTGCTCGCGCCGGGCTGCGCGCCGCGCGTGATTTGTTGTGACCACAACCACTTCGAGGCGCGCTCCGCGCTGTGGCAAACGCTGCGCCAATGGCTCTACCCGAAGGTCGCCGCTGTCGTCAGCCTGACCGAAGCCGACGCCGCCAGATTCCGCGCGCTCAATGCGAACACACAGGTGATCTACAACGCCTCCTCTCTGTGGGCCGACACGCCCGCGTCGGCAACCGGCGCCACGGTACTCGCTGTCGGCCGCTGCGTCGCGCAGAAGGGCTTCGACTTGCTCCTGGCAGCTTGGCAAACCGTGGCCATGCGCGTACCCGATGCACGCCTGCGCATCGTCGGTGACGGCCCGCTGCAGGCGAGCCTGAAGCAACAGGCTGCGCAACTCGGCATCACCGATCGAATCGACTGGGTGGCGCCCACCGAGCACATCGAGCGCCACTACCGGGAGGCGGCCGTGTTCGTGCTGCCCTCGCGCTACGAAGGCATGCCGCTGGTGCTGCTCGAAGCGCAGGCGCTCGGCGTGCCGGCTGTCGCGTTCGATTGCCCGACCGGCCCGCGCGAGATCATCGAAACGGGCGTGACCGGCCTGGTCGTGCCTGCGCTCGATGTGTCCGCGTTGGCCGACGCATTGCAGACGCTGTTGACGCAACCCGCGCTGCGCCAGCGCATGGCGAAGGCCGCGATCGAACGCAGCCGCGCGCGCTTCACGCCGCAGGCGCATTTCGATCGCTGGACGGCGTTGATTCGCGATGTGGCCGCACGCGGGGTGCAGCATGCTTGAGGCAGTCAGCCGATGTGTCTCGGTGATCGTGCCGTGCCGCAACGAGCGCGGCCACATCGAGGCCTTCTGCGAGGGTGTGATGCGCCAATCGCTGCCCGAAGGCTGGTCGCTGCAACTGCTGATCGCCGACGGCATGAGCGACGACGGCACGCGCGAGCAGCTGGCGCGCATCACCAAGGCCGATTCGCGCATCGCGCTCATCGACAACCCGCAGCGCATTGTCTCCAGCGGCCTGAACCGCGCTTTGGAGCAAGCGCACGGCGAGGTCATCGTGCGCATGGATGTGCACACGGAGTATTCGCACGACTACATCGCCGAATGCCTGGCGGCGATCGCGGCGAGCGGTGCCGACAACGTGGGCGGTCCGTGGCAGGCTCAGCCGTTGCCAAGCGGCGGGGCGATGCAGCGGGCGGTAGCGGCGGCGTTTCAATCGCGCTGGGTCACGGGCGGTGCGCTCTCGCGCCGGCTCGATTACGACGGCTGGGTCGATACCGTCTACCTCGGCTGCTGGCCCCGCGCGACCTTCGAGCGCTTCGGTGGCTTCGACGAGAACCTCGTGCGCAACCAGGATGACGAGCACAACCTGCGCATCGTGCAAGGCGGCGGGCGCGTGTGGCAGTCGTCGCGCGTGCGCAGCGTCTACCGGCCGCGCGCGCGGCTGGCCCAGGTGCTGCGGCAGCATCTGCAGTACGGTTACTGGAAGCCCTTCGTGATGAAGAAGCACAAGCAGGTCGCATCGATCCGGCAACTCGTGCCAGGGATCTTCGTCGCGATGCTCGGCGTGATCATCCTCGCCGCACTGCTCGGCGGGCCAGTGTGGCCGGCGCTCGCGGTGGGCGCGGCCTATGTGGGTGTGGTGGCGCTGATGACG
>JAMFRW010000267.1 GCA_026224975.1 Rhodoferax sp. | reverse complement strand
GGCAATCGTCAGCACCAGGCCCAGCACGATGGCCTCGACACGGCGGAAACCCGCGCCCTGCAGGCCCAGCACCAGCAAGGTGTCCAGCGCGGTGATCGCAATACCGACCGACACCGACACGCCGAACAGCAGGTGCAGCGCCAGCGCGCTGCCCAGCACCTCGGCCAGGTCGCAGGCGACGATGGCCAGCTCGGCGCCCAGCCACAGAAAGCGGTTCACGCCGGGCGAATACTGCTCGCGGCAGAGTCGTGCCAGGTCCTTCTGCGCCACCAGGCCGAGACGCACGCACAGCGTCTGCAGCAGCATCGCCGCCAGGCTCGCCAGCAGCACCACGAACAGCAGGCCGTGGCCGTACCTGGAGCCGGCCTCGATGTCGGTCGCCCAGTTGCCCGGGTCCATGTAGCCGACCGAGACCAGGAGGCCCGGCCCGCAATAGCGCATCAGCTTCTTGAAGAACGGCGCGCCCGGATCGACGGCCACCGTGCCTTTGACTTCGGACGGGCAGAACGGCGCGGTGGCGGTGCGGGGGAGGGAGTACACGGGTGGCGACGGCGCGGCTTATCGATCGGCGCGCGCAGCAGCGGGGCTGGGGTCGAGCCCCGGCGCGAACAGCCTTGCGCCGCTGGCGATGGTGGCCGCTGCCGCGAAGACCGCGCCGAGCGCCAACGCCAATGTCGGCCCGTGGTCACCGGCAATGCCGAAGCAGAGTGCGACCAGCGCGGCACCTGTCGTCTGCCCCAGCAGCCGCGCCGTGGCGATCACACCGCTGGCACCACCGCTGCGCTCGGGCGGCGCGCTCGCCATCAGCGCCTTGAGGTTGGGCGACTGGAAAAAGCCGAAGCCTACGCCGCAGACCGCCATGCGCAGCACGATCTCGAATGCGTGCGGGTCGGCCGGCAACATCGCGAGCGACGCCAGCCCGGCGCTCAGAATGGCCAGGCCGATGCCGCCCAGCAGCCCCGGCGGGTAGCGATCCGAGAGGCGCCCCGCGATCGGCGCGGCGAGTGCCACCAGCACCGGCCACGGCGTCATCAAGAAGCCGGTGTCGACCTGGCTGCGGTGCAACACCGTCTCGAAGTAGAACGGCAGCGAGACGAAGGCCAGCCCCTGCGCCGCGAACGAGCACATCGCGGTCACGGTGGACAAAGCGAACATTGGCCGGCGCAGCAGATCGACCGGCAGCATCGGTGCCGGGTGGCCGGTTTCGCGCTTCATCAGCAGCCCGCCGAACACCAGCGCGATGGCCAGCGGCACCAGCACCAGATGCAGTGCCTCGCGCTGCGCCGCCGCGCCGAGCGCCAGGATCAGCGAGGCAAACGCGATCACGCTCAGCAGCGCGGCCCACGGGTCGAAGCCGTGCTTGCCACGCGTGGTGTGAGGCAGGGCCGGCAGCGCAAAGGCGAGGGCGATCACACCCAGCGGCACGTTGATCGCGAACAGCCATTGCCACGAAGCCACGGCCAGCACCAGCGAGGCCACCGTTGGCCCGACCGCGAACGACACGCCCACGACCAGCGCGTTCAACCCCACGCCGCGGCCCAGCCGCATCGGCGGGTAGATGAAACGGATCAGCGCAATGTTGACGCTCATGATCGCGCTCGCCCCTATGCCTTGCAGCGCTCGCGCCGCGGCCAGAGTGGGCAGCGTGTTCACGAGCGCGCAGGCCAGTGAGGCGATGGTGAAGAGCGCGAGCCCGCCGAGGTAGATGCGGCGGTGGCCGAGGATGTCGCCGAGCGCGGCAAAGGGCAGCAGCGTCGCGACCATCGCGAGCTGGTAGGCGTTGATCACCCACACCGAAGCGGCTGGCGGCGCGTTCAGGTCGGCAGCGATGGCCGGCAAGGCGGTGTTGGCGATGGCGGTGTCGAGCGTGGCCAGCGCCACGGCCAGCAGGATCGCCGCCATCGCGCGGCGCTCGGTGGGCGTCATGCCGCCGGGTGCATTCGCAGGCAGGGACGAAGCCGCAGGCGTTGCTGCGGCTTCCGGGATCGACATCCGGCGAGGATCCGGGCCGCGCGAATCAGGCGCGCGGCGCGGGATCGGCGCCGTGCGCGAGCCCGGTGTGGCTCATCAGCCCGCGGCACAGCGCCACGGCGGCGTCCAGCGACATCTCGATCGGCAGCACCTGCCCAGAATCGAACTGCAGATGCACGCGCACCTGGTCGGCCTGGCCGATGTGCACCACGCCCGCGGCGAGGCAGCGCATGGCCGGCGGCAGGCCGGCGGTGGAACTGCCGCCGTTGGCGTCGGCATCGGCATTGAGCAGCGCCACGGCGATGGTGGGGATGTCTTCTTCCTGCACCTCGATCGAGGTGTCTCGCCGCTCGCCATCGACGCGCGATTCGGTCTGGAGCACCACGCTGCCGGCCTCGGCGCCGGGTGCCGAATCCTTGACTTCTTCGATGCTCACTTCGACAGGGGTGTCCATCTGGTCCATCCGGCGGTTTTTTCGGGGTTGAGGGCCGGCCCGGGGCCATGACGGCTGGGCGCGGCAGGGCCGCAGTCTACCGATCGCGGCAAGCCGTGGTGGCATAAGGCTTTTCGGCGTGGAGGGGTGCCGAGGTGACAGCCCGTTGGCGGCCGACGGAGCGAGCCCGATTGGGGTACAACGCGGCCTTATGCCTTCCGGAAAGAACCCGATGAATCGTCCCAACCGTTGGATCGCCCTGACTCTGGCCGCTGCCACCGCCTGGATCGCCACAAGCGCCCAGGCCGCGCTCGCCGTAGGCGACGTCGCGCCCGCATTCACCGCCCCGGCCGCCCTCGGCGGCAAGCCCTTCGATTTTTCGCTGGCCGATTCGCTCAAGAAGGGCCCGGTCGTTCTCTACTTCTTCCCCAAGGCCTTCACCAGCGGTTGCACCGCCGAGGCGCACGACTTCGCCGAGGCCACTGCGAAATTCAATGCGCTCGGTGCCACGGTCGTCGGCATGTCGAACGACGATGTGGCAACTTTGCAAAAGTTTTCCGTCGAAGCCTGCCGCGACAAGTTCGCCGTGGCCGCCGATGCCGGTGGCCGCATCGCCAGGAAGTACGACGCCACCTTCGCGCTCAAGCCCGACATGGCCGACCGCATCTCCTACGTCATCAGCCCGCAGGGCAAGGTGCTGTTCGTCTACTCCAGCTTGAACCCGGACGAGCACGTCGCCAAGACCATGGCGGCGGTGGAGAAATGGAAGGCGGCTCAGGCGCGTTAAGACAAGGCATCCCCCAATCTCAAAGTGGTCTCTGGCTATAAGCAGTCGGGGAAGCCATGAGCGTTCGACGAACCGACCACTGGTGATGAGATCTGCGGTCGACCTGAACGGTTGGGTTCCGAAGTTTGGATCGTTGCCAGGCGATGCTCAGCGCGGCGCCAGCGGCTCCAGGAATTGGTAGTCGGCGACGATGCGCCCATCGGTGCCGAGCACGAGGAAGTCGAATCCCAGGGACGAGACCTCGCCGTCCGGCGTGATCATCTCCCAGTGAAACTTGATGCCGCCGTGGTGGCTGTCGGCATCTGCGCAGGCTCGGAAACTGTGGCGTGCGCCGAGTACCCACTTCTCCCACGCAACGGTCACGCGGCGCTCGATGGCGTCGTGGCCGCGGACTTCCATCGACGGGGTGAAGTGAACGCCGTCAGCGGCCCACAGGGCTTCGATCTGCTTGCGGCGAGCGGCTGTCTGCGGCTCGTTCCAGACGGCGATGTAGCGTGCGACGAGATCGTGGGTGGTGTTCATGCGAGTTCCTTCGGGGCTTGACATGAAGACTTGTCAGTGGATGCGTCGCGCGGTTCGGTGCGGCGCAAATCCATCGTCCAATTGGTTTCCCACGCGCCGCCGTCCAGCGAAAACGCCTGTTCCCAGCGCGCGGCTTGCGGGCCGAGGCGTGTCCAGATGAAGCGGACTTGTACGGTGCGGCCGTCGTCGGTGTCTTCGCCGTAGAACTCGCCGCGCTCGCCGTCGAAGCCACCGTGCACCGGTGGGAAGAGGCGGCCGTTCTCGCTGTTGATCCAGTAGATGGCCCACTGGCTTGTGGCGAGGTCGAGCGAGCGCAGCGTGAGGCCGCCGAATCCTTGCGTGGGAAAGTTGTTTTCGTCGACGCTGACGATGCCGTCCAGCATCACCCAGGCGCGGGAGGTGGCGGGGAATTCGTCCCACTCGTCACTGCCCACATGGCGGTGTTCGAGCCGTCGATTGGTGATGTGCCAGGTGCCGATCAGAAAGTCGAAATCGTGCGGGCGGCCGATGAAGTGGGTCGTGGTCATGGGGTTCTCCTTCAGAAACGGGATTTCGAGGTGGGCACGAGCTGCAGCACCGGGGGCGGCGTTCGGAGGCGGGTGAACAGCGGATCGGGGGTGGCGAGCGATTCGCATCGCGTGGCCATCGCCTGCATCGTGTCGCCCGGGGTGCAAGGTGTATTGGCGGAGTTCGACGACCGGGTAGCGGTGCTCGCGGGTCGTCGCGTGATGTTGGAATTCGGCATGGTGATGTGGGCTCGTGCGGCAGGGAGGAAAAGGAGGTGAGAAGAGATGCTGCGCCGCCATACATGCCACGCAGCGTCATGTATTTCTGCGAGACTGCTTTTCATGCGCGCAAGCCGGCTGCTTTCCCTCCTGATGCTGTTGCAGGCGCGTGGCCGCCTGAGCGCGCAAACGCTGGCGAGCGAGCTGGAAGTCTCGGTGC
>JAMFRW010000266.1 GCA_026224975.1 Rhodoferax sp. | reverse complement strand
ATAAAGATCGATCTCGGGCAGCAGCGGGGTCGGCGACAGACTCGTCGCCGCGATGACCGCGATCAAGTGTTCGGCACTCGCAACGGACACGGTCAGGTGCGGGAGCGCAGCGAGGTGTAGAACGCCTTGCACTCGGCGTACGTCGGCAGCAGGCCCTTATCAGCGGCTTCCGACAGTGTCGGCGCGTCGCGATCCTTGTCGTGCTACTGTCCGTTCGTTCATCTTTCGAACTCCATGTCGGCCCGTGGGTTGGGCATGGAGTCACTTTAGAAAGGGATCGATGGGACCGAGGCGATGCCAACAGACCAAAATCCATCGCGCATAAGCCAGGCGACATGGCTATCGAATCGAGCGCCGCAGCCTGGTGCGGATGCGCCCACGCGCGCTTCTGTCGGTTCGGATGTTCCCGATCGAGATCAATCAAACGGCGTGTCTTGAGCCGAACGCCAGTCGAGCAGATGCCGAGGAACGACCACCCCGCCGTGACGAAGCTCATCGGCCGGTGCACGAGAATCCAAGGTCGCCGCCGAACACGGCGCACGCGGTTCAGCAGTGGGACCCAACCCTGCCAACACTGCAGAAGTTACTCGGTCGGCAAGCCGTCGGGCGGCATCCGACCCTGGCGGAGGACTTCGCCGAGACACAGATAGTGGTTGCGTCCCGTGTGATCAGGTCATCGCGCGGCAGCAGATCTGCAGGGCATCCGGCTTCAAGTCACCGCGGCCTGTAGGTCGAGCGCCCTGGTGCTGCGATACGCCCAGAATCGCGGCAAGGCGAAGCCCGTTGCGATGACGCCGACCAGGCAGATGGCGCCACCGATCCAGACCGCATTCGATACCCCCCAGGCATCGGCCATGAAGCCGGCGCGCGCATTGCCGATGAGCGGCCCGGTCAGGTAGCTGATCATCTCGATGCCGGCGAGCCGTCCGCGCAAGGCATTCGGGATCGTCTCGTTCCAGATGGTGCCGCGGAACACGCCGCTCACCATGTCGGCCGCGCCGGCGACGGCCAGGCACACCAAACCGAGCTCCAGGCTCGGCACGAAACCCAGCGCGACGATGCCCAATGCCCACACGGCGGCAGCGATGACCACCGCGCGGCCATGTCGCCTGACCCTTCCGGTCCAGCCGCTGAAAATCCCGATGACGAGTGCGCCCACGGCCATCGCCGACAGCAGCCAACCGACCGACTCGGTGCGCCCGTCCGCCGCGGCCATGGCCGGGAAAAGCGCGACGGGAAATGCAAACGCCATTGCGACGATGTCGACGATGTAGGTGCCCATCAGCGCGGGTCGTGCCCAGGCGAAGCGCAGTCCCTCCGCCAGGTCGGCCAGCAGATGCGGGCGCTCGCCCGGCGCGTCCAAGGTGCCGATGACTTCGCGCGGAATGCGGGAGAGGAACAAGAGCGCGGCGAGGAAGGTGCAGAAGTCGAAGAGGTAGGCACCGACGGCGCCCCAGCGTGCCAGCAACAGCCCGGCCAGCGCCGGTCCGGCGACCATGCCTACCGTTCCCCGCACCGAGGAGAGCGCCGCGACGGCCGCGTATTCATCCGGGCGCGCCAGTTTTTGTGTCAGCGCCTCCAGTGCCGGGCGGTGGAAACCGCTGGCCCCCTGCAACACGGCCACGAGCGCATAGATCGCCAACAGGCTGGGCGTCGCCGCCAGCGCATTCGCGAGCAGGCCCGCGAGGCACAGCGCCATCAGCGCTTCCGACGTGATCAGCAGCCGCTTGCGGTCCACGCGGTCGGCCACGGCGCCGCCCACCAGGCCGCAGGCGACCACCGGCAGAAGTTGCACCAGGCCCAGCAGGCCCACCTGGGCGTTGGAGTGGGTCAACTCGTAGAGTTGCCAGGGCACGGCCACGTAGCTGACCATCGTGCCCAGACCCGAGATGAACTGGCTGGCGAAGAGGTGCCGGAAGGCGGGGTTGTGGCGCAGCGGGCCGATGTCGAGAAACATGCAGAGTGTGGGTCCGGGAAAGCGCCGATCCTAAAGCGCACCCGGTTGGGACTGGCTGCTGCCGCTCAGATTCGGCTGGCGAATGTCGGCGGTCGCCGATAGCTGACGTTAAACGGTCCCGCGGGCGACTGTCCGTTGTACATCCGAACACGACGTTCGATGGCGGGGGCGCCTATGCGCATCAGCGAGTCGGCGACGGTGTTCGGTCAACGACTGCTCCGGCTGACGGCGAACTGGGACTTTCGACCCTCAGCTGCCCATGACCGAGACGGCGTGGGCGTCGGTAATGCAGCGGAAAGCGGCCCGTCACCTCATGGCCGTTCTGAGAACCATAGCCATAAGATCGGGTGCCAGTCAGCGGTCGGTCGTGTGGGCCGGCAATCGACCCTGAGCGGCCGGTCGGTTACCCGCGGCGGCATGCCTCGAAGCGGTCCCTCAGCGCCGAAGTTAGGCGGCCCCATATGCCCATATGCTCCTGGCCTCTGGTGTGCCGACTGCGCCATGACCCAGATCGGCTGATCCTGCGCACCTGGGATGCTGTGCATCAGGCATCGCTATCGCACACCATGGCCGATGAAAACACACCCGCCAAGCGCCGCAGGCGCCACCACAGCCCCGAGCTCAAGCGCAAGCTGTTCCGGCAGTGCCTGCTGCCCGGTGCGTCGGTGTCCAGCCCGCATGCAACCCAGGTACTTGTCCGCCTATTGCCTATTTAGATTTTGCGGTGCCCGGCCACGGCCTGCCGGCGCAGGGCTTTTTGCGGGCGCTGCGGCGGCGCCTCAAGTTTCGAGCGTTGCAGCCGACAATGAACGCAGTGAGGTTGAGTGCGTACATTTCGTGCGGCTGGCCGATTCAGCAAAGGTCAAGGCATGCGCCCCGTCTTTTCCTGCGAGCATTGAATGCGTACTCCGCAGCCGCCATGGCTCTTGTCCTGCAGGCGCCGGTTCCTGCCGGGTCAGCGGGATCACCGATGAGCCAGGGCCTGCTGTTTCAATGGTTCGCCGACCCCTCCGATCCGACGCCCTTGCTGGTGGGCCTGTACGACCCCAAGCTGGTTCTGCTGTCGCTGGCGGTGGCCATCTTCGCCTCCTGGATGGCGCTTCAGATGGTGAGCGCCGCTCGCAAGACCAGCGGGCGGGGGCTGCGGTTTGCCGTCTTGAGCACCGGCAGCCTGGCGCTCGGCTGCGGCGTCTGGGTGATGCATTTCATCGGCATGCTGGCCTTCAATCTGTGCACACGGGTCGACTACGACCCCACGACCACGGTGCTGTCGCTGCTTCCCAGCATCGCTGCCTCGGCGGTGGCGCTGACCTTCATCGCCCGGTGGCGCCCCGGCCCCTGGCAATTGCCGGTCGCCGGTGTGCTGGTCGGCGGTGGCATTGGCGCGATGCACTACAGTGGCATGGAGGCCATGCAGATGCTGCCGAAGCTGCGCTACGACCCGCTGATGTTCGCCCTGTCCATCGTGGTGGCCGTGGTGCTGGCGATGCTGGCGCTGTGGGTCCGTTTCGGCCTGGGGCGTTGGGCCGCAAGAGTCAGTGACAGCTGGCGGCTTTCACTCAGCGCGATCGTGATGGGCGGCGCCATCACGGGCATGCATTACACGGGCATGGCCGCGGCACGATTCAGCGGTGTCCTGCCGGCGAACACCGATACGGGATCATCAAACAGCGGCTTTGTGGCGCTCGCGGTGGCACTCATCACCGTCGCCTTCGTGGTCTTCGTGGGCGCGGCCAATGCCTTGCTGCGCTATCGCGCCCTGGTGAATGACCTCAGGGGCAGCGAGGCGCGGTCGCGCGCGCTGCTGGCAACCGCCGTGGACGGTGTGCTGACGCTCAATCAACAGGGCGTGGTGCTCGAGTGCAATGCCTCGACCGAGGCCATCTTCGGCCGCGCGGCGCAGGACATCGTCGGGCAGCCGCTGTCGCTGCTGATCCCGGAAGTGTGGGATGCCGGACAGAGCTCAGGGCGGAGCCGGGAGGTGTCGGGCCGGCACTTCTCGGGGCGAAACCTGCCGCTTCGTCTCGCCATCGGTGAGGCCAGTCTGCACCAGGAGACGCTGTTCATCGCCTTTGTCAGCGATATCAGCGAACGCAAGACGATGGAGCAAGCTCTGCGCAAAAGCGAGCAACAGTTTCGCTCGCTGATCGGGAATATCCCGGGCATCTCCTACCGCTGCTTGATCGAGGAGCGTATGCCGATGGTTTTCATGAGCGACGCCGTGGAGCACATCACCGGCTATCCGGCCTCGGACTTCCTCTTGCCCCATCCGATTCGCAGCTTCAGGGATCTGATTCACCCCGAAGACCTGGCCCCCACTCTCGCGGCCAGCCGGGAAGCGATTGCGGCCGATAGATCCTATCTGCTGGAATACCGGCTGATCCACAAGGACGGCCGTATCCGCTGGATGTGGGGGCATGGCGGCGCCATGCGCGACAGCGATGGCGAGGGGCGCTGGCTCGACGGCGTGGTGCTCGACATCACCGAGCGCAAGCACGCCGAACTCCAAGTACAGAAGTTCCGGGCCATCGTCGCTTCCTCGGGCGAGGCCATCATCAGCCAGACACTCGAAGGCGTCGTCAACAGTTGGAACCACGGCGCGGAGCGTGTGTTCGGCTTCCCGGCCGACGAGCTGATCGGTCAGACGATGCGCTTGCTGTTCCCGCCTGACAGGTTGGGCGAGGAGCGGGAGTTGCTGGCTCGAATCGCGCGTGGAGGGAGCATCGACAGTTTCGAGACGGTGCGGCTGTGCAAGGATGGCACGGCCATCAATGTGCTGATCACGCTCTCGCCGATTCACGACGAGCAGGGGCGAGTCATTGGCGCGTCGAAGATCGCCCGCGATGTGACGGAACGCCAACGCATCAACGCTGCGCTGCGCCTGGCCAAGGAGCGCGCCGAGCAGGCCGCGGCATCACGCACGGCCTTCATGGCCAATATGAGCCACGAAATCCGCACGCCCATGAATGCCATCCTGGGTTTCACCGACGTCCTGCTCGATACCCCTTTGAACATGGAGCAACGACGTCACCTGGATACGGTACGCAGCTCCGCGCGTTCCCTGCTGCGCTTGCTCAACGAGATTCTTCATACCGCCAAACTGGACCGGGGCGCGGTCGAGCTGGAGCTTGCCGACTTCAATCTGCTGAGCCTGATTGACGAACTCTCTTCGACCTTGGGCGCACAGGCGCGTGTCAAGGGGCTTGCCCTGCATGTTCGCTATGCCCCCGGCCTGCCCACGCGGTTTCACGCCGACGAACTTCGAATCCGCCAGGTGTTGACCAATCTGCTGGGCAACGCGATCAAATTTACCGAGCAAGGGAGCGTGACCCTGGATGTCGACCGCCAAGGCGAGCACGTGCATTTCAAGATCAGCGACACCGGCATCGGCATCCAGCCCGATCGGCT
>JAMFRW010000265.1 GCA_026224975.1 Rhodoferax sp. | reverse complement strand
ATCGGTGGTGCTGTCGTTCATCGTCAACCGGCCGGCCGATGAGCCCGGCTTCCGCGTGATCCGCACCGAAGAGCCGGGCCGCACGCTGCGCTACAGCATCGAGAGTTATGCGGTGCAGGCGAAACCGGAGGGGGCTCGTTACTCGTAAGCCGCAAGCACTCACCACAGAACTCGAACAAACACACATCAAGGAGATATCGTCATGCCGACCGGAGGAAAGCCCACGCTGACCCAGTTCCTCATCGAGGAACGCCGCCGCCACCCAGGCGCCACGGGCGATCTGAACGCACTTGTCACCGATGTCTCGCTCGCCTGCAAGGCGATCGCGCGCAAGGTGGCTTTCGGCCGGTTGGGCGATGCCATGGGCGCTGCGGAGCCCGCGCCGCAGACCGGCATCAACATCCAGGGCGAAGAGCAGAAAACGCTCGACGTGCTGGCCAACCAGCTCTTTCTTCGCGCCACCGAATGGGGCGGCCACGTGGCGGGCATGGTCTCGGAAGAGCTGGAGCATGTCTACACGCTGCCCACCAAGTACCCGCGTGGCAAGTATTTGCTGATGTTCGACCCGCTCGATGGCTCGTCGAACATCGATGTGAACGTGACCGTCGGCAGCATCTTCTCGATCGTGCGCGCTGCCACGCCAGAGGTCGATGCCGAGCCCGATGACTTCCTGCAGCCTGGCACCGAACAGGTGTGTGCCGGCTACGCCATCTACGGCCCGTCGACCATGCTGGTGCTGACCTTCGGCAATGGTACGCATGCCTTCACGCTCGACCCGATGCTGGGCGAATGGGTGCTCAGCCACCCGAACATGCGCATCCCCGAGAAGACCCGCGAGTTCGCGATCAACACCTCGAACAGCCGCTTCTGGGAGCCTGCCGTCAAGCGCTATGTGGATGAGTGCATGGCCGGCCAATCCGGGCCGCGCGGTGCCGACTTCAACATGCGCTGGATCGCATCGCTGGTGGCCGAAGCGCACCGCATCCTGATGCGCGGCGGCGTCTTCATGTACCCGCGCGACACCAAGGATCCGGCCAAGGCGGGCCGATTGCGCCTGCTCTACGAAGCCAACCCGATCTCGTTCCTCGTCGAGCAGGCCGGCGGTCTGGCCAGCACCGGTCGCACACGCCTGATGGAAGTACAGCCCGATTCATTGCACCAGCGCATCGGCTTCGTCTTCGGATCGTCCGAAGAGGTGGCGCGCCTGCAGGGCTACCACCACGAAGAGCCGCAAGATACTTACCAGGCGCCCTTGTTCGGCAAGCGCGGCCTGTTCGCGGCGGCGGCTGTTTGATCCGCTTTTAGAGCCACGTTTTAGCGTCAGCCCGCGACCCAGAATTTCGACACTTCAGAGACCACCATGTCTGCCAAACATCCCATCGTTGCGATCACCGGATCGTCCGGCGCGGGCACCACCTCGGTGACCCGAACCTTCGAGAACATCTTCCGCCGCGAGAACATCAGCGCGTCCATCGTCGAGGGCGACAGCTTCCACCGCTACGACCGCCAATCGATGAAGGTCGCGATGGCCGAAGCCGAGGCGGCGGGCAACCGGCAGTTCAGCCATTTCGGCGAAGCGGCCAACCTGTTCGTCGAACTGGAAGACCTGTTCCGCAAGTATTCCGAGACAGGCACTGGCGCAAGCCGCAAGTACCTGCACAACGCCGAAGAAGCCGCGCCCTTCAAGCAGGAGCCGGGCACCTTCACGAAGTGGGAGAACCTGGCCGCGAGCGAACTGCTGTTCTACGAAGGCCTGCACGGTGGCGTGGAAACCGAGAAGGTCAACATCGCGCGCTTTCCCGACCTGCTGATCGGCGTGGTGCCGGTGATCAACCTCGAGTGGATTCAAAAGATCCACCGCGACAAGAGCACCCGCGGTTATTCGACCGAAGCCGTGACCGATGTGATCCTGCGGCGCATGCACGAGTACGTGCACTACATCTGCCCGCAGTTCACGCGCACGCACATCAATTTCCAGCGCGTGCCGGTGGTCGATACGTCCGACCCGTTCATCGCCCGCACCATCCCGAGCCCGGACGAAAGCCTGGTGGTGATCCGCTTCGCGAACCCGAGCGGCTTCGATTTCCCGTACCTGCTCAGCATGCTGCACGACTCGTTCATGTCGCGCGCCAACACGCTGGTGGTGCCGGGCGGAAAGATGGAACTTGCCATGCAACTCATCTTCACGCCGATGATCCTGCGGCTCATGGAGCGGCGGCGCAAGGCGCTGGCGAACTGATTCCACAACCCCACGCGATTCCGCTCATGACAAACACCTCCATCCCGCTGCGCACCCAATGCGCCAACGCCATCCGCGTGCTCGCGATGGACGCCGTGCAAGCTGCCAACTCCGGACACCCCGGCATGCCGATGGGCATGGCCGACATTGCCGAAGCCTTGTGGCGCCATCACCTGAAGCATGATCCGAGCGACCCGAAGTGGATCGACCGCGACCGCTTCGTCGTCTCCAACGGCCATGGTTCGATGCTGCTCTATGCGCTGCTGCACCTGAGCGGTTATGCGCTGCCGATGAGCGAACTCAAGCGCTTTCGGCAACTGCATTCGATGACGCCGGGCCACCCCGAGATCGACGTGACGCCGGGGGTCGAAACCACCACCGGGCCGCTGGGCCAGGGCATCAGCAATGCGGTTGGCATGGCGCTGGCCGAGAAGCTGCTCGCGAATGAATTCAACCGGCCGGGCCATGCGGTGATCGACCACCGCACCTATGTGTTCCTGGGCGACGGCTGCCTGATGGAAGGCATCAGCCACGAAGCCTGTTCGCTCGCCGGCACCTGGGGGCTGAACAAGCTGGTCGCCTTCTACGACGACAATGGCATCTCGATCGATGGCGACGTGAAAGGCTGGTTCAACGACGACACGCCAGGGCGCTTCGAGGCCTACGGCTGGACGGTGGTGCGCGATGTGGATGGCCACGATGCGGCCGCGCTAGACCGTGCGATAGCAACCGCGCGCGCTTCGCAAAAGCCGGTGCTGGTGTGCTGCAAGACGCGCATCGGCCACGGCTCGCCCAACCGCGCAGGCACCGCCAAGGCGCACGGCGAAGCGCTCGGCGATGCCGAGATCGCGCTGACGCGGCAAGCGCTCGGCTGGACGCTGCCACCGTTCGAATTGCCGGCGGAAGTGTCGGCCGCGTGGTCGGCGGTAGAGCAGGGCGCCGCAGCGAGCAGCGAGTGGCAAACGCGCTTCGAAGCCTATTCGGAGGCGTTCCCCGAACTGGCGAGCGAGTTGCTGCGCCGCTGCAACCACGAAGGCCTGAGCATGAAGGCCGATGCCGCGCTGGCGGCTGCCTGCGCCGAGCCCGAAGCCAAGCGCGCCAGCGTGGCCACGCGCAAGGCATCGCAAGACGTGCTGAACGTCATCGGCCCCGCGATTCCCGAACTGCTCGGCGGCTCGGCCGACCTGACCGGCTCGAACCTCACCGACTGGAAGGGCCACCTGCCGTTGAAAGGTCTCATTGGCAACGGCGCCACCGGCAACCACGTGCACTACGGTGTGCGCGAGTTCGGCATGGCGGCCATCATGAACGGCCTGGCGCTGCACGGCGGCTACCGGCCGTATGGCGGCACCTTCCTGACCTTCTCCGACTACGCGCGCAACGGCGTTCGCATGTCGGCGCTGATGAAGCTGCCGGTGGTCTATGTCTTCACGCACGATTCCATCGGCCTGGGCGAAGACGGGCCGACGCACCAGCCGATCGAACACGCCAGCAGCTTGCGGCTGATCCCGAACGTCGACGTGTGGCGCCCGGCGGATGCGACCGAAACCGCAGTGGCCTGGCGCGAATCGCTGCGCCGTGACGACGGCCCGGCCTGCCTTTGCCTCACGCGGCAAGCGCTGCCGCACGCCGGCGACAGCCACGAGCGCCTCGACGCCATCGCGCGCGGCGCCTATGTGCTGCGGCAGCCGGCAGGCGAGCAGGTCGCGCTGCTGGCCAGCGGCTCGGAAGTGGGCGTGGCGCTCGCTGCCGCGGCCTTGCTGGCAGAGCAGGGCGTGGCGGCGCGGGTGATCTCGGTGCCGTGCATGGATGTGTTCGAGCGGCAGGGGGCGGCTTACCGCGCCGGGGTGATCCCGCGCCATCTGCCGCGTGTGGCGGTGGAGGCTGGCAGCACCGGTTTGTGGTGGAAGTTCGTCGGCGAAGACGGCGACGTGATCGGGCTCGACCGCTTCGGCGAATCGGCGCCCGCGGGGCAACTCTTCGAGCTGTTCGGCATCACGGCGGCTGCAGTGGCCGAACGTGCCTTGCGCTTGGTACGCGGGCCAGCGGCGGCCGGATCGGCGGCCGGAAATGCCGGGCGCGCCACGGCCGCATCGCATTGAAGCGCCGCACGTTTTGCCACCATTTTTAGATTCGAATCTCGACTGACCAGGAGCCTTTCATGGCGATGATTTCACTGCGGCAACTGCTGGACCACGCGGCCGAAAACGGCTACGGCGTGCCGGCCTTCAATGTCAACAACCTGGAGCAGATCCAGGCCATCATGCAGGCCGCGCAAAAGACCGATGCGCCGGTGATCCTGCAAGCCAGCGCCGGTGCGCGCAAATACGCCGGCGAGCCCTTCCTTCGCAAGATGGTCGAGGCCGCAGCCGAGATGTACCCCGACATTCCCATCGTCATGCACCAGGATCACGGTGCGAGCCCAGCGGTCTGCATGCAGTCGATCCGCTCCGGCTTCACCAGCGTGATGATGGACGGTTCGTTGGAAGAAGACGCCAAGACGCCCGCCAGCTACGAATACAACGTGGAGGTGACGCGTCGTGTGGTTGGCATGGCGCACGCGGTGGGCGTGTCGGTCGAAGGCGAACTGGGTTGCCTGGGTTCGCTGGAGTCGGGCATGGCCGGCGAAGAAGACGGCTCGGGCGCGGAAGGCGTGCTCTCGCACGACCAGTTGCTGACCGACCCGGATCAGGCCGCTGACTTCGTCGCGAAGACCGGCGTGGACGCACTGGCGATCGCCATCGGCACCTCGCACGGCGCCTACAAGTTCAGCCGCAAGCCGACGGGCGACATCCTCGCCATCGACCGCATCAAGCAGATCCACGCGCGCATTCCGAACACGCACCTGGTGATGCACGGATCGTCGTCGGTGCCGCAGGAGTGGCTGGCGATCATCCGCGAGCACGGCGGCAACATCAAGGAAACCTACGGCGTGCCGGTCGAGGAGATCCAGGAAGGCATTCGCTTTGGGGTGCGCAAGGTCAACATCGACACCGATATTCGCCTGGCGATGACGGGCGCGATGCGGCGCGCGATGGACAAGGACCGTGGTGAGTTCGACCCGCGCAAGTTCCTGAAAGACGCCACCGCCGCCGCGCGCGATGTGTGCATCGACCGCTTCCAGGCCTTCGGTTGCGCGGGCATGGCGTCGAAGATCAGGCCGGTGTCGCTGGAGACGGTGTCGCGGCGCTACGGCTGACCCAACGACGTCGAACGTACAACCTCAAAGACAGCCACGTCAACGCACGCAACAAACGAAACAGATCGCCTCCAACGCTGCAACAGCTTCGAAACCGCGGCTGCCGATCATCTCTTCATGGGGTGCGGCAGCCGCTTCGCTTCCAGAGTTCAACAGCCCAATGGAGAGATCGACATGACCCAACGTTTCCACACCCCCTTCGCCGCCGCCCTCGTGATGTTCGCCGCCGGTTCCACCGCCATCGCGCAGGAGTCGTCGACTGCTTCCGATCATGTGATGGGCCAGCACCCGGCCATCCTCGTACAGCGCCTGCAACAGCCGGGCATCGACACCAACCGCTTCATCGT
>JAMFRW010000264.1 GCA_026224975.1 Rhodoferax sp. | reverse complement strand
CGAGAACAGTCCGCGGCGCAACCACGCGCTGTTTGCCGCGAATGTGGCCGAGCAACTGATACGCAACGGTGTGCGCTGCGTGGTGGCCGCCGGCTGGGCGGTGGAAGACGGCCCGGCCGAAACCTTCGCGACCACCTTCTACGAAGTGCTGCTGCGCGGTGAGCGCTTCATCGACGCGGTGGCCTCCGCCCGCGAAGCCGCCTGGCGCATGAACCCGCAAGGCAACACCTGGGCGGCCTACCAGTGTTACGGCGACCCGGGCTGGCAATGGAACCGCGGCGGCGCCGATGCGCAGCGCGCGCCCGCGCCGCTGGGCGACGAGTTCGTGGCGGTGTCGTCGCCGGTCGCGCTCACCCTGGCGCTGGAGACGCTCTCGGTGCGCAGCCGCTTCAGCGGCGCCAAGCCGGCGCTGCAGCGCGACAAGGTGCGCTTCCTCGAATCGAAGTTCGGCGCGCTGTGGGGCGGCATGGGCGCGGTCGCCGAAGCCTTTGGCCTCGCGTATGCCGATGCGAGCGATGTCGACAAGGCGATCGACTGGTATCGCGTGGCGGTCAACGCGCCGGACGCCAGCGCCTCGTTCCGCGCGGCCGAGCAGCTCGGCAATCAGCTCGCGCGGCGCGGTGCGCGGCAGGCGGATGCGGATACCGCGCGCCAAGACATTGCGGAAGCCATCGAGCATCTGGTGAAGCTGGTGGCGGTGCAGCCGACCGTCGAACGCGAAAGCCTGCTCGGCTCGGCCTACAAGCGGCAGGTGATGGTCGAAGGGCGCGCAGCGTTGGAAGATGGCGCGGCCAAGGGGTCGCCTTCGAAAGCGTCGCTGGCCGCCTTGCAGCAGATGGCGCTGCACTACGGCGCCGCCGAAGCGCTCGCCGTCAAGACCCATGCGCCCAACCTGTTCTATCCAGCCAAGAACTGCATCGCTGCGGAGTTGCGGCTGGCCTTTTTGCAGAAGCGCAAGCCGGCCTTGACGGAAGAGCGTGTAGCCGTGGTGGTGCAGTCGCTGGCCGAAGCGGAAGCGGAACGGCCGGACTTCTGGGCGGTGGTCGGGCAGATCGAGATGCGGCTGCTGCAGGCGTTGGCGCAGCGCCAACTTGGCGGTGCGGCGCCGGGGTTGCTCGACGCGTTTCAAGATTTGAAGGCGCGTGTGCCGGCGCCGGCGATGTGGAGTTCGGTGTACGAGGATGCCTGCTTCACGCTGGAGCCGTATCGGCAGTTCGCCAACCCGGGGGAAAAGCGCGCAGCGGCTGAAGTGCTGAAGGGGTTGAAGGCGATGGCCGGGGCGCGTTGATGCCACCCCCATCGAGCCCGATGCTCGACGTCTTCATCAGCTACGCCCGCAGCAACCGCCCTATCGCGCAGCAGTTGGCCGATGCGCTCGAAGCACAGCAACTGCGCGTCTGGTGGGACAGTGATCTCTCCGCCGGCAGCGAGTTCGCCGAGGTCATCGAAGACCGGCTGCGGGATGCGCGCGTGGTGCTGGTGCTGTGGTCGGCCGACTCGGTGCGCTCGGCCTTCGTGCGCGACGAATCCTCGCGGGCGATGCGCTCCAACAAGCTGATGCCGCTGCGCATCGAAGAGGTCGATTTGCCACTTGGCTTCGGCCAGCTCCACACGCTGGACCTGCTCGATTGGGAAGGCGACACCGACAGCCCGGCGTTCCAGAAAGTCGTCTCCGAAATCCGCCTGCGTGGTGCGAACCAAGGGCACGATGGCCCGGTGATTCCGCGTGCCGTGGGGCGTGCGAACAGCCGCTCGCGCTGGATGGTGATCGGCGCGGTGGTGGTGGTGATCGCGCTCGGATTCGGCGGCAAGAAGTACTGGGACATGCAGCAGGCGGCGGCGCAGCAGCGTGTGCTCGCCGCGCAGGCCGAAGCCGCCCGCCAGGCCGACGCGGCGCGCGCCGAAGCCGACCGGCACTTCCGGCTCGGCCTCGACCAGCAGTACGCCAACGTGCCGCAGCTCGAAGCCGCGCTCAACGAGTACCTGAGCGCGTTGGAGAGCCGGCCCGGCCACGGCCGCGCGCGCTACTACCTTGGCCACGTCTACGCGCAGACCGGCAAGACCGCCGATGCCCTCGATGCCTTCCGGCAGGCGCTCACGCAGACCGAAGCGCCGCTGGACCGCAGTCAGCGCGCGGATGCGGAGAAGCAGATTGCCGCGCTCTCGCGTGCGACGGATGAGGCCACGCCGATCGCGCGCGCGTCGGTCGATGGCGCGTCCGGCAGGCCCGCTGACAAAACCGCGGCCAGGCCCACGGCCGTGCCCGGCGCAAGCCCGGTGGCGCCGCCACCGCCCGTCGCTGTCACTGCCGCAGCCGGCACTGCGCCAGCGGCCACCGCACCCTTCAAGACGCCGCAGCGCATCGAGCCCATCGCCAGCAAGATCGCCACGCTCACCCCGCTGGTCGAGGCGATGTTCGACGACAACAAGG
>JAMFRW010000263.1 GCA_026224975.1 Rhodoferax sp. | reverse complement strand
GCCATTGCCCTTTGGAAGCCGGCGGACATCGCCCACATCGCCCGCGCCGGTCAAAGCGGGTGCGTCAGCAAGCCGTGGATCGCGCGTATCCCGCCGATGTAGTTGCCCAGCCGCATGCTCTCGTTGTGGGTGTGCTGGTTGTTGTCCGCATTGACCAGCGGCACGATCGCGAAGGGCACGCGCAGCGCCTCTACGATTTCCGCGGTTGGAACGGTGCCGCCCATCATGCGGATGCGGACGGGCTCGGGGTTGCTGCCGAAGGTATCGGTGAGCGCGCGATAGGCCCAGCGGCCCACGGCGGAGTCGATCGGCGTGCCCGCCGCGTCGGCGCCCTCGGACTGGTACGAGAAGCCCGCGAGCTTCTCGTAACGGCCGCGGTCCTCGTCGGTCGGCATGCCTTCGACCAAGTGGTAGCCCTGGGCACGAATGTGTTCTTCGATGCGCTTGCCGAGGTAGCCGGCAGTCGAGTCGGGCGTGGTGCGAAGGTCGAGTTCGGCGACCGCCACGTCGGGCACGATGTTCGCGGCCTTGTCGCCGATCGCCGCCGAGCCCAAGACGTGCACGTTGAGCGACGGGTACTGCATCGACTCCTGGTAGTTGCTGCCGATGGCATCGGGCTTGGCGATGCCCAGGCGGCGTTGCAACGCGGCTTCGTCGTCGGGCACGGCGGCCATGATCTTGCGGTCGGCCTCGGCGATCTTCACGTGGTCGTAGTAACCGGGCACGGTGACCCGGCCCTGGTCGTCTTTCATCGATGCCAGCAGGCGTGCCAGCCGCTGCGCCGGGTTCGGCGAGTAGTTGCCGTAGTAGCCGCTGTGCAGCGCAATCCTGGCGCCGTAGACCGTGAGCTTGGCATTGGCCGCGCCGCGGTTGCCGAAGACAAGCGTCGGCCGGTTCGTGGCGTGCATCGGGCCATCGTGGATCACGATCGCGTCGCAACGCAGCAGGTCGAGGTGCGCGTGCATCACCTTGCCGATGGATGGCGAGCCCCGCTCTTCCTCGCTGTCGAGCACGACCTTGATGTTGACCGCGGGCTTTTCGCCGCTTGCGCGGAGCGCGTCGATCGCGGCGAGGAACATCATGATCGGCGCCTTGTCGTCGGCCGACGAGCGACCGAAGACGCGCCACTCCGGGTCCACGGCGCCGCTGAACAACTGCGAAGAGTCGATCTGTTCCCACGCGCCCGCGGCTGTGCGGCGCTTGAGCACGGGAACCCAGGGACTCTTCTGCGCCCATAGCTCGGGCAACACGGGCATGCCGTCCAGGTGCATGTAGAAGAGCACGGTCTTCAGACGAGGATCTGCGTCCGGCCATTGCGCGAACAGCATCGGCTTGCCCTCGTTGGGCAACTGTTGCGTCACCAAGCCTCGTTTGCGGAACGCGGCCTCCAGCCACGCGACGTTCTTGCGAATGTCTTCGGGCGAGATGGCGTCATTGGGGATGGAAAGCAGCTCCATGTATTCCGGATAGCTGGCCTGCGCCTGGCGAGCCGCGGCATCGGGCTGAAGGCTTGCCGCATGGGCCATCACATTGGCGAGCGACAGGCAAAGTGCGATCGAGAGGCGGGGGGTCATGGTGTCCTTTCCTTCGGGCCTGTGTTCGATAGACGAGCGGACACGATGCAGGTGGCCGCTCTCGGCCATTGTGATCGAATCGGCATAAACAACTGCAAGCCATGCCCGGCCAACGCGCTTCGCCGCCCCGCCCCCACAAGGTCCGAACTGCCCCCTCGAACCGGTTCATTTCGGTGCATCGCCGAAGCTCACCCCGCGGGATGATGGCGAGGCATAGACCGACCCTTGCGCGCCATGTGGCGACCCGTGAGGCGGGTCGAGACGAGGACACGCGATGGCAGATATGTTGGCACCCCTGGAGTGGGATCTTGTACCGCGCGCCGGCACGGCGGGCGGGGCGGCGGCCGTCGCTGACGCCAACGCTGCCACGTCGTCATCGGCTGCTTCGGCGCCTTTGGGCGCGGCCGAAATTTCGCGGCGCGGTGGTGGCGCCGATGCACCACCCGGCTACCTGTGGCCCGCGCCCCCCTTCGCCAGCTACCCGGCCCCCGTCGCGCAGGACGAGCCCGAGGCCTGCCTGATCATCGCCCGCAACGACAAGCGCATGAACGCGCGCATGACGTTGTTCCTGCCCGACCAAATGGTGGCGCGGGTGCAGTTTCCGCCGGCGCGCACCACGCTCGGGCTGCGCTTCGACCAGTTCAAGATGCTCACGCTGACGACGCCGCTGGCTCCCCTGCCGCCGCCCACTGGCGACCCGCATGCAGCCTTGCTGAACCGCCGCGCCAGCACGCCTTACAAGGTGGAGTTCGGCAAGGGCACCGAGATCACCGGCCACACCATCGGCCATGTGGAGAACGAATACGGCCTCTTCCTCTTCCCGCCGGTGGGCGACGATGGCAGCGTGCAGCGGCAGTTTGCGCCGCGCGGCAGCTACACCGCTTTCGACGTGGGCCCGCGCATCGGTGATGTGCTGATCGAACTCAACGTGGCCACCAAGGCGCAAGTGGAGCAGGCCGCCGATGTGCAGCAGGACATGCGCAGCCAGAAGCTGGGCGACATCCTGGTGATGCGGCATGTGGTCTCGCCCGACCAGTTGCTGGAAGCCATCGCGCGCCAGTCGAAGATGCCGATGGTGCGCATCGGCGAGGCGCTCAAGTCGCTCGGCATGGTGAGCGAAGATCAATTGAAGGAGGCGCTCGCGCAGCAGCAGGTCGACCGCGGCGTGCCGCTGGGCGAGTTGCTGGTGCGAATGGGCGTGGTCTCGCGGGAAGACCTGCAGGTGGCACTCGCCCGCAAGATGGGCTACCCGCTGGTCGACCTGGATGCCTTCCCGGTCGAGCCCGATGCGCTGCGCAAGGTGCCGTATGCGCTGGCCACGCGCCTGCAGGTGATGCCGCTGCTGTTGCGCGACGGCCGCCTCATCGTGGCGCTGGACGATCCGGCGCGCCGCCGCAGCGCGGTCGACGAGGTCGAGTTCAGCACACAGATGAAGCTGGTGCCGGTGCTGGCGCAATGCCGCTCGATGGACGCGGTGCTCTTTGCGGCCTACGACAAGATCGGCGCCACCAGTGCCACGCCGCGCGCCGCGGCCGAAGACCCGGCGATCCCGCTGAACTTCGAGATCCACGACACCGACAAGCTCGTGGAAACGCTGGAGAAGGAAGGTCTGGACCGCGCCAGCTCGGATGACGAGCGGCCCATCGAACAGTCCGACAACTCGCTGGTGCGGTTGATCAACAACATGATCATCGAGGCGCACAAGGACGGCGTCTCCGACATCCACATCGAGAGTTATCCCGGCAAGGAGAAGATCCGCATCCGCTTCCGCAAGGACGGCGCGTTGCGCACCTACCTCGAGCTGCCGCCCAACTACCGCAACGCGCTGATCGCCCGCATCAAGATCATGTGCGATCTGGATATCAGCGAGCGCCGCAAGCCGCAGGACGGCAAGATCAACTTCGCCAAGTTCTCGCCGCAGCACAAGATCGAACTGCGGGTGGCCGCGATCCCGACCAACAGCGGGCTGGAAGACGTGGTGATGCGCATATTGGCCTCGGCCAAGCCGCTGCCGCTCGACCGGCTGGGCCTCTCCGACTACAACATCACGCAGCTCAAGAACGCCATCGAGCGGCCTTACGGCATGGTGCTGTGCGTGGGGCCCACCGGCTCCGGCAAGACGACCACGCTGCACTCGGCGCTCGCCCACATCAACACGCCCGAGCGCAAGATCTGGACGGCCGAAGACCCGATCGAAATCACCCAGGCCGGCCTGCGCCAGGTGCAGATCAACCCAAAGATCGACTGGACGTTTGCGAAGGCGCTGCGCGCTTTCCTGCGGGCCGATCCCGACGTGATCATGGTCGGCGAAATCCGCGACACCGAAACCGCCCACATGGCCGTGGAAGCCTCGCTCACCGGCCACTTGGTGCTGAGCACGCTGCACACCAACAGCGCGCCCGAAACCGTGACCCGCCTGCTCGACATGGGCATGGACCCGTTCAACTTCGCCGACTCATTGCTCGCCGTGCTGGCACAGCGGCTGGTGCGGCGGCTCTGCAGCGTCTGCCGCAAGAGCCGGCCGGCGACCGACGAAGACATCGGCGAACTGCTGACCGACTACATGTACGCCTTCGGCGCCGAAGCGCCACAGACGCGCGACGACGTGCTGGCCGAATGGACCCAGCGCCACAGCCGCGATGGCCGCCTGATGATGCACCACAGCCCCGGCTGCAAGGTCTGCGACAACAGCGGCTTCAAGGGCCGCGCGGGCCTGCACGAGCTGATGGTCATCTCGCGCGAGATGCGCCGCCTGGTGCAGACCGGCGCGCGCGCCGAAGCGCTGCAGCAGACTGCCCTGCGCGAAGGCATGCGCACGCTGCGCCACGACGGCATCCAGAAGGTGCTCGCCGGCATCACGAGCATCGAGGAAGTGCGCGCGACGAGCAACGCGTAGCGCGCGGTGCTGCGCAGCGTGGCGTTCCTCGCGCGTGGCGATTCAGCTCCGCAGTACCGCCGTCATCGCGATCTCGGGCACGCTGGCGAGCGCCTTCGACAGCGGGCAGCCTTGCTTGGCGGCCTTGGCGATTTCCTGGAAGGTCGCGTCGTCGATGCCGGGCATCGTGGCTTCCAGCCGCAGCTCGATGTGGTCGATCACGAAGCCATCGCCTTGCGGTGAGAGCCGCACCTTGGCGGTGGTGTCGACCGAGTCGGTCGAGAAGCCGGCCTTGTCGCAGGCGAACGAAAACGCCATGGTGAAACAGGCGGCATGCGCGGCGCCGAGCAGTTCTTCGGGGTTGGTGCCACGGCGGTCGTCTTCGAAGCGGCTGCCGAAGCCGTAGGGGTAGGCCTTCAACGCAGGCGTCTGGGTGCTGATCTGGCCCTGGCCCTTCTTGCCTCGGCCTTCCCAATGCACGCTGGCGGTCTTTTCGATCATGGCTGTCTCCTGACGGTGGTGGATGAACGGGCTCGCAGTGTGCCGTGCCCGGACTTCACGCCACTACCGCGAACACCTTGTGCGCAGCGCGGCTATGTGGCGATGAGGTCGCCACCTTGTTGGCACAGGCCGCGGCAACAGCAAGGCGATGGGTTAAGGTCGAAGCGATGATGTTCCCGGCGCTCACGCTCACCTACTGGCTGACCCTGCACGGCATGGTCACCGTCATCGCCGTGTTGATCTACGTGATCGCCTCGCACGTGCTCCAGCACCGCCGCCACCCGACCGCGGCCATCGCTTGGGTGCTGTTCATCCTGCTGATTCCCTACGTGGCGCTGCCGTCCTTTCTGGCCTTCGGTTCGCGCAAGCAGGCCCGACCACGGCGCATTGCCCCACCCGCGGTGGCGCCGAACGAATCGGCTGAGGAGCCGTGGGCGATCCAGACGGCTCTCGCGCTGCGGCAGCCCGCGCCCGCGGCCTATCGCGCGCTCGCGCTACATGCGGATGGCGACGCGGCGCTGCAAGCGCTGTGGCAGGTCATCGACAAGGCCCGGCATTCGATCGACCTCTGCACCTTCATCATCGGCCGCGACCCACTCGGTGAAGCCGTCATCGAGCGCCTGTGCGCCAAAGCGCGCGCCGGCGTGCGGGTGCGCCTGCTGCTCGACGGCCTGGGCAGCCTGATGGCTGGCCGGCCCAAGCTCAAGGCGCTCACCGATTGCGGCGGTGAGTTCCTGCTCTTCGTGCCGCCGTTGCATTCGCCGCTCAAGGGACGCACCAACCTGCGCGATCACCGCAAGATGCTGATCACCGATGCCGCGCACGAGACGCGCCGGCTCTGGTGCGGCGGGCGCAACCTGGCGCGCGAATACTTCGAAGCGAGCGGCGACCAACCGGCGTGGCACGACCTGAGCTTCGACCTGCAAGGCCGATTCGTGCAGCAGGCCAGCGATCTCTTCGAGCGCGACTGGGCCTTTGCGAGCGGGCGCAAGCCGGTGTTCTCGGTCGCGGCCCTGGCGCCGGCCGAACCGTCACGGGGCGAAGACGCACTCGGCGCACAACTCATCGCCTCCGGCCCCGACCAGATCGACGACACCGTCTACTCGCTGCTCGTCACCGCAGCCTACCGCGCCCAACGCCGCATCGCGCTCGTCACGCCGTATTTCGTTCCCGATTCATCGCTGCTGATGGCCTTGTGCCTGGCGGCGCGCCGCGGTGTGACGGTCGACCTGCTGCTGCCCGCGCGCTCCAACCACGGCATGTCGGACGTGGCCCGCGCCCGCGCCTTGCGCAGCTTCGCCGCCGCCGGCGGCCGCATCTGGCTCACGCCGCACATGCAGCACGCCAAGCTCGCCGTCGTCGACGATGCCCTCGCCCTCGCCGGCTCCGCCAACTTCGACAGCCGCAGCCTCTTCCTCAACTACGAGCTGATGGTCGCCTTCCACGAACCGGCCGATGTGGCCCTGTTCGCGGATTGGTTCGAGCACGAACGCGCCAACGCCACGAGTTGCACACCCAAGCAGCCCGGCCTGCTGCGCGATGTGGCCGAAGGCCTGGTGCTGTGGGTGGGGTTCCAGCTCTGATAGAGCCGTTGAATCAAACCGCCGCGCGAACCACCGGCACGGCAGAGCCTTCTTTCTTCTGCATCAGCGCCACGCCGTTCTTGACCGAGACGAT
>JAMFRW010000262.1 GCA_026224975.1 Rhodoferax sp. | reverse complement strand
GCCTGCCCACCGGGCTGATGGTCATCCATCCGCTCACCGGCGCGCAGGTGCCGGTGTGGGTCGGCAACTATGTGCTGATGTCGTACGGCGACGGCGCGGTCATGGGCGTGCCCGCGCACGACGAGCGCGACTTCGCCTTTGCGAAAAAGTACGGCATCGACGTGCTGCAGGTCGTGCACGTCGACGGCGAACCGCACTTCACCTACGACCATTGGCAGGAATGGTACGGGCTCAAGGACGTGAGCGGCGAACGCTCGGTCACGATCAACTCCGACAACTACAGCGGCCTGGCCTACCAGGTCGCGATCGACGCGATCGCGAAGGCGCTCGAGCAAAAAGGCCTCGGCGGCAAGAAGACGACCTGGCGCCTGCGCGACTGGGGCATCAGCCGCCCGCGCTTCTGGGGCACGCCGATTCCGATCATTCATTGCGCGGCCTGCGGCGCGCTGCCGGTGCCCGAGAAGGATCTGCCGGTCGTGCTGCCGGAAGACCTGATCCCCGATGGATCGGGCAATCCGCTGAACAAGAGCGAGTCGTTCCTGAACGTCGCCTGCCCGAACTGCGGCCAACCGGCGCGGCGCGAGACCGACACGATGGACACCTTCGTCGATTCGGCCTGGTACTTCATGCGCTACACGTGCCCCGACAGCAACGATGCGATGCTCGACGAGCGCGCCGAGTATTGGGCACCGGTCGATCAATACATCGGCGGCATCGAACATGCGGTGCTGCACCTGCTGTACGCGCGCTTCTGGACCATGGCGATGCGCGACATCCGCGTGCCCGGCCGTGACGGCAAGCTCGCCGGCCTGGTGACGCACGGCGAGCCATTCACCAAGCTCTTCACCCAGGGCATGCTGCTCAACGAGTCGTTCTACCGCGACGAAGGTGGTGGCAAGCGGCGCTGGTTCTACCCGGCCGAAGTGAGCGTGGCCTACGACGAGAAGGGTCACCCTGTGAGCGCCACGGCCGTGGCCGATGGCCTGCCGGTGGTGCTGGGCGGCATCGAGAAGATGTCGAAGTCGAAGAACAACGTGGTCGAGCCGCGCGACATCATCGCGCGCTTCGGCGCCGATTCGACGCGGCTCTTCACCATGTTCGCGGCGCCGCCCGACCAGAGCGCGACCTGGTCCGATTCGGGTGCCGAAGGCGCCTACCGCTACATGCGCCGGCTGTGGGCATTTGCGGCCAAGAACGCGGCGCGTATCCAGTCGGCGGGCGATGAACTCACAGGCGGCAGCGCGGCCGCGAAGGACTTGCGCCGTGAAGTGCACCTGCTGCTGCGCCAGATCAGCCACGACTACGACCGCCTGCAATACAACACCGTCGCCTCCGGCGCGATGAAGCTGCTGAACGCGCTCGAAGCCGCGCCCTTGCTGGACACGCCGGCCGATGCCGCCGCGTTGCGCGAAGGCCTGGGCATCCTCATCCGCGCGCTCTACCCGGTCGCGCCGCACACCACGCATGCGATGTGGGCGCAGCTCGGGTACACCAAGGCGTTCGGCGATCTGCTCGACGCGCCCTGGCCGCTGGTCGATGACGCCGCGCTGGTGCAAGACGAGATCGAGCTGATGCTGCAGGTCAACGGCAAGCTGCGCGGCTCCTTCAAGGTGCCCGCCGCCGCCGGCAAGCACACCATCGAATCGGCAGCTCTGCACAGCCCCGACTTCATCAAGTTCGCCGAAGGCAAGCGGCCGAAGAAGGTCATCGTGGTGCCGGGCCGGCTCGTCAACATCGTCCTCTGATGACGGACTTGCAGATGCATCTCGTCCGCCGCCGCAGCCTCTTGATCGGCGGTGCCGCGGCGCTGCTGCTGGCCGGGTGCGGCTTCGGGCTGCGGCGCCCGCCGGAACTCAAGTTCCGCACCATCCAGCTCACCGGCTTCAAGCCGCGTTCGCCGCTGCTCGCCGAACTCACCGCCAGCATCAACGCCAGCACAACGACGCTGGTGGTCGAAGCCGCGGCCCAGGCGCAGGTGGTGCTCGAAGCCATCGCCGATGCACGCGAGAAGAGTGTGGTGGCCTCCACCGCCGTCGGCCAGGTGCGTGAGTTCCAGTTGCGATCGCGCTTCAACTTTCGCCTGCGCACCGTGGCCGGCAAGGATTTGATCGCGCCGACCGAAATTCTGCTCAACCGCGACCTGAGCTACATCGAAACCCTTGCGCTCGCCAAGGAGCAGGAAGAGGCCACGCTCTACCGCGCCATGCAGAGCGACATCGTCGCGCAGGTGCTGCGGCGCCTGGCTTCGGTGCAGGTTTGATGCGACCTCTCTGATGCAGATCCGCGCCGACCAGATCGCGAGCCACCTGCAAAAAGGCCTGCGGCCCATCTACACCGTGTGGGGCGACGAGCCGCTGCTGGCGCAAGAGGCGGGCGACGCCATCCGCGCTGCGGCACGCGCGGCAGGCTGCACCGAGCGGCAGGTTCACACCGTCGCCGGTGCGCACTTCGACTGGAGCGGCCTGCTCGGCGCCTCGCAGGCGCTGAGCCTGTTCGCCGACCGCCAGTTGATCGAAATCCGCATCCCTTCCGGCAAGCCGGGCAAGGACGGTTCGGATGCGCTGCAGCGCTACTGCCAGCACCTGAACGACGACGTGATCACGCTGGTGCAGTTGCCCAAGCTCGACCGCCAGCAGCAAAGCAGCGCCTGGTTCACCGCGCTCGATGCGGCCGGCGTGACCTTGCGCGTCGACCCCATCGACCGCAAGGCGCTGCCGCAGTGGATCGCGCAAAGGCTTGCGGCGCAAGGCCAGCGCGTTCAGGGCGGTGAAGCCGGGCAGCGCACGCTGGCATTTTTTGCCGATCGCGTGGAAGGCAACCTGCTCGCCGCGCACCAGGAAATCCAGAAGCTCGGCCTGCTCTACGGTGCCGGTGAACTCACCTTCGAGCAGATCGAAGCGGCGGTGCTGAACGTGGCCCGCTACGACGTTTTCAAGCTCGGCGAAGCCGTTCTCGCCGGCCAGGTCGGGCGCGCGTTGCGAGTGCTCGAAGGCCTGCAAGCCGAAGGCGAAGCAGCCGTGCTGGTCCACTGGACTCTCGCCGAAGACATCCGCGGCCTGAAGCGCGTGAAAGACGCCGTGAACGCCGGCAAACCGCTGCCCATGGCCCTGCGCGAGTCCCGCGTCTGGGGCGCCAAGGAGCGCCTCTTCGAACGCGCTGTGCCGATGCTGACCGACAACGCCGTGGCGCATTTGCTCGAAGCGGCGCAGGTGTGCGACGGTCTCGTCAAAGGGCTAAAACATCCGGACTGGCCGCTGGATCCTTGGGATGGGCTGAAGCGGCTGGTGTTGATGGCGGTGGAATGCACAGCGGCTGCGCCGGGTACGGGGCGCAATCGCGTGGCGATGCCGCGGTTGGCGTTGACGGCTTGAGCTGAGCTCAATACCCGCGCCGCCGATCCACGCGATCGGCGAGCGGCTGGCCCTGGCGCAGCGCCTGCACGTTGCGCGCCGCAATCACCGCGGCGCTGCGCGGATCGGTCTGGGCTGCGACGTGGGGGAGCACGGTGATGTTCGGGTGTGACCAGAACGGATGCTCTACCGGCAGTGGCTCGCTGTGGAAGACATCTAGCACGGCGTGTTGCAGGTGGCCGCTGTCGAGCGCTGCGAGCAGGTCAGTATCGACCACATGCGCGCCGCGCGCCAAGTTGACGAGGCTGGCGCCTGCTGGCATCGCAGCGAATGTCGATGCGCCGAAGATGCCGCGCGTGGCGGGCGTGAGCGGCAGCAAGTTGACGACGATGTGCGCGCTGGCCAACACCTCGGCCAGCGCGGCGTCGCCGGCGGCGGTGGTGATGCCTTCGACCACGGCCATTGCGCGCGTGCTCCAGCCCGTCACGCGGTAGCCATTGCGCGCCAGTCGCTGCGCTGCGGTGCGGCCCATCTGGCCGAGGCCGAGGACGGCGACATGGATCTCGTCGGCGCGGCGTTGCGGGTGCTGGCGCCAGACGCGATCACGCTGCTGTGCGGCATAGGCAAACGTGCCCCGGTGCAGGCCGAGCACCGCCCAGAGCGCGGTTTCGGCCATCGCGTCGTTCATCGCCGGATCGACCATTCGCGCGAGTGGCACCTCGGCGGGCACAGTCGCATCGGCGAGCAGTTTGTCGACGCCGGCCCAGAGCGACTGGATCAGCGCCAATCGCGGCAGGCCTTGCAGTGCGCCAAGCGGTGGGTTGGCGACCAAGGCCACGTCGATGGCTTCGGCGGGTGCTTCGCTGCGTCCGCGGATCAGGTGTTCACCGGGCAAGGCGGCTTGCAGCGCCGGCCACCAGGCGGCCCATTCGTCTGCATCGAAGTTGGCGGCGACGAGGATGCTCATTCGCCCACCAGCACCAGCAAACGCGCCAGCGCGGCAGTTACTGTCTGCTCGCGCACGGCGGCGCGGTCGCCTTTCAACTGCAGCAATTCGGCCTGCGCCGCTTCGCCTCGGCGCGCCACGGCCATCCACACGGTGCCGACCGGTTTGCTCGGGCTGCCGCCGGTCGGACCGGCGATGCCGGTCACAGCCACCGCCAGGCCGGCGCGTGAATGCTGCAGCGCGCCTTCGGCCATGGCGCGAGCCACTTCGGCGCTGACGGCCCCATGCGCGGCGATCAACTCGGCCGGCACGCCCAGCGATTCGGTCTTGGCGTCGTTCGAGTAGGTCACGAAGCCACGCTCGAACCAGTCGCTCGACCCGGCCACGGCCGTGCAGGCCGCTGCGATCAAGCCACCGGTGCAGGATTCGGCCGTGGCGAGTTTGGCGCCGCGGGCGCCCAAGGCGTCGGCGAGCGCAAGAACGGCGGGTTCGAATTGGGTCATAGGAATTTCCACAAGGCGATGACCAGCAGCGCGCAAAGGGCCGCCACGTAGTCGTCGAAGATGATGCCGAAGCCCTGTGCCCAGCCGATGCTCTGTCCGCGGCGCAGCTTGAAAAGCGCGTCGGCCCAGGCCACCGGACCGGGTTTGGCGGCGTCGAAAAAGCGGAATAGCGCGAAGGCGCACAGCTGCGCCCAGCCGCTGGCGGGGGTGACGAGCCAGAGCACCAGCCAGAAGGCGAGGATTTCGTCCCACACGATGGCGCCCGGGTCGGCCACGGCCAGGTGCCGCGCTGTCACCGTGCAGGCCCACCAGCCGACCAGCGTGCCGCCGCCGATCAACATGGCCCATTGCGCGGCGTTCAGGTAGCGCGACAGCACCAGGAACGACACCCACGCCCACAGCGTGCCGACTGTGCCCGGCGCGATGGGCGACATGCCGCTGCCGAAGCCGAGCGCGATGGCATGCGCCGGGTGCGAGAGCAAAAAGCGCCAGGTGGGCTTGCGCGGCGCGAGGGCGACCGGCGGGTTGAGGTCGGCCACGGTCATGAACGGAAATGATCGAAGGAGCCGAAGCGGTTCTCGACCGCCAACCCGTCGCGGTCGATCAAACGCAGCCCCGCCTGCGCCTCGATGCGGCCGATGCGTGTGACGCCCGTCTGCGCCTCGCGAGCCGCCGCGCGCACTGGCTCGGCCAGCGCCGGCGGTGCGCTGAAGATCAGTTCGTAGTCGTCACCACCGGCCAGCGTGCATTCGCGTTGCCAGGCCACGGTTTGCGCGGCCATCACGGTGCTGCGCGGCATGGCATCGATTTCGAGTGTGGCGCCCACGCCGGAACGACGCAGCACGTGTGCGAGGTCGCCCAGCAGGCCGTCCGACACGTCGATCGCACTCGTCGCAATGCCGCGCAGCGCCATGCCGAGCGCGACGCGCGGCTGTGGCGTTTCCATCGCGCTGCGCACGGCGTCGAAGCTCGTGCCTTCGAGTGCAACAGCTCCGCGGAAGACTTCGAGCGCGAGGCGCGCATCGCCCAGCGTGCCGCTCACGTAAAGATCGTCGCCGGGCTTGGCACCGGAGCGCAGCAAGGCGTTGCCCACTGGCACTTCGCCGAAGACGGCGATGCAGATGTTGAGCGGGCCTTGGGTGGTGTCGCCGCCGATCAGTTCGCAATCGTGGAGATCGGCCAATGCGAGCAGGCCGCGTGAGAAGCCTTCGAGAAAGCGCTCATCCGCCCGCGGCAGCGCGAGCGCCAGCGTGAAGGCGACCGGCTTGGCGCCGCAGGCCGCCAGGTCGCTCAGGTTGACGGCCAGCGCCTTGTGACCGAGCCGCTCCGGCGCGACGGTGGAGAGGAAATGCCGGCCTTCGACCAGCATGTCGCTCGACACCGCGAGCTGCATGCCGGGCGAGGTGGCAAAGAGCGCGCAATCGTCGCCCACGCCGAGCGCGGCGCGCTTGACCGAGCGGGTGAAAAACTTCTGGATGAGGTCGAACTCGCCGAGGGACATGCCCGGATTGTCACCGCGTCGGCGCGGCGCCGTGGTCGCGCAGCACGTTGGCCAGCTCGACGGCCGACTTCACGTCCATCTTGTCGAACACGCGCGCGCGGTGCACTTCGACCGTGCGCACGCTGATCTCGAGCTCGTCGGCGATCAGCTTGTTGGGGCGGCCATCGATCACCAGGCGCATCACGTCGCGCTCGCGGTCGGTCAGCTCGGCCAGGCGGCGCGCGAGCGTGTCGCGCGCCAGGCGCTCGCGGATGGCGGCCTCGCTGTGCTCCAGCGCCTGCTCGATGCGGTCGACCAGCGCGTTGTCGGAGAACGGCTTTTCGACGAAATCGAGCGCGCCGCGCTTGACCGCCGCCACGGCAGTGGGCACGTCGCCGTGGCCGGTCAAAAAGATCACCGGCAGCGCGCGCAGCAAACCACGCTCGGCCAGCCTGTCGAACAGCACCAGGCCGCTGGTGCCGGGCATGCGCACGTCGAGCACGAGGCAGCTTGGCGACGTGGGCCAGGCGGGGCTGGTGCTGCCGGTTGCGGCCCCGATGCTGGCACCGGACCCGACATTCGCGAGTTGGGTCGCCAGCATCGCCTCGAAGGCTTCGGCGCTCGCAAAGCCCTCGGAGAGCAGGCGCCGTGAGCGCAACAACCAGGCGAGCGCGTCGCGCACCACGTCTTCGTCATCGACGAGGTAGACGACGGGCAAGCCGAGGCGGGGAAGGCCGGGGAGCGTCATGGGCGGGTGGTGTCGGTGGGGGTTGGCAGGGCGTCGAGGCCGTGTTCTGAAACAGCCGCTGTGTCGGCCGCTGTCGATGAACGCACCTCCGATGTTGCATCAAGCACGCGCACCGCGCGCCGCGGCCGCTCGGCGCTCTCCGCCGGCAGCGTGAACCGGAACTCGGTGCCCCCACCCGTTCCATCGGCCGCCACCGGCAGATTCTCGAAATCCAGCACCCCGCCATGCTGCTCGATCACCGTGCGGCACAGGCTCAGCCCCAGCCCCATGCCTTCGCTGCGTGTCGTGAAGAACGGCGTGAACAGCCGCTGGCTCACATCCGCCGCGATGCCTGGCCCACGGTCGAGCACGGCGAAGCGCACCCAGCGCGCATCGACCGAACGCACGCGGATGCACAGCACTCGATCCACATCGGCGCGGTGGTTTTCCATGGCCTGGATGCCGTTGCGCGTGAGGTTGAGCAGCACCTGCTCGACCATCGTGCGGTCGCAAACGACGCGCGGCAACGCCTCGGGCGATTCGGGCAGATCGACCTCTACCCGCGTGCCACTCTTGCGCGCCTGCAGCCGCACCAGTGGCAGCACCGCATCGATCAGCACATCGACACGCATCGCCTCGCGCGCCTGCTCGCGGCGGCGCACGAAGTCATGCACGCTCTTGATGACGCGGCCAGCGCGCTCGGCTTGCTCGGCGATGCGCTGGGTCGCGTGCTGGAGCATGGGCAGCGTGTCGGGTTCGATCGCTCTTTTGCCCTCGGCCGTTTCGCCCGCGGCGATCGCATCGCCCAGCAGGTTCAACGAACCCGCCGCATAGCTCGCGATGGCAGCAAGCGGCTGGTTGAGTTCATGGCTCAGCAGCGAAGCCATTTCGCCGACGGTGGCGAGCCGCGCGGTGGCTTGCAAGCGCTCCTGCTGCTGGCGCGAGATCTCTTCGACGCGGCGCTGCGCGCTCACATCGAGCACCGCGCTCATCCAGCCGGTGTGGCGGCCATTGCCATCGACCAGCGGCGCTTCGAAGATCAGCACCGCGAAGCGCTCGCCGGTGCGGCGGATGAAGACCGTTTCGAAGCCTTCGCGCGATTCGCGCAGCCGGGTCTCGCGGACCATCGATTCTTGGGTCTTCGATTCATGCACCGGCAGGTCGGTGCCTGGCGGCTCGCCGATGAAGGCACGCGTGCTCAGCCGAATGCCTTGGCGCGCAGCGTATTCGCCGGCCTTCTCGGGCGGCCAATACGGCGGCGTGGTCTGGCCGACGAGTTCGGCCGCCTCGAAGCCGACCATCTCGCAAAACGCCGGGTTCACATAGGTGATGCGGCCGCTCGGGTCGCGCGCGCGCAGTCCGGTGACCAGCGAATCTTCCATCGCCTTGCGGAATGCAAGCGCCTCGGCGAGCGCGGCTTCGGCACCGGCGCGGCGGCGCACATCGCGCACCAGCAGGCCAACGACGACCGCCAGCGCAAACGACAGGCCGAGCACCAGCGCAACGGCCAGGTTGGGAATGAGCTGCGGGTTGCCCGCCACGCTGTCGGCGCGCAACTGCAGCGTAATGCCCGACAGATCCACCAGCCGCTCAGCCACGAACACCCGCGCGCCGCGCCGCAGCCCGGCGCGCGCGAGCCGGGTGCCGTCGCCTTCGACGAAGGTCAGCTCATGCGCGCGCAGCAGCTCCGGGCTCACGATCTCTTCGAGCAGGCGGGTGAGCGAAAAAGTCGCCGTCATGAAGCCATCGGGCTGGCCACCGCGCATCACCGGCACGCACAGGTCCATGACCTCGGCACCCAGCCCATCACGCGCCGGCACGAAATAGCTGCGCGAATACGCCGGTGCCGAGAGACGCTGCGAGGCGACGCAGGCCAGCTCGGTGTCCAGATCCATTTCCTGCCGCGCGATCATCGCGAACAACGGCGGCTGGAACGGCGAATCGACCGCCTCGACGATGCGCTGGCTGGCATCACGCCGCTCGATGCGCAGCAGCTCGCGGCGCGCATGCAGCAGCGCCACCGCCTCGGCATGCCAGTGGTCGGGTGGCGGGTCGTTCCAGAGCAGTGCCTGCAGGCTTTGCTGATCGCGGGCGAGCGCTTGATGGACATCACCGGCGGCGCTCGTCGCGGCGGCATCGGTCTGCTCCAGCGCGCGGGCGCTTTCGTAGTTGATGGTGAGCCACACGAGCGCCGATTGCGCCACCACCAGCAGCCCGACCAGCGCACTCCACAGCACCGGCCGGCGCCAACGCCACGGGCGCGCCGGGGCCGCAGACGCGCTGCGCGCGCCGGGTGGGGGGCTGGGTGAGTCGGTCATGGGACGGACGGGCAGTATTGCGGAACCTCGCCGCCTCGGCGCTACGCAGTTTTGCGCATCGACCACACAGCCCTCGGCGCTTTACGCTGATGCCATCCGCGAATAAAGCTCATGCCGATTTGCATGGGCTGGGCACCGGCGCAAATGGCATTTCTTGCGGGCTTCACTCCTACAATCATTTTCCCCGCCGGTTTCGACAACGACACCACTCACACGCGGCGCTTCTCACCGCAACCACAGCCGAGACAAGACGCATGTCCACATCCGAACAAAAAGCCGCTGAGTTGCGCCTGGCCGCGCTCGAATACCACGAGTTCCCGACGCCCGGCAAGATCTCCATCGCCGCGACCAAGCAGATGGTCAACCAGCGCGACCTGGCGCTCGCCTATTCGCCAGGCGTGGCTTATGCCTGCGAAGAAATCGTGGCCGACCCGGCCAACGCCTTCAAGTACACCGCGCGCGGCAACCTGGTCGCCGTCATCACCAACGGCACCGCCGTGCTCGGCCTGGGCGACATCGGCCCGCTGGCTTCGAAGCCGGTGATGGAAGGCAAGGGCGTGCTGTTCAAGAAGTTCGCCGGCATCGATGTGTTCGACATCGAAATCGCCGAGAACAACCTCGACAAGCTGATCGACCACATCGCCGCGCTCGAACCCACCTTCGGCGGCATCAATCTCGAAGACATCAAGGCGCCGGATTGTTTCTACGTCGAACGCGCCCTGCGCGCGCGCATGAAGATCCCGGTCTTCCACGACGACCAGCACGGCACGGCGATCGTGGTGGGCGCGGGCGTGCTGAACGCGCTCAAGGTCAGCGGCAAGGACATTCGCTCGGTCAAGCTGGTCACGTCAGGTGCCGGTGCCGCAGCACTCGCCTGCCTGGGCCTGCTGATGAAGCTCGGCCTGCCGCGCGAGAACATCTGGGTGACCGACCTCGCCGGTGTCGTCTACGAAGGCCGCACCGAGCTGATGGACGAAGACAAGATCGTCTTCGCGCAGAAGACGGAACACCGCTCGCTCTCGCAGGTCATCGACGGCGCAGACATCTTCCTGGGCCTTTCCGCCGGCGGCGTGCTCAAGAAGGAAATGGTCGCCAAGATGGCGCCCAACCCGATGATCTTCGCGCTGGCCAACCCCACGCCCGAGATCCTGCCGGAACTGGTGCTCGAAGTGCGCAGCGACGCGATCATCGCGACCGGCCGCACCGACTACCCGAACCAGGTCAACAACGTTCTCTGCTTCCCGTACATCTTCCGCGGCGCGCTCGATTCGGGCGCAACCACGATCACGATCGAGATGGAAATCGCCGCGGTCCATGCCATCGCCGAACTGGCGCAGGCCGAGCAGAGCGAAGTCGTGGCCGCTGCCTATGTGGGCGCGAACCTGAGTTTCGGGCCGGAATACGTCATCCCCAAGCCTTTCGATCCGCGGCTGATGATGAAGATCGCGCCGGCCGTGGCGCAAGCCGCTGCCGATTCCGGCGTGGCCGCGCGGCCGATCCTGGATATGGATGCCTACCGCGAAAAGCTCCAGACCTTCGTCTACGCCTCCGGCACGACCATGAAGCCGATCTTCGCGCTCGCCAAGCGCGCGGTGAACAAGCGCGTGGCCTTTGCCGAGGGCGAAGAGGAGCGCGTTCTGCGCGCGGTGCAGGTGATCGTCGACGAGGGGCTGGCACGGCCCACGCTGATCGGCCGGCCGGAAATCATCGCCCAGCGCTGCGAAAAGTTCGGCCTGCGGCTCTCTCCCGGGGTCGACTACGACGTGGTCAACACCGAGAACGACCACCGCTTCCGCGCCTACTGGCAGAGCTACCACAAGATGACCGAGCGCATGGGCGTGACGGCCCAGCTCGCCAAGATCGAAATGCGCCGCCGCCTCACGCTGATCGGCGCCATGTTGCTCAAGAGCGGCGAGGTCGACGGCATGCTGTGCGGCACCTGGGGCACGACCAACCTGCACCTGCACTACATCGACCAGGTGATCGGCAAGCGCGCCGGCGCCAAGACCTACGGCTGCATGAACGGGCTGATCCTGCCGGGCCGGCAGGTGATGCTGGTCGACACACACGTCAACTACGACCCGACCGCCGCGCAGCTCGCCGAGCTGACCATCATGGCCGCCGAGGAAATGATGCGGTTCGGCCTGGCGCCCAAGGCCGCCCTGCTCTCGCACAGCAACTTCGGCTCCAGCAACCAGCCGTCGGCCATCAAGATGCGCGACACGCTGGCGCTGCTGCAGGTGCAAGCGCCATGGCTCGAAGTCGATGGCGAAATGCATGGCGATACCGCGCTCGACGCCGCCTATCGCAAGGAACTGATGCCACACAGCGCACTGACTGGCTAGGCCAACCTGCTGGTGCTGCCGAACATCGACGCCGCGAACATCAGCTACAACTTGCTCAAGACGGCCGCCGGCGGCGGCATCGCCATCGGGCCGGTCTTGCTGGGCGCGGCGCAGCCGGTGCACATCCTGACGCCGTCGGCCACGGTGCGGCGCATCGTCAACATGACGGCGCTGACGGTGGCCGACGCCAACGCAGCGCGCTGAACGCACCGCAGCCTCAACGAGCGGCGAAATCGCAATCCGGGTCAACCCCCGGATTGCGCGAGATGTCGTCACGTAGGCGCCCTGGCGTGAGCCACGCGCCGCATTCACCTCACAAGCCGCGCCCAAGCGCGCGCGCTTTGCAAGAAGAACTTTCAATGCCCGGGGAAACCCCACGGCTTTGCGCAAACGCCAGCCATGCCTCGAAATGATGCATGGCGTGGGCTTAGCGAGCACTAGAAATGCGTTTTGACGCCAAATTCCAGAAGGCGTGCGCTCACTGACTTCGCTGCTTTACCGCCCTGAATTGATGCAGATGCTTGAGCTTTTGGGGCCCTTTCGTTAACATCGAAGCTTCGGTTTCTAGGGATTACCCGTGTTTTTCATCGGTCAGCCACAAAGTTGGCAACCACTTCGCAGGCTCGGGCTCATTGCCTTGTTGGCTGCTTTGGTGGCATTGGCAGCGTTTGCTGCCGGCACGGCCCAAGCCCGGCCGCCGCCGATGCTTCAAGGCACGGTGTCGGAGGCGCTGCTGCCGCCGGAGGGCCGAGCGACGATGCGTTTGATCCGCCTCGGCGGCCCGTTTCCGAATTACCAGGATGGCGCGATATTCGCGAATCGCGAACGGATCCTGCCCTCTCAACCGCGTGGCTTCTATCGCGAATACACGGTGCGAACACAGGGTTCGCGTGACCGCGGCGCCAGGCGAATCGTCTGCGGTGGCGCGCAACCCAAGTCGCCCGAGGCCTGTTTTTACACCAGCGACCACTACGCCAGTTTCAGCCGCATCCGGCCCTGACACCAGAACAACCAGAACACGGTTCTTGCAGTTTTCGTAGAAGTTCTTTTTTTGACTCGAGGAGGAACGCGACCATGCTTTTGCAGACAGTCCGTCCAAACATTGTTCAATCGATCCGCGCTTACCGCGTCGAAGATCTGATGCTCGCGGCGCAATCCGCCGGACATCACTTCCTCTACGCGAACCTGACGGCGGCCCAGTCCAAGCAGGATGTTCTCGAAAGCATCGCCCAGGCCTTCACGTTTCCGGCCCACTTCGGCAAGAACCTCGATGCGCTCTACGACTGCATGACAGATCTGGTCCACAAGGCCGGCTCGCAAACCGGTTTTGTCGTGGTGCTGGAGCAGTTGCCCGACAACCCGCGCTTCGACCGTGAAGCGCGCGAATCGCTGCTGGATGTTTTTCGCGACGCGGCCGATTTCTGGTCGGAGCGAAAAATCCCCTTCAGGTGTTTCTATTCTTTTCAGTAGCCCGCTCCCAAGAACTCGGGTCATGGGAGCGGGCGACAGATGTGGCCCCCACAGTTGCTGAAAAGCCGGTCAAGCCGGCCGCCAAGAGTGCTGCCAACAGCACCTTCGGCATGAACATGCCGATGATGAGCAGTGCGTTCGATACTGCGATGTGGCTGAGCGCGGCTTAACGCCGCCTTCACTGCGAACCCGGTGCGGCGAGTGTGCCGGCCTCAAGCGTTGTTCAGCTTGGCGGCCAGTTGCAAATACTCGCTCACCGGCACTTCTTCGGCGCGCCGCCGGTCGTCGAATTCACCGTCGAACCGGCGCTCTTCCAGCCAGCGCCCCAGCGTGTTGCGCAAGACCTTGCGCCGCTGCGAAAACGCGACCTTCACCAGTTCCGCCAACACCACCGAATCAACTCCTTCGACCGGCGGCAGGGGCAGCATGCGCACCACGGCCGAATCGACGCGCGGCGGCGGCTCGAACGACTCCGGCGGCACATCCAGCACCGATTCGATGTGGTAGCGCCACTGCAGCATCACGCTCAGCCGCCCGTAGTCCTTGGTGCCGGGCTCGGCGGCCATGCGCTCGACCACTTCCTTCTGCAGCATGAAATGCTGGTCTTCCACATGTTCGACGGCGTCGAGCAGGTGAAAAAGAATGGGCGTCGAGATGTTGTAGGGCAGGTTGCCGACCACGCGCAGCTTCTGGGGTGACGTGGCGCCGGCCGCCTCGGTCAGCGTCGCCGCCAGCGCGCCGAAGTCGACCTGCAGCACATCGGCCTCGATCACGTTCAGCTCCGGGCGCTTGCGCAGCCGCGCGGCCAGGTCGCGGTCCAGCTCGATGACCGTCAAGCGGCCGCATTGCGCGACCAGCGGGTTCGTCATCGCGCCCAGCCCGGGGCCGATTTCGACCAGCGCCTGGCCCTTTTGCGGCGCGATGGCGCCGACGATCGCATCGATCACCGACCCATCGGCCAGAAAGTGCTGGCCGAAGCGTTTGCGCGCCTGGTGCGTGGACATGCGGGCGGTTGGCGTGCTCAGCAGCAGCCGAGCTTGGAGACAGCGATCAAAGCGGCGGCTCGCGCATCTCGATGTAGGCGCGGGCGCGAAGGTCGCGAATCCACTCGGCGTAGGCGTCGTCGAACTTCTGCTCGCGCAGGATGTTGCGGGCCTGCTCGCGCTGCTGCTTGGTGTCGAGCGTGGCTTGCCGCCGCTCCTCCACCTGGATCAGGTGCACGCCGAAGCGGGTGATGACCGGATCGGAAATGCCGTTGAGCGCGAGCGCGTTCATCGCCTCCTCGAACTCTGGCACGAGTTGGCCGGGCGAGGTCCAGCCGAGTTCGCCGCCTTGCGGCGCACTGCCATCTTCGGAGTTATCGCGCGCGATTTGCTCGAAGCTCTTGCCGCCTTCGATCTGGCGCTTGAACCCCGCCAGCCGGCTGGATGCGGCTTCTTGCGTCAACTGCGGCGAAACGCGCAGCAGAATGTGGCGCGCACGGGTTTGCTGATAAGTGAAGGCGCTCGGCTCACGCTTTTCGAGCAATTGCAGAACGTGGAAGCCGGCGCCGGTGCGCAGCAGCGTCGGCGAGATCTCGCCGGGCTTCATGGTCTTGACGACATCGACGAACACATCGGGCAGGCGATCGGCCGGCCGCATGCCGATCACGCCACCCTTGGCCTTGTTGCCGTCTTCCGACACGTCGCGCGCAACCGTCTCGAAGGCCTCGCCGCCCTTGACCCGCGCCAGCGCGGCCTGCGCCTTGGCGAGCCGTTCGGTGGTTTCGGAGACGCTCGCGCCATCCGGCACGGTGACGAGGATCTGCGCGATGTTGTATTCGGCCGAGGAGCCGGCTTCGGCGCGGCGCTTGTCGAGCAGCGCGTCCACATCGGCCTCGCTGATGCGGATGATCTTCATCACTTCGCGCTCGCGCACGCGCTCCATCATCATCTGATCGCGCACGTTGTTGCGAAAGGCGGCGTAGTCCAGGCCCTGCGCGCGCAAGCGCTCGCGAAGCTGCGGCAACGTCATCTGGTTTTGCACGGCCACGTTCGCCACGGCGCGATCGAGTTCGGAATCGTCGAGCCGCTGGCCGCTTTCACGCGCGTTGGTGACTTGCACGCGCTCGTCGATCAGCGCGTCCAGCACCTGTTTGCGCAACTCGTTGCCCGGCGGCAGTTGCGTCTTGTTGCGCGTGGCCTCGTCGCGGATACGGGTGATGCGCTGCTCCAGTTCGGCGTTGGTCACCAATTCCTGGTTGACGACGGCGACGATGTAGTCGGCACTGCGCGGCGTGCTGCGCGCGGCCTGCGCCATCACACCGTTGGGCGAGACGGACAACCCCGCGGCCACGCTCATGAGCAGCGCCAGCGAGAACGCCGATGCACCCGTGGCACGGCGCCGCAGCACCCCGCATGAGGCGAGGTACAGGAAGGAATGAAAACGCGGCGAATCAGTCATAGGTAGCGGTCGATTGAACCGTGTTGCGGTCGTCGCGCAGCAGGCGGTAACCCGGGATATTGTCCTTCAAGACCTGCAGCGGATTGGAGCCCAGCCGGGACAGGCCGACCAGCTCCAACTGGAGCAGCAGGCGCGTGGTCGCTTCGCTTCGGCCGGTCGATAGCCGCTCGGCCACTACGCGCCCGATCCAGCAGCCGGCGTCGTATTCCAGGCCGAAGATCGAATCGGTGAGCCGGCTGTCGCGCGTGCTGTAGTTGACCCGGCCGACGCCGTACCAACTCCCCTTGCACGAGCTGCTGCCGCCTTCGGTGCGAAGCGAAGGCTTCTGCTCCGGCGTCGGTCCGTAGATCGGCCATTGCCAGCCGAGTTCCAACTGCTCGCTCAGGCCGCGCGAGAGGCGGTAGGTCAGGCTCAAGGTGCGGAACGGGCCAGGCGAATAGCGCGCACCAACGATCGAACGGATGGTTCGGTCGGTGTCGGGGCTGTATTGCACCGAGGCGTCGAGGTTCCAGCTCGGCACCAGCGTGGTCGAGGCGAGCAGCAACAAGTCGGACAGGCGCTGCTGGATCGGCGCATCGGACTGCCCATCCGGCGTGAGCGTGACGCGCTGGTCGCGGAAGAGATATCGCTGCGCAATGCCCAGCCGCAGCGACTCGGCACCGCTCTCGGGGTTGATGAATCGGGTGATCACGCCGGCAGTCACTTGCTGACCATCGGACACACGGTCGACGCCGCTGAAGGCGTTCTCCGAGAAGATCGCGTCGAAGTTGAAATCCTTGTTGGCCGAGTCGAAATTGGGCAGGTTGCTCTGGTTGTGGTACGGCGTGTTGACGTAGAGCAGACGCGGCTCCAACGTCTGCCGCACCGACTTGCCGAACCAGCTCGTGTCGCGCTCGAAGACCCAGGCGCTGTCGAGACTGACGGTCGGGATGACGCGCGAGGCGCTGCGCCGGTAGACCGGCGTGGTCGTGGTGCCTGTTCCGGTGCTGTTGCCGAGCGCATCGAGCGAAGAGCCATCGAGCGAATAGGAAGCCGCGTTGAACGAGACTTTGGGCGTGAGCGTCCAGCCAGGCTGCACGAAGGGCCGGGCGATGCTGCCGAGGGCGTGGAAACGCACGCCGGTCGGCCGCGCAACGCTGATGCCGTTGGCCGGGTTGGCGAAGCGGTTCAGTTCGGTCTCGAAGCCCACATCGAAGCCCTCGCCGAAGCGGCTGGCGTAGCGCGCGCCAATCTGCGGCACGCGCTCGTAAGGTGCTTCGATGCGGCTCGCCACGTCGACCGTCTGCTCGATCTGCCAGCGTTGCACGCGCGAGTAGAGCGACCAGTTGCCCAGCGGCTTGTCGATCTTGAGGTCGGAGGCGAACATGCGCGGCGTGGGGCTCACCACGTCGCGCTGGAAGTCTTTCCAGTAGTCGTCGTCGGAGACGCGCAGAACGTGCAGCTGCAAGAGCGCATTGCCCGGCAACTCGCTTTCGTGCTGCGCATTGAGCGCGTAGCGGCGGCTGCCAGTGAGGTTGTCGTGCGGCAACAGGTTGAGCGTCCACGCACCGTTGTAGGTGGGCTCCAGGTAGCGGATCTGCGACTCGATGCCCGGCCCGCGCCGCGTGCTGACCGACGGCGTGAAGGTCGCATCGCGATTGGGGGCGATGTTCCAGTAGTACGGCACCGTCACCTGGAAGCCGCTCTTGCTGTCGAGGTTGAAGCTCGGTGGCAGCCAGCCCGACTTGCGTTCGTCGGTCAGCGGAAAGCTCAAGCGCGGCGCGCCCAGGATCGGCACGCCGTAGAAGCGCAGCACCGCGTTTTCGGCCACGCCTTCGTTGGTGCCGAAGTCCATGTGGACCCGCTCGGTCGAGAGCAGCCAGGCGGGGGTGCCCGAGCCATCGGCCGGGCAACTCGTGTAGGTGGCATCGGTGGCCACGGCCCGCTGGTCGTCGAGAAAATCGATGCGCCGCGCCACGCCGCCGGCGCCGGTGCGGCTGAAGTGGTAAGTCGGGTTCAGGAAGAAGCCTTCGAAGCGTTCGACTTCGAGCTGCAGCTCCGGGCCGGTGTAGATGTTGCCGTCCTTGGTGACGCGCACATTGCCTTTGGCCAGCGCCTGGTCGTTGGCGTACTCGTAGGTCAGCCGGTCGGCGCGAATCACCGCGCCGCCACGGCGAAACTCGGCATTGCCTTCGGCGACGGTTTCCAGATCGGGCCGGCCGCGCAACTCGTTGGCGCGCAGGATGATGGGCAACTGCTTGGCGGCATCGCCCTTGGGCGGTGGCTGCAAGGCCGGGGACATTCGCAGCTCAATACCTTCGGAGGCCGAAGCGGCCGAAGCCGCCGACGCGGGTGCGGATGCAGCCGGCACCGCGGAAGACACGCTGGCGGCAGGAGCAGGTCCCATCGGCGCCTGAGCCCATGCGCCGGCCGCGAGCATCGCCGCGAGCGACGCGGCAAGCGGGGCCAGACGCGGACGAGCCGCAGGGAATCGGGGGGAAGGCAGCAAGGGCGGCAGGTTCAAGAAGAACAACGGGGAGGCACAGCTGGCTCGCTACGAGGCGCCGCGTCTGGCGCCCGCCGGTGCCAGCGTGGTTTGTAGAATCGATTATCCACGAGGCACGCCCTGCGCCTCGCCCGCCAAAACGCCTGTTCGACGCGCCTGATCGGCGACCCGCCCCATGTCTTCCGACCTTCTTCGCCCTGACCACAGCGCGGCCATCGCTTGGCCCGACGCCCCGCGCCAGGCCGCCTTCGAGCACTGGCTGGCCGCCGTCGCACCCGCCCATCGCCTGCAGGCGCACACGCTGCGCAGCGCTTCGAGCGACGCCAGCTTTCGGCGCTACTTCCGCATCGACAGCGATGGCGGCGCCAGCTTCATCGTGATGGACGCGCCTCCGCCGCTGGAAGATGTACGCCCGTTCATCCAGGTCGCCGGCTTGATCGCACAGGCCGGGCTCAACGCGCCGCAGATCCTGGCGCAGGACGTAGCCCACGGCTTCTTGCTGCTGACCGACCTCGGCAGCGCGCTCTACCTGCAGGCGCTGCAAGAGGCCGTGGCCCGCGACGACAACAAGGCCGCCGACTCGTTGATGCGCGACGCCATCACCGCGCTCGTCCAATGGCAGCGCCACGGTGATGCGAGCGCCCTGCCCGCCTATGACAATGCCTTGCTGCGCCGCGAACTGGTGCTGTTCCCCGAGTGGTGCGTGCAGCGCGAATGCGGCGTCACCTGGACGGCCGACGAACAGGCCACCTGGGCCGCAGCGTGCGACAAGCTCGTCGCCAGTGCGCTCGCCCAACCCACCGTCGCCGTGCACCGCGACTACATGCCGCGCAACCTCATGGTCTGCGCGGGCCTGGCCGGCTCCAACCCGGGCATCCTCGATTTCCAGGACGCGGTGCGCGGCCCGATCACTTACGACGTGGCCTCGCTGCTGCGCGATGCCTTCATCTCCTGGGACGAATCGCAGGAGATCGATTGGGCTGTGCGCTACTGGCAGGCCGCACGCAAGGCCGGGCTGCCGCTGCAGGACGACTTCGGCGAGTTCTGGCGCGAGCTGGAATGGATGGGCCTGCAGCGCCACCTGAAGGTGCTGGGCATCTTCTGCCGCCTCAAACACCGCGACGGCAAGCCGAGGTACAGCGAAGACCTGCCGCGATTCTTTGCGTATGCACACAAAGTGGCGGCCCGCTACAACGATCTGCGGCCACTCTCGCGCATGCTGGAGCCGCTGATGGGCGCGACGCGGATCGAGGTTTATCGCTAGCCCCGCGCCCCGCTCACCCTGAGCCTGTCGAAGGGCCAGTGCACTCCGAAGCAGGTTAACCCGGCGTCTCGCAACCCGCCGCCTGCAGCCACGGGTCGTGGTCTTCGCCGCCGAAGGTCTGCACCAGGAAGTCGACGAAGACCCGGGTGCGCGCTGGTACGTGTTTGCGCGTCGGCATGCCGGCGTAGAGCGTGGTCATCACCAAATGCCATTCGGGCAGCACGCGCTCCAGCGCGTGTTCCATCAAAGCGTCTTCGGCCACGAACGACGGCAGCCCGGTGATGCCGAGACCGGCGAGCGCGGCGGCGTACATGGTGTCGGTGTGGACGGTGCTCAGCGCCGATCGGGTCGGCACCTGCGTGACCGATTCGCCGGCGTCGCCGTCGCTGGAAGGGCCGCGGTGCCAGACCACTTCGCGCAGAAATGTCGGCACCATGGTGTCGTGATCGACGAGGTCTTTGGGATGCGACGGCCGGCCGCGTTTGTCCAGGTACTCAGGCGAGGCGCAGGCGATCACTTCCGAGCGCGCCAAGCGCCGCGCGATGAAGCTGCCATCGAGCGGGCGCCGGCCTTCGGTGAGGATGCTCACGTCGAAGTTTTCGTCCACCGATTCCACCGCACCCGGCACCGAGAGTTCGAGCGACACCTTCGGGTACAGCGCATGAAACTTCGGCAGGTGCTTGGCAAGCTGGTGCACCGCGAAGGCCGGCGGCGCCAGCACCCGCAGATGGCCGCGCGGCTCGGAGGTGGCGGCGCCGGCGAGCGCTTCGGCCTCTTCGACCTCCGTGAGGATCTGCCGCACGCGCTCGAGGTACAGCTCGCCGGTGTCGGTGAGCGCCAGCCGCCGCGTCGTGCGGTTGATGAGGCGGGCGCCTAGATGCTCTTCCAGATCGGCGACCAGTCGCGTCACCACCGCGGGCGAGAGGTTCAGCTCGCGCGCGGCGCCGGCAAAGCTGCCCTGCTCGATGACCCGCGAAAACACACGCATCGAGTGGAGTCGGTCCATCTCGCCCTCCCAACTGTTTCGCTTTTGGCAATACGCAATTGAAACACAGACTGTTTATTGATTCATCGGCAACGCCTAACATTCGTTCACACCGAGAAAAGAAGGAAATACCATGAACGTCGTACTCAACCCCAAGCTGCTTTTTGCCGCCACGCTGGCGATTTCGCTGATCAGCAGCCTCGCTATAGCTGGTTGATCAAGCTGGTTGATCAAGCTGGCTGAATCGGCGGCTGAAGCCAGCCGCCAACCCAGTTCACTGCCGCCTTCGGGCGGCTTTGTTTTTGGCGCGGCGAGAATGCGGGTTTGCCGAAAGCGCTCCTCACGCGCGCGAGGCGACGCCATCCGCCCCTGAACATGATTCGAATCACCGAACTGCGCCTGCCGCTGAACCACGCCGATGACGCGCTGCGCCCTGCCGTCGTGGCGCGCCTGGGGCTGGCCGACGCAGAACTCGTGGGCTTGCATGTCGTCAAGCGCAGCTATGACGCGCGCAAGAAGAGCGCGATCGTTCTGATCTACACCGTCGATTGCGAAGTGGCTGACGAAGCCGCGCTGCTCGCCAAATACGCCGGCGAGCAGCACATCCGCGCCACGCCCGACACCAGCTATCACTTCGTCGGCCATGTGAACGGCGAGGTGGCGCAAGACAAGCGCCCGCTCGTCATCGGCTTCGGCCCCTGCGGAATCTTCGCGGCGCTGATCCTGGCGCAGATGGGCTTGCGCCCCATCGTGCTGGAGCGTGGCAAGGAAGTGCGGGAGCGCACCAAGGACACCTGGGCCCTGTGGCGCCAGGGCGTGCTGGACCCGGAATCGAACGTGCAGTTCGGCGAAGGCGGCGCCGGCACTTTCTCCGACGGCAAGCTCTGGAGCCAGATCAGCGACCCGCGGCACCTCACGCGCAAGGTGCTGGCCGAGTTCGTCAAGGCCGGCGCGCCGGACGAGATCCTGTTCGTCGCCAAGCCGCACATCGGCACCTTCCGCCTGGTCAGCATGGTCGAGAAGATGCGTGCCGACATCGAGGCGCTGGGCGGCGAGATCCGCTTCCAGCAGCGGGTGACGGATGTGCTGATCGAAGCCGGGCAGGTCCGTGGCGAAGGCAGCGAGTCACGCCACATTCGTGGCGTGGTGTTGTCCAGCGGCGAGCAGATCGCCTCCGACCACGTGGTGCTGGCGCTCGGCCACAGCGCGCGCGACACCTTCGAGATGCTGCACGCGCGCGGCGTCTACATGGAGGCCAAGCCGTTCTCGGTGGGCTTTCGCATCGAGCACCCGCAGTCCCTCATCGACAAGGCGCGCTTCGGCCCGAACGCCGGCAACCCGATCCTTGGCGCCGCCGACTACAAGCTGGTGCACCACGCCAAGAACGGGCGCTCGGTCTACAGCTTTTGCATGTGCCCGGGCGGCACAGTCGTCGCGGCCACGTCGGAGGCCGGCCGCGTCGTCACCAACGGCATGAGCCAGTATTCGCGCAACGAGCGCAACGCCAATGCTGGCATCGTGGTCGGCGTGTCACCGCAGGACTATCGGCTGGGCGACAAGAATGCGACCGGGCCGGTCAACCCGCTCGACGGCATCGCCTTCCAGCGCCATTGGGAATCGCGCGCGTTCGAACTCGGCGGCGGCACTTACCAGGCGCCGGGGCAATTGGTGGGCGACTTCGTTGCCGGGCGCAAATCGACCGCGTTCGGCAACGTTCAGCCCTCGTACAAACCGGGCGTTCATCTGACCGACCTGGGCGACGCGAAAAACGCCAGCCTGCCGATCGAGGCCATCCACGCCATCCGCGAGGCGCTGCCGGCGTTCGAGCGCCAGATCGCCGGCTTCTCGACGCCGGATGCGGTGCTCACGGGTGTCGAAACGCGCACCTCGTCGCCCTTGCGCATCACGCGCGGGCGCGACTGGCAGAGCGTGAACGTGAAGGGCTTGTACCCGGCCGGCGAAGTCGCGGGTTATGCGGGCGGGATCATGTCGGCCGCGGTCGACGGGATCGAGGTGGCCGAGGCGCTGGCGCGGTCGGCGCTCGGTTTGCCGGCGGCGATCAAGTAAGTAAAACCGCGAGGGCGGATCACTCCGCCGCGAGGGCCTTGAATTCACGCTCCAGCAACTGCGGATCGCCGAGGTTGAACTGGATGAGTTGGCGCAGGTGCGTCATGCTGTCGAGGTCGATGCTCTGGCACAGCAGACCGGCATGGGTGCCTTCCACATGCGCGACCTTGGCCGACATGGTGATGTTGGTGTCGCTGTTGGCCAGGTGGATGCGCAGCACGCACGGCGCGCCGATAGGTGCGACCCAGCCCGAAGGCGCTTCGACCAGCGCGCCCTTGAACGAGAGGTCGTGCACGTGCACTTCTTTCGGCTCGCCGGTCGAGATGAGTTGGGCCATCGTGTCGAAATTCACGCGGGCAAAGAGGCGTCTTTCAGAACTCATTCGAGCGTCCGGTCGGGGAGGTGGGGAGCGGGAATGCTACCCGTCGACCGCCGGATCGTGTCGCAAAATGAGACGTGATCCGGGCGCTGGCGTGCACAGTGTCACGGCCAGCGCCCATCTTGCCTTGACGGGCGATCCGCGGCCCACGCCTCACCTCACGCGCAAGCCGCCATGACTTGCGCCACCGCCGCCGTGAGCTTCTTGCCGTAGGGCACGTGCAGGAATTCGTTCGGGCCGTGTGCGTTGCTCTTCGGGCCGAGAACGCCGCAGACCATCATCTGCGCGGCCGGAAAGCTCTGCTGCAGCATGCTCATCAACGGGATCGTGCCGCCCTGGCCGATGTAGCCGCACGGCGCGCCGAAATGCGCTTGCGACGCGCCGTTGAGCGCGTCTTCCAGCCACGGCGAAAGACTCGGTGCGTTCCAGCCGGTCGCACCTTGCGCACCGACGCGTCCATCGGCGGCAAACGTGACCTTCGCGTTGTACGGCGCGTTGTCTTCGAGCAGCGTCTTCAGCGTGGCCGCGGCTTCGTTGCCGTCGATCAGCGGCGGCAGGCGCAGGCTGAGCTTGAACGCGGTGTAGGGCCGCAGCACGTTGCCGGCGTTCTTCATCTCGGGGAAGCCATCGGCGCCGGTCACGCTCAGCGTGGGCTTCCAGGTGCGGTTCAGCAGCGCCTGCAGCGGGTCGGTGGTGGTCGGCAGCGTCGAGCCGCCGTCGGCACCGCAAGCCCAGGGAAAGCGCTTCCAGACCTCGTCGCCGAGGATTTGCGCGGTGGCGCGGGATTGCTCGATGCGGTCGGCCGGAATCTCGCAGTGAAAGCTCTCTGGCAGCAGGCGGCCGGTCTTGCTGTCTTCGAGCCGGTCGAGCACCTGCCGCAGGATGCGAAAGCTCGACGGCACCAGCCCGCTCGAATCGCCCGAGTGCACCCCTTCGGTCAGAATCTCGACCTTCAAGGTGCCGCTCACCATGCCGCGCAAGCTGGTGGTGAGCCAGAGCTGGTCGTAGTTACCGGCGCCGCTGTCGAGGCAGACGACCAGGCTCACGTTGCCCAGCCGCGGCTTCAGCGCATCGATGTAGGCCGGCAGGTCGAACGAGCCGCTTTCTTCGCAGCTTTCGATGATGCCCACGCAGCGCGGCCGCGGGATGCCCATCTTGTCGAGCGCCATGATGGCCGTGAGCGAGGCGTAGACCGCATACCCGTCGTCGGCGCCGCCACGGCCGTAGAGCAGGCCGCGCTCATACTTCGGCGTCCACGGGCCCAGGTCGTTGCGCCAGCCGTTGAATTCGGGCTGCTTGTCGAGGTGGCCGTAGAGGCAGATGGTGTCCGTGCTGCCGGCTTTGGTCGCCGGCACCTCGAAGAAGATCACCGGCGTGCGGCCTTCGAGGCGGATCACTTCCAGTGTCAACCCCGCCACCTTCTTGCTCTCGACCCAGGCGGCCGCGTCGCGGATCACGCGCTCGATGTAGCCGTTGTTCGCCCAGTCGGCGTCGAACATCGGGCTCTTGGCGGGGATGGCGATGTAGTCCACCAGCGCTGGGACGATTTCTTCGTCCCAGGTGCGCGCGGCGAATTCGGCCAGCGCGGTGGCTTCGTCGGGTTGCACAGGCAGCAGCGGGTCGCGTGCATTCATGTCGGGCTCCTGGGTCGGGAAGATGGCAAGTGTAGAACCCGGCGCGATCGGCCAGAAGTGCCGGCGCCGCGCGCAGCAAGCGGCATAGGGATTTGCGATCGACCGGGAGTCTTTAAAAATCGCTCCGCCACACATCAGGGAGCCGCACATGTCGAACGACGATGCTCGAACCCAGCAAGCACCCGACGCACCGGACGCCGAGGCCGCGCCCGCCGCCAACAACACGCCACCCGCCGCACCCGTGGTGCTGCCCGACGGCGCGGACCTCTCGCCCCAGGTCATCCAGACCTTGCGCCAGCGCTTGCAGGCTGCCGTCGAGCAGCACGATGGCTGGGCCGACCCGCTCGCTTTCAACGGCGGCACGATCCTCGTCTTGCTGCTGACCGGGCTCGCCACGCTGCTGCCGACCATGCTCGATGCCGGACGCTTCGCATGGGCCGCGCCGCTGTGCTCGGCGCTGGCCGGCCTCTTCGTGGCGATGGAGCGGGCACTCGGCTTCGGCGCGCGCTGGCGGTTTCACCGCGAGATGAAAAGCGCCTACGAATCCATCGTCGACATGCTGGAGTTCTATCCCATCTTGCCGCTGTCGGAGCGGCCGAAGTACGCGCGCGACATCTACACCTCGCTCTACGCGGTGCGCTCGCGAGAATCGGCGATTCCGAACGCAGGGACGAACACGCAGCCGACCTGACGAGAGGAGAAGAAGCGCGAAGAAAAGCGGCCCGACAAAGCGGGCCGCGGTGTTCGATCAGCGCCGGTCGCGCCGAATCACTTCGGCTCGGTCCAGCCCCCGCCCAGCACCTTGTACAGCGTCACCAGGTTCTGCACCTGCGCCGCCTGCACCTGCACCACCGCTTGCTGCGCGGTGAAGAGCGAACGCTGCGCGTCGAGCACGTCGAGGTAGCTGGCGGCGCCGCTGCGGTAGCGCAGGTCGGCGAGCTTGTAGGTCACTTCCAGTGCGTTGGCTTGCGCCGCCTGTGCGCGCACCTGCTCGCCCAGCGTCGCGCGGCCGGCGAGCGAATCCGAGACCTCGCGGAACGCCGTCTGGATCGCCTTCTCGTACTGCGCCACGGCGATGTCGCGGTCGACCTTGGCCACGTCGAGGTTGGCCTGGTTGCGGCCGGCATCGAACAGCGGCTGCAGCAGCGTGCCGGTGCCGGTGAGGGCCCAGGTGCCGCTCTTGAAGAGGCCGCTGAGCTGCGTGCTGGCGGTGCCGGCGTTGGCGGTGAGCGAAATACGCGGGAAGAACGCCGCGCGCGCCGCGCCGATGTTGGCGTTGGCCGAGAGCAGTTGCTGCTCGGCGGAGCGCACATCGGGCCGGCGCGTGAGCAGCTCCGAAGGCAGTCCGGCCGGCAGGTCGGGCACCATGGTTTGCGCCTGCAGCGGCAGCGGCGCAGGCAGGTCGGCGGGTAGCGCCTGGCCCAGCAGCAGCACCAGCGCGTTCTCGTCGAGCGAACGCTGGCGCAGCGATTGGGCGAGCGTGACGCGTGCGCCTTCGAGCAGCGATTCGGCCTGCCGGAAATCGAGTTCCGACGCCGCCCCGTTGTCGAACTTGAGCTTGGTGAGCTTGAACGAGTCTTCACGCGTGGCGAGCGCCTGGCGCGTGACGCGCAGCAGTTCGTCGTCGGCGAGCAGGCTCAGGTAGCCGTTGGCCACACTCGAGATCAGCGTGATCTGCACCGTCTTGCGCGCTTCCTCGGTGGCCAGGTATTGGGCGAGTGCGGCCTGGCTCAGGCTGCGCACGCGGCCGAAGAAATCCAGCTCGTAGCTGGTGACCTGCAAGCCGACGGCATAGGTGTTGACCAGCCCGCCGTTGGTGCCGCCGGCCGCGCGGCTGGCGGTGAAGCCGGCGCCCAGCGAAGGCAGTTCGTCGGCCTTGCGGATCTGGTAGGTGGCGCGGGCCTGCTCGATGTTGAGGATGGCCACCCGCAGGTCGCGGTTGTTGTTCAGCGAGATGGCGATCAGGCGCTTCAGGCGCTCGTCGCCGAAGTACGCCTGCCAGTCGATGTCGGCCGCAGCAACAGCGTTCGCGGCGTTGGCCGGCGTCACCTCTGCCGGGTAGCTTGCAGCCACCGGCGCCGCGGGGCGTTCGTATTTCGGGATCAGGTTCATGCAGCCGCTGAGCAGCGCGATGGCCGCCAGCGCGGGCAGTGCGATGACTGTGCGGCTGGAACCCGACAACTTCGAATGCGCGTTGCGCTCAACCATGCTGGCCTCCGTCGGCCGGGGCGGCGAGTGCCGGCTGGCCACTACCCGATACGCTCTCGGGCGCCGGCTTGCCGCCGCCCTTGAACACCTTGCGCACCGCCACGAAGAACACCGGGACGAAGAGCACTGCGAGCACCACCGCGGTGACCATCCCGCCGATCACCGCCGTGCCGATCGCGCGCTGGCTGGCCGAGCCCGCACCGCTGGCGATGGCAAGCGGCAAGGTGCCCAGAATGAAGGCGAGCGAGGTCAT
>JAMFRW010000034.1 GCA_026224975.1 Rhodoferax sp. | reverse complement strand
TGTGGCTGGCCGGGAACTCGTGGTGCTCGGCGTTCCAGACCTGGGATTCGCCGACCCACACGCCTTCGGCAATGGCGGTCGACGCGGCCTCGGTCAGCAGCCGCTCGAGTGTGCGCGGCGGAAAGAAATCGGCCAAGGTCAGGTGCTCGACCGGTGCGTCGGGGGCGACACCGGTGCGGCGGCGCGCGGCCGGGTTCATGTAAGTGAGCCGGCCTTTCGTATCTATCTGCACGACGAAGTCGGTCGACAGCGTGAAGATCTCGGTGAGCGTGCGCAACGCCCGTTCGGCGCGCGTGCTCTCGGTGATGTCCAACAGGGTGCCGACGTGCCCGGCGACACGCCCATCGACGAGCACCGCCCGGCTTCGCACGGACACCAGCACGTTGCTGCCGTCCAGACGATGCAGACGCCGCACGGTGTTCACCGGTGCCGGTGCGTTGACGAGGCGCACCCATTCCTTGCGGACCTGCTCCCGGATGTCTTCGCGCACGAGCGTCAGCCAGCCCTCGGCCGCGTCCTTCCGCGCCAGCCCGTGGATCGCCAGATAGGCGTCGTTCACATAGCTCAGGCGGCCGTCCGTGTCGCACCGGAACAGCCCCAGCGGCGAGGCGTCGGTGACCGTCGCCATCGCGAGACGCTGCTCGCGCAGTTCCGTCATCAGCGCATCGAACTCGCGGGCCAGGTCACCGCGCTCGTCCTTGGTGGCGAGGTCGAGCTTCACCGGGCTGTCCGGCGAGCGCCGCAGGCTGCGGATCGCCGTGCCGAGCGCGGCGAAGGGGCGCATCAACCAGGCCGTCGCCAGCCAGATCAACACGGCGCAGCCCGAACCCAGCCCGAGCAGTTGCAGCAGCAGCGCCTTCTTGGCTTGCTCGAGCGGCGCGTAGGCGGTGCCTGCCGGCATCACCACGCGCAAGTCCCAGTCAGCGAGGCGAATCGTGGCGTGCGTGACCAAGTCGGCCTCGGTGGCGTGGAGCGCCGCTGAGGCGCCCGGCGCAGCGGACGTGAGCAGCAGGGTCGCATCGGGGTGCATCACGATCACCGGCGCGTTGCCCCGCGTGACGATCACATAGTAGCCGCCCTGGCCGACGCTGGCGCGGCTCAGGTTGCCCAGAACATTGGGGTTTTGCAGGTTCAGCACCGCGCTCACCACGCCGACGAGGCGGCCATCCGGGGCCGTGACGGGCGCGGCCATCACGACTGCGGGCTGATCACGCGTCTTGGAGCGCAATGGCTGCGAAATCGCCGGCTCGGCGGTGTCTCGGACGCGCCGGAAGTAGTCGCGCTCGGCCACGTTGGGGCGCCTCCCGTTGGGCGGGTCGGTGGCGATCATGGTGCCGTCCGGTGTCACCAGCGAGGCACCGTCGAACATCGCGCGCAGATCGCCGTCGGCCAGGAAGCGTTGCTGCATCGCCGGATCGGCGAAGGTCTTTGCATCGACCTGATGCGCTGCGCGCGTCAACACGGCCAGGTACATGCCGAGCTTGAAGTCGAGATCAGTCGCAGCGTTGTCGGTCAGGGCCTGCTGCTGTTCGCGCATCAGCTTGACGTACTCGTCGGAGAGCCGGCGGTACTGCCACCAGCCGGTCGCACCGACGAGCGCCAGTACAAGCGAGGTGGCCGACAGCGCTGTCCTTGTTCTTAGTGTAAGCCGCACCTGGATTCCTGCAATGCCGTGGCCGGCCCCCCGCCGAGCCGCCCAATAATTGCGACCGCAACCTCTCTCACACTGCGGCGCCCTGCGCGTCGACCTCGTGCGTGACGACATCGAAGCGCGTCAGCGTGTTCTGCCCGAACGCCATCGTGATGGATACGTCGCCCGCAGGGATGTTCGTGCAGCGACACAGCGTAACCGCAAAGTGCGTGTCATCGCGGCGAACGTCGAGGCGCTCGCGAAAACCGTCCGTCGCAGTGCGTGTGGCGCGTGCGGTGCGGCCATCGAACTTGATGTGCCGGTGCACGAAGTCGCAAACCGCTGGCACGCACGAGCGGCCCTTTGGCGGCTGGGCGAGTTGGTTCCAGACGACCGGCAGCGCCAGCCAGATGTCGATCAACTCGGGCGCCAACAGATCGAGGCGGCGCAACGGGTGCACTCGCAAGCGGCAGAGCAACGCCACGGGTGCGGCAATGGTCAACGCGATGTCGTAGCCGATCCTGACTGGCATGGCGGTTACCCGGAGTGAAGGCTGGCGAGTGCATGCACCGTAGAGACCATGCCCACCGGACGCCAGCGGCGCACGGCAGGTGAACGGGTGAGCGTTGTCCTACAGCGACGCGCCGCTCCCCGACAATCGGGCGATGAATCCGCCGCGTACGAGCCGCGGTTCAGCAGCCCCACGGGGTGGATGGCCAAGTCGATGCTGCACAAGGTGGGCGCAATGAGCCTCGCCCCGTGGGAGCGGCAAGAAGTTCAAGAAGTGCTGTGGCGCAGCAGCTGACCTGCATTGAGACAAATCGGAACCTGATCACCCTCACGCAGCTTCACTGCGTCAGCCGCGAGGACGCAACAGCGACTCGTAGTCCTCGATGGTCTTGGCGCGAGGCAAGGCGAAATACCGGTAACCATCGATGCCGTTGACGTTGCCGTCTGTAGCAGCGAATACAAGTTCGCGCTCGCGTTGGCCCCGGCCACGGTACTCGAGAACATCGCGGCGGAGTTCTGTATGCCCGTGTTCGCGCGTGGTTGAAGAGACCACCAAGAGCAGGCTTGAGCCTCTGCTTGGATTTGCATGAGCGCCGGGCTCATCGACAAATCCGGGCGTTCGAAACATTCTTGTCGCGCCGGTCGGACGGCGGCTTCCGAACCCGTCCATGGGAGGCTTTACTCAACGACGCCGAGCCCTGGGGTGGCCCTTGGGGGAAAACCATCCAAAGCTGAGCCAGTACCGAGACCTCTACCCGGCAGCTGCGGAGGCTATGGCTCTCACATAGAGCGTCAAGGTCAGGCGATCGCGCAGTTCGTAGCGCCGGATGCGCGCGATCAGGTCTGCCGTCAAGGCTTGATCGGCGGCGAGCAAGATGACGCCTTCGACCGAGACCAGGTCACGGGCCAGCACC
>JAMFRW010000261.1 GCA_026224975.1 Rhodoferax sp. | reverse complement strand
GCAGGAGAAGCTGACCGAGCGGCCGCAGTTCAGCATCCCGGGTCTATCCGACATTCCCTTCGTCGGCCCGGCGTTCTTTCGCCAGCATCCGATGGTCTACATCGTGATCTTGCTGGTGATCGGCCTCACCTGGCTTCTCTACAAGTCGCGTGCCGGCCTTGTGCTCCGCGCGGTCGGCGAATCGCCCGAGTCGGCGCATGCATTGGGCTACTCGGTGCGGCGCATCCGCATGGCGGCCACCATGGTGGGCGGGGCGCTGTGTGGCGTGGCGGGTGCCTACATTTCGGTGGTGTACACGCCACTGTGGGTCGAAGGCATGGTGGCGGGCAAGGGCTGGATCGCGCTCGCGCTGACCACCTTCGCCACCTGGCGGCCGGCACGTGTCTTGCTCGGTGCTTACCTGTTCGGCGGCGTGACGATGCTGCAGTTTCACCTGCAAGGGCAGGGCGTGGAAATCGCGAGCCAGTTGCTGGCGATGTTGCCTTACCTGGCCACCATCGTCGTGCTGGTGCTGATCTCGAGCAACGCCAATTTCATTCGCATCAACATGCCGGCATCGCTCGGCAAGCCGTTTTTCCCCGGGAGTTGACGGGCAGAAGTGGGTCGATAATTCGGCGCCCGGCAAAGGGTCGGGCGCGGTGGTAGGTCCGAAGATTTTTCGAAGTTTCTTAACTGGAGTGCACATGTCGGAAATCTCTAAACGTTCCTGGCTGAAGATCGCGGCGATGACGTCGATCGCAGCTGCTGCGGCGCTGGCTGGCTGCGGCAAGAAGGAAGAGCCCGCGCCCGCTGCGGCTGCGCCCGCATCCGCGGCCGAGCCGGTGGCTGCTGCGTCGGCGCCCGCGCCGGCCAAGGCCGATCCGCTCAAGATCGCGTTCGCCTATGTCGGCCCCGTGGGCGACGGCGGCTGGACCTTTGCGCACGACAACGCCCGCAAGGCGCTGGAGAAAGAGTTCGGCGACAAGATCGTGACCAGCTTCGTCGAGAAGGTGCCCGAGGGCGCCGATGCCGAGCGCGTCTTCCGCGACATGGCCAGCCAGGGCAACAAGCTGATCTTCGGCACGACCTTCGGCTACATGGAGCCGATCCAGAAGGCCGCGGCCGACTTGAAGGACGTGAAGTTCGAACACGCCACCGGCTACAAGACCGCCGAGAACGTGCGCACCTACGACTCGCGCACCTACGAAGGTGCTTACATGGCCGGTGTGATCGCCGGCAAGATGACCAAGACCAATACCATCGGCGTGGTCGGCTCCATCCCGATCCCGGAAGTGATCCGCAACATCAACAGCTTCACGCTGGGCGCGCAGTCGGTCAATCCGAAGGTCAAGACCAAGGTGGTGTGGGTGAACGAATGGTTCAACCCGCCGAAGGAAACCGAGGCCGCGCAATCGATGATCAACGGCGGCGCCGACGTGCTGATGCAGAACACCGACTCCCCGGCCGTGCTGCAAACCGCCGAGAAGAACGGCAAGTACGCCTTCGGCTGGGACAGCGACATGACCGCCTACGGCCCCAAGGCCCACCTGGCCTCGTCCATCATCAACTGGGCGCCGTACTACATCAAGGCCACCAAGGACGCGCTCGAAGGCACCTGGAAGGGCGGCGAATCGTCGTGGTGGGGCGTGAAGGAAGGCGCGATCGACATCGTCTCCATCGCCGACGTGGTGCCGGCCGATGCCAAGGAAGCGGTCGAGAAGGTCAAGGCCGGTCTGAAAGACGGCAGCTTCGTCATCTGGAAGGGCCCGATCATCGGATCCGACGGCAAGGAAATCCTGAAGAAGGACGCCGTCGCCGACGACAAGTTCTTGAGCGGCGTGAACTTCTACGTCAAGGGCGTCGAGGGCAAGGTGCCTTCGGGCAAGTGATGCGCGACCGCGCCTGACGGAATCGGCCGCAAAGGCAGAATCTGTCGACCGCAAACCGGCCCCGGTGCTTCGAGACGAAGCCCGGGGCTTTTTCTTTCGAAGTGCCCGTTGCAAAGCATGACAAGCACGACGGCACGATCGAAATCACCTGACGGAGAATCTTCGACATGAACGCCCCAGCCACGCCCGCCGTCCCCCACCACCGCCTGCCCGAGCTGCTGCGCGCCATGCCCAAGGCGGAGCTGCACATCCACATCGAAGGCTCGCTCGAACCCGAGCTGATCTTCGCGCTGGCGCAGCGCAACGGCCTGACGCTGCCGTATGCGAGCGTCGAGGCGCTGCGCGCGGCCTATGCGTTCACCGACCTGCAGAGCTTCCTGGACATCTACTACGCTGGCGCGAGCGTGCTGCTCAAGGAAGAAGATTTCTTCGACATGGCCATGGCCTACTTCGAACGCGCCGCGGCCGACCACGTGGTGCACGCCGAGCTGTTCTTCGACCCGCAAACCCACACCGAGCGCGGCGTGCCTTTCGGCACCGTGATCGACGGCCTCACGCGCGCCTGCGAAACGGCCGAGCGCACGCTGGGCGTGAGCGGCTCGTTGATCCTGTGCTTTCTGCGCCACCTGAGCGAAGAGGCGGCGTTCGCCACACTGGAAGACGCGCTGCCCTACCGAACCCGCTTCATCGGCGTGGGGCTCGACAGCAGCGAAAAAGGACACCCGCCGGAGAAGTTCGCCCGCGTCTTTGCGCGCTGCCGCGAACTCGGCCTGCACCTGGTCGCCCACGCCGGCGAAGAAGGCCCGCCCGCCTACATCTGGAGCGCGCTCGATGACCTGCACGTGGAGCGCATCGACCACGGCGTGCGCTGCGTCGAAGACCCGGTGCTCGTCGCGCGCCTCGCCGCCGAACGCGTGCCGCTCACCGTGTGCCCGCTCTCCAACGTCAAGCTCTGCGTCTACCCCACGATGGACCAGCACAACCTGGCCGCACTGCTGGACCTGGGCTTGTGTGCCACCGTCAACTCCGACGACCCGGCCTACTTCGGTGGCTACATCAACCAGAACTTCATCGAGACCTTCGACGCACTGCCACAGCTCGGCTCCGAACAAGCGTACAAGCTCGCCCGCAACAGCTTCGAGGCGAGCTTTGTCGATGCGGGCGTGAAAGCGGGATGGGTCAAGCGGCTGGACGATTGTTTTGCGGTGTTTGCGGACTGACGAATCCGCCGGGCCCGCTCACTGCAATTGAGCCGGCGCCTCCACCCTGAACACGCCCGCCGCAGCGCTGGTCGACGCACACTCCCGCGCCGCGGCCACCGTGCAATCGCCCATCGCCTCCCAGCGCCCGCGCAGCCCGGTCATCACCTGCTGAAACCCGGCCGAGAGCAGAGGGTGATCGGCCAGCAGTGCGAGGTTGCAGGCGATCTTGGCGCCCATGGCCACGCGGTGTTCCGGGTGCATCGCGGCCTGCAGCGCCTGGCTGTAGCCGGTCATCAGCGCCAGCGTGCCGGCGAGCACGGCTTCGACGGACGGCAGCTCGTGTTCTTCCATCAGGTGGGGATCGAGCCGAAGCGGGTGGGTGGTGGACATGCGTTTCTCCGGTGACAGCGGTGAACACATCCTACTTCAAATGAGAATCGTTCTCAAGTAAAGATCGTTCGTTTGCCTGAGTCGCCGAAGCGAAGCCCCTGTGAAACTGGGCAGCGCAGGCGACTCATCCTCAGGCCTTCTCTGCGCAACTTCGTAGGCGCTTCGTTTCGGCCTGAGACAATCGCGGCCCAGCCGCCTGCGTGCCCCCGCAACGGCTGCTTATCCAATCGGGGCCATGTAGAGGACCACCATGTGCAAAAACCTCGCCCGCGCCAGCGCATTGCTGCTGGCTGCGACGTTCGCTTTTCAATCTGTTGGCGCGAACGCGGAGGCCGGACCATCACAGCCGGTCAAACCACCGCTCAAGGTCGGCTTCGTCTACGTGAGCCCGATCGGCGAGGCTGGCTGGACTTATCAGCATGACCAGGGTCGCCTGGCGATGCAGAAGGCGCTCGGCGATCAAGTCAAGACGACCGTCGTGGAAGCCGTGGCCGAAGGCGCCGATTCGGAGCGCGTGATTCGTGATCTGGCAGCGCAAGGGAACCAGTTGATCTTCGCCACCAGCTTCGGCTATCTGGAGCCGACGCTTCGGGTGGCGGCCGAGTTCCCGGGGGTGAAGTTCGAGCACGCCGGCGGCTACAGGACCGCGGCCAACGTCAACACCTACAACGCCCGCTACTACGAGGCGCGTTACCTCGCCGGGCTGCTGGCGGGCAAGACCAGCAAGACGGGCGTCGCAGGTTATGTGGCGGGCTTTCCGGTGCCGGAAGTGGTGCAGGGCATCAACGCCTTCACGCTCGGCATGCGCGAGGCCAACCCGAAGGCGACCGTGCGCGTGGTGTGGCTCAACACCTGGTTCGACCCGGCCAAGGAGCGCGAAGCCGCGCTGACGCTGATCAACCAGGGTGCCGATGTGCTGACGAACCACAGCGGCTCACCGGCCGTGGCGCAAACCGCTCAGGCCCACGTGAAGCAGGGCGTGCGCGTGATCTCGTACCAGAGCGACATGCGCGCCTTTGCGCCCGATGCGCAGATCGCCGCCATCACCCAGCACTGGGGTGGCTACTACACGCAGGTGGCGCGCTCGGTGCTGGCCGGCAGTTGGAAGCCGCAGCCAGTGTGGGGTGGCATGAAGGACGGTCTGGTTGAGTTGAGCGCCGTCAGCACCAGCGTGCCGGCCGGGGTGCGCACGCTGGTCGATTCACGCCGCGCCGCAATCATCGCCGGCAAGTTCGAGCCTTTCGTCGGGCCCATCACCGACAGCGACGGCCATGTTCACGCGGCAACGGCGCCAGGCGCCTCACTGGACGATGGCCAGATCGCCTCGATGAACTGGTTCGTGCAAGGCGTCGTCGGCTCGGTCCCAAAACCCTGACGGCCCTACGCCGGGTTCGGCTTCCAATCATCCGGCACCACGAAGTTGCGGTTCAGCAGCGCCGCGATGCGGTGCGCGCGCCAGGCGCCGTCGATGAACAGGTAGTCGTCGGCCAGGCCCTGGTCCTGAAAACCCAGGCGCTTGAGCACTTCGGCGCTGCGCCAGTTCTCGGGCCGGTAGGCGGCCTGGATGCGGTGAAGGTTGATGTGCGGCGTGAACATTTCGCCGATGGCGCAGCGCAGCGCCTCGGTCATCATCGCTTGGCCTTCGAAAGCCTGGTCGAGCGCGTAGCCGAGCGAGCAGCTCTGGAACGGCCCCCGCGCCACGCTGGAGAAATGCACGCTACCGATCACCCGCGTCGGATCGCCGATGGGTTGCAGCCAGTACCGGTAGGCGGTGCCGGTGGCGAAAGCCAGCTCGGCGCGTTGAAGTGCGGCGCAGTGGTAGGCCTCGTCGTAGAAATCGGCATCGGCCGGCGGGTCCCAGGGCGCGAAGTGGTCGCGGTTGCGGGCGTAGAAATCGGCCACGGCCGCGGCCTGGTCGACATGCGGCGCGCACAGGCGCAGGCGCGCCGTGAAGAGCAGCGCGCCCGCGGGGCTGAGCGGTTCGACTTCCATCAGGCCGGCTGGCTCTCGCGGACAGGTTCAACTTCGGTCCCGCGTTCCAGCGTGGCGGCTAGCGCGGCAGCTCCACTGCCGAAAGCATAGGCGTCCATGCCGAGGCTGCCGAGCGTCACGCTGTCGTGCAGCCGCAGCGGCACCGTATCGCGCCCGCCCGCACCGGCCGCCACATACCAGGGCAGCAGGTGTTCATCGGTCGGGTGCATGTCGACCGCGTGTGGCGCGCGCTGGCGGTAGGCGAACAGAGCCTCCCAGTCGCGGGCCGCGCTGCGGTCACGCATCCAGCCGCGAAAGGCCGCGCTTTCGGGGATCTCGGGCTGGTCACCCTTGCCACGCAGGCCGCCGGCAAAAACGCGCCGCAGGTTGTGCGTGATGCTGCCGGTGCCCAGGATCAACACGCCTTCGGCAGCGAGCGGCGCCAGCGCTTCGCCGAGTGCAAATTGCTCGGCCGGCGATTGCGAAGGCACGAACGCGAGCGGCAACACCGGAATGTCGGCCTCGGGAAAGAGGTAGCGCAAGGCCGTCCAGATGCCGTGGTCCAGCCCGCCTTGCGGCAGCTTGTGGACGGCGATGGCGTGGCCGCCCAGCAGCGCTTCCACGCGGTCGGCGAGCGCCGGCGCGCCGACGGCGTCGTAGCGCAGCGTGGAGAGCTTGGGGTCGAAACCGCCGAAGTCGTAGACGGCTTCGTGGCGATCGGCGGCCAGCAGCACCGGCGCGCGCGCGGCGGTGTGGGCCGAGACGGCGAGGATCGCTTTCGGCCGGCCGAAGGTCGCGGCGATGGCCGGCCCGAGGCGTTGCATGAACGCGCCGGCGGCACCCGGTTCGAGCGCAATCATCGGCGAGCCGTGGGAGACGAAGATCGAAGGCAGCGGGGTGTTCATGGGCACATTACAGCACTTCGCGAAACCGCTGCCGTTCGAGTGCCTTGCACACGTCGTTCGAATCCGCAATCTTGGTAAACCACGACATGCGGAATTCGAGCTTGTGCGCGCCAAAGCCCTGCGATCGGGAAACGCCCCTCGCGTGCTGTAAGTTCCGCGCATGAACCGATCCGCCTCCGCCGCCGCGCTGCCGGCACTCCCCGCCTCCGCTCACACGACTCGCCAGCCCTCGGTCTGGCAACTCGCCTGGCGCCAGATGGCGCGCGATTTTCGCGCCGGCGAACTGCGCCTCCTGGTAGTCGCCGTGATGCTGGCTGTTGCCGCGCTCACCGCGGTGGGCTTCTTCGCCGACCGCATCACCAACGGTCTGGCGCGCGACGCACGGCAGATGCTGGGTGGCGATGCGATCGTGGCAAGCGACCAGCCGGCGCCGGCCGAATTCGCCGCCCGCGCCGCGCAGATCGGCCTGCTCACGGCCAGCACCTCGACCTTCCCCAGCATGGGCCGCGCGAGCGATGCACAAGGCGGCGCCTCGAAGCTCGTCACCGTCAAGGCGGTGAGCGGCAGCTACCCGCTGCGTGGCCAGGTGCGCGTGAGCACTGGCGCGGGAACGCCCGAGGCCGACATCGCCGGTGCGCCCGAGGCCGGCACGGTCTGGGTCGATCCGGCGTTGCTCGACGTGCTGGCGCTCAAGGTCGGCGACCCGCTGCTGCTGGGCGATTCGTCGCTGCGCATCGCCCGCGTCATCGTCATCGAGCCCGACCGCGGCACCGGCTTTCTGAGCTTTGCCCCGCGCGTGATGATCAACAGCGCCGATCTGCCGGCCACCGGTTTGATCCAGCCCGCGAGCCGCGTCACCTACCGACTGGCGGTGGCCGCCAAGGGCAGCAACGACGCGGCGGTGCGCGAGTTCACCGACTGGGCCGAGGCGCAGGTCAAGGCGCAGGCGCTGCGCGGCGTTCGAATCGAATCGCTCGCCTCCGGCCGGCCCGAGATGCGCCAAACGCTGGACCGCGCCGGCAAGTTCCTGAACCTCGTCGCATTGCTTGCCGCGTTGCTGGCTGCTGTGGCCGTGGGCATCGCCTCGCGCGATTTCGCCAGTCGCCATCTGGACGATTGCGCCATGCTGCGCGTGCTCGGCCTGCCCCAACGCACCATCGCCCTGCAATACCTGATCGAGTTCGGCTTCATTGGCCTGTTCGCCAGCCTGGCCGGCGTGGCGCTCGGCTTTGCGGTGCACTATGTGTTCGTGTGGCTGCTTGCCGGTCTGGTGAACGCCACCTTGCCCGCCGCCACACTCTGGCCGGCGCTTTTCGGCATCGGCGTGGGCTTCACGCTGCTGATGGGCTTCGGCCTGCCGCCCGTGCTGCAACTCGCGCGCGTGCCGCCGCTGCGCGTGATCCGGCGCGATGTCGGCGCGCTAAAGCCCGCCTCGATCGCCGTGCTGGCGGCCGGTGCGCTGGGCTTCGTCGCGCTGCTGATGGCGGTGTCGAGCGACCTCAAGCTCGGGCTCATCGCCGTGGGCGGCTTCATCGCGGCGGTCGCGTTATTTGCGCTGCTCTCGTGGGGCGCGGTGAGCGTGCTGCGGCGCGCGGTGCCGGAGTCTCGTGCGCCGCGCTGGCTGGTGCTGGCCACGCGGCAGATCGCGGCGCGGCCGGCCTTTGCGGTGCTGCAGGTTTCAGCCTTGAGCGTCGGCCTGCTGGCGCTGGTGCTGCTCGTGCTGCTGCGCACCGACCTCATCGCAAGCTGGCGCCAGGCCACGCCGAAAGATGCGCCCAACCGCTTCGTGATCAACGTGCAGCCGGACCAGGCCGATGCGTTTCAGAAATCCATCCGCGCTGCAGGCGTCGCCAAGTTCGACTGGTTCCCGATGATCCGCGGCCGGCTGGTCGCCATCAACGGCAAGCCGGTACTCGCCGACGACATGGCGGACGACCGCGCCAAGCGTCTGCTCGACCGCGAGTTCAACCTCAGCCACGCAAGCGAGATGCCGCCGCACAACGAGGTGGTCGGCGGGAAGTGGACGGCGAACGAAGCCAACGCCGTCAGCGTCGAAGAAGGCCTGGCGACCACGCTGGGCTTGAAGCTCGGCGACACGCTGCGTTTCGATGTGGGCGGCACCATGGCCGAAGGCCGCATCACCAGCCTGCGCAAGGTCGACTGGAGTTCGATGCGCGTCAACTTCTTCGTGATGTTCCCGACGACGACGATGGCGGATGTGCCGGCCAGCTACATCGCTGCCTTTCGCGCGCCGGAGGTTGCTACCGGTGGCGCAGGCAGCGCGGGCTTCGACAACCAGTTGAGCCGCGACTATCCGAACATCACCAACATCGATGTCTCCGCCTCCATCGCGCAGATCCAGCGGGTGCTCGACCAGGTGGTGAGCGCGGTGGAATTCCTCTTCGGCTTCACGCTGGCCGCCGGCCTCGTGGTGCTGTTCGCCGCCGTCACGGCGACGCGCGAGGCGCGGGCACGCGAGTTCGCCGTGATGCGCGCGCTCGGCGCGAGTGGCAAGCTGCTCGCGCAGGTGCAGCGGGCCGAATTGCTGGGGGTGGGGGCGCTGGCCGGGGTGCTGGCTTCGCTCGCCGCGATGGCGGTGGGCTGGGCCCTGGCGCGCTATGTGTTCGAGTTTGCGTGGAGCCCGTCGCCGCTGGTGCCGCTGGCGGGTGGCGCGGCCGGTGCGCTGCTCGCGCTGGCGGCCGGCTGGTGGGGCCTGCGCGAGGTACTCAGGCGCCCGGTGGTCGAGACGCTGCGGCGGGCCGCAGACGTCTGATCAGAACGACTCGTCGTTCACCAGCCCCATGTCGGCGCTGGCCATCAGGCCTTCGATGTCCATCAGGATCAGCATGCGGTCGTTGACACTGCCGATGCCGGTGATGAAGCTGGTGTCGATGGACGAGCTCATTTCCGGTGCCGGCTTGATGGTTTCCTTGTTCAGCTCCAGCACGTCGGAGACCGAATCGACCACCGCGCCGACCACGCGGCCCTTGACGTTCAGCACGATCACGACGGTGAAGTCGTTGTACTCGGCCGATTCGCAACCCAGCTTCAGGCGCAGGTCCACGATCGGCACGATGACGCCGCGCAGGTTGACCACGCCCTTGATGAACGAAGGCGCGTTGGCGATGCGGGTGGGCTGCTCGTAGGAGCGGATTTCCTGAACCTTCAGGATGTCGATGCCGTATTCCTCGCCGCCCAGGCGGAAGGTCAGAAACTCGCCGGCCACGGCGGCGGCGCGAGCGGCTTCATGCTTGGCGATCTCTTTGGCGTCGGTCATCATGTCCATGGTCATCGGTCCTTTGGATTCGTTCGGTGAAGGCGCGAGTTGCGAAGAACTCGGCCGGGGTTTCATAAAGAGTTATCGACGGATCGGATGCGTTCTGTAGCGCCCGGGCCGCGCAGGTGTGTCGGTCTGGAAAGATCAGTGTCTGGCGCGGCGAACCAGGCTGCCCACGTCGAGGATCAGTGCCACGCGGCCGTCGCCCATGATGGTCGCACCCGACACGTCGTTGACGCGGCGGTAGTTGGCCTCGAGGTTCTTCACCACCACCTGCTGCTGGCCGAGCAACTGGTCCACCAGCAGCGCCACGCGCCCGCCTTCGGCTTCGGCCACGACCATGATGCCGCCGGCGTTCTCGAAGTCGAAGCGCGGCACGTTGAAGACCTGCTCCAGGTCCAGCACCGGCATGTATTCGTCACGCACTTCGATCACGCGGCCGCTGCCGCCGATCGTCTTGATGTTGCCCGGCTGCACTTGGAACGATTCGATCACCGACGACAGCGGCAGGATGTAGACCTCCTCGCCGACGCCGACCGACATGCCGTCCATGATCGCCAGCGTCAGCGGCAGGCGCACCTTGACGCTCATGCCGTAGCCTTCGGCCGAGTCGATCTCGACCGTGCCGCCGAGCGCGGTGATGTTCTTCTTCACCACGTCCATGCCGACACCGCGGCCGGACACGTCGGTGACCACCTCGGCGGTCGAGAAGCCGGGCGCGAAGATCAGCTGCCAGACTTCCGCGTCGCTCATGTTCTCGGTCAGCGGCAGGCCGTTCTGCTCGGCCTTGGCCAGGATGCGCTCGCGGTTCAAGCCGCCGCCGTCATCCGACACTTCGATGATGATGTTACCGCCCTGGTGCGAGGCCGACAGGAACAGCCGGCCCGAGTCGCTCTTGCCGGCGGCGCGCCGCACGGCCGGCATTTCGATGCCGTGGTCGATCGAATTGCGCACCAGGTGCGTCAGCGGATCGACGATGCGCTCGATCAGGCCCTTGTCCAATTCGGTGGCGGCGCCGTGGGTGATGAAGTCGACCTTTTTCCCCAGCTTGGCGGCGAGGTCGCGCACCATGCGCGGGAAGCGCGAGAACACGAAATCCATCGGCATCATGCGGATCGACATCACCGCTTCCTGCAGGTCGCGGGTGTTGCGGGTCAGCTGGCTCACGCTGTTGAGCAGGCGCTCGTGCACCATCGGGTCCAGCGTGTCGACGCGCTGCTCGATCATCGCTTGCGTGATCACCAGCTCGCCCACCAGGTTG
>JAMFRW010000260.1 GCA_026224975.1 Rhodoferax sp. | reverse complement strand
GTCAGCGCCAGACGCGCACAGCGGTTGAACGTGGTCAATTACGTGGCCTGGGCAGGCGCCGCGGGGCTTGCCGGTTGCGGGGCAGGGGTGAGCACGCTGGAACTCGGCGCGGGCCGTGTGAGAGCGCGGAGCGGCCTGGGCATGAACGCCGACGAGCGCCGCGAGGGCGATCGTCAGAATGAGTCTGGCCACCAGCCTACAACCGTTCGCGCGGCGTTATTCAGAGCCAGTGCCTTGAAGTGGCAGTCTCCGCTGCCAAAGGCGCCTTCCAAGCACATTCGGCCCGGCCGATTGTCCTTCCACATGAGCGTATAGCAGCGAAACCCGGGGTTATCGTCACTCGTTTTTCGAGGGCAATTTTCTGGGCCAAGGATGAGCGACGGCTGACCAAACGCTTTGACGAAGTCCGCTTCGTTTGGCAAATTGCTTTGGCCGATGCGCGCCCACAATGCAGAAAGGCTTTCGGCCTTTCGAACATCTTCCAGGCGCTCCCGTTCGTCTTGGGCTCGTTTAAATTTCGCGTAGCACTGGTTTTTAGCTGTCGTCACACCCAGCGGCGTTGGCATCGCCGCCGCGGCAGCAACACACTCATCGTAGTTTTTTGGCTCACACCCAAACGGGTTCAGGCAGACCGCCGACACGCTCCACGACGCCGCCGCGAGGATCGCGATTGACAGCCGCGAAGCCAAGAGATTCAGCGTGCATCGCCGTTTCATTTTGTAGTCGCTCGTGTTCGGTCGGCCAACTGGTCGTCAAGAGCTGCAACCATTCCTCGTGCCCAGGTTGGGTTTCGGTGGCACTCGCCGGCCGTGTTGGTGATGTACGCCCGGCGCTTGAGCGCAGCGGCAAATGCGATACCGATCACCTCGCCCTTGCGCGCGTGGCGGAGCAGCGTTTCGAGGCACTTGACGGTGTCGGTCGACACGTTGTCCGGGATCAGGACGAACGGGGGCTTCATTTGCGCTCGCCCGAGCGCTTGTCGGCGGGCTCTGAGTTCTCAGCTTTTTGCTCGTCGATCCCACCGAACACCGACATCCCGCCAGCTCGCCCACCATTCTGCTGAGCGGCATCAAGGCGGTCGCGATAGTGGCGGTCGGCCACAGCCCTGATTGCCGCGACTTCCTGGCGAATTTCTTCGATTTGCTTCGCCCGCGCCGGCAGCGCTTCCATCACGAATTTGATGTCTTCGAGCAGACCCCAATCACTGGCTGACGCGACGTGGTGGTCTTGAAAATCGCGCGGCGGCTTCGGTGGCGGCGGCGCGTGAGCCTTCAATGCGGACAGCACGGGCTCAAACCAGTTCGCAAGCTCTGCCGGAGCGTCCGGGGTTACGGCTCTGACGTTGTGGACACGATCGATCAGCGCTTCGCGCACGAACTTTCCTTTCTTCTGGCCCAGCACTTCACGAACGTAGCCGCCGTTCGTGTAGCCGATCAGGCGTGCGAATTTGTCGACGCTGCTGCCGGCAAAGCGCTCCACTGCCTCCGACAGCCGGAGGCGTAGTTGCTCGTCGATTGCAGGGGTACTTCGCATTGACTCAAGCGTAGCGCCTGCTACGCGCGTAGCTTCGTAGCAAAAATCACTTGACGCTACGTAGCAAAAGCTACGAGAATGCGCACATGACACTCGATGACTACCTCTCGCAGCCGGGCTGTATCTCGATGGCTGAGTTCGCTCGGCGACTCGAAATCAACGCGGATCAGGTGCGCCAGTGGCGCCATCAGCAAGACGGCCGCCGGCCATCGCCGACCAATTGCGCGGTGATCGAGCGGGCGACCGAGGGGCAGGTCACATGCGAGGAACTGCACGACGGTGTGGTGTGGCTTCGCATACCTGACGCAGCGTGGCCTTGGCACAAAGAGGGCCGCCCGACGGTAGACATCACCAAGTCGGAATTGGTCGCCGCCGCTGCTCATGGCGCCTGACATCACGTCCGCTCGATCTCGTCAGCCCACCCCCGCAACTCGTCCGCGACCACTGCACTGCAGCGTGCCCACATGACCGATACAGCAGATTCTTCCCAGGGGATGTTCGCCCGCTCGACCGGGCTCCCGCCGGCGCTCGGCAACTCCGACTCCGAGGTCAAGGCCAAGGTGCCGTACTCGGTCAAGTCGGATTTCGACAGGCTGGCGCACAGCTTGGGGCTCACGTCTTCGGACTTGCTTCGCTCGGTCATTCTCGTTCGCCTCTATGGTGCTGATGCGGTGTCGAGGATGTACGCAGACCAGGCGCTGATGGTGGCTGGAATCGTGCCACGTTCGAGCCCTGAAACCGCTGAGGCCTCCAAGTGAACCGCACGAAGGAGGTCACCCGCCTCGCGCCGGTCGCGCCGCCTTGCTTCGCGTCACGCGACCAGTGGGTCGAATACGTCGTCGTCGCGGCGGCCGACCAGCGCCCCGGCCGTGCGCCGGGCCCGCTGCTGATCGTGGCCGGGGAGCCGGTTCGCTTTAACCCGAAGTTCAGCTTCTGCGAAGAGTGCGACGACCGCCACGAAGGCGCCATGAAGGCGCAGGGCCGGTGCAAGCCGAAATACCTGCTCGACCTCGCCGCTGCCGCACAGGTGATCGCATGAACTACGCACTGCACCCGCTCTGCACGTTGTTCCCGCGCATGTCGGGCGCCGAGTTCGATGCGCTGCGCGACGACATCAAGGCCAATGGGCTGCGCTCGCCGATCACGCTGCACGACGGCATGATCCTCGACGGTGGCAACCGCTACCGCGCATGCATCGAAGCCGGCGCGGAGCCGGTCTTCGAAGAGTTCAAGGGCGGCAACCTCGTCGCCTTCGTGATGTCGGTGAACCTGCACCGCCGGCACATGACGCAAGGCCAGCAAGCCGCGATCGTCGCCAGCGCGCAGGACTGGGCACAGGCGCAACCGGCGAACCGCCCATCCGACAAAGACCGCAACGTTGCGGGGTTCGTCACCGCAGCCGATCGCGCTGCGCAATCCGGCGCCTCGCTGCGCACGCAGCAGATGGCCGACAAGGTGGCCAAGGCCGACCCGGCACTCGCGCTGCAGGTCGCGCACGGCGAAGTGACGCTGCCGGCCGCAGTTGCCGCGGTGAGCCCGCCAAAGCCAGAGCCGAAGCCTGCAACGCCAGCGCCCGCACCGGACGAGGCGCCGACCGAAAAGGTGGTCGAGAAGGCGTCGCCCGCGCCCGCTCCCAAGGCGGAACGACCAGTCGAACCCGCCGAGCCTGCTGAGCCCTCCGAAGTCGAGCGCTTGCGCGAGCAGGTCGCCGAGATGGCCCAGACGCTCGAAGAACTCATGGACGACAACCGCTCGATGGCGGCTGTCTTCGATGCCAACGACAAGTTGGCCGCCGCGATGGCCGAGAACAAGAAGTTGCGTGCGCAGGTCTCGCAACTCACCGAGCGGGTCGCCG
>JAMFRW010000033.1 GCA_026224975.1 Rhodoferax sp. | reverse complement strand
GAGCAGCTCTCGCGGGTGTGGCGGGGCGCCGGCCACATCGCTGTAGTAGGGCAGGGCGGCCACGCCCCACTGCGCCTTCATGTTCTTCTTGATGTTGCCGTAGGCGGCCGACGACGCCGTGAGCATGGCGCACTCGCCGCTCCAGAAGCGGGCGTTGCCTTCGTCCTTGCGGCCGGAGTAGACGTAGTAGCCCTGCTTGGCCCAGTTGGCCATGTTCTCGATGTGCTTGACCTGCACCGGGCCGTTGAAATCGACGCGCGCGTCCAGCCCGCCGAAGCCGTTGCTCTTGGTCGCGAACTCGGTGTTGTGCAGGGTCGAGAAGCTCTCCAACTGAACCCAGGCCTGCCACGAGGTGGTGTACGGGCACTTCTCGCCGCTCGCCTTGATCTTGGCCATCGCGCCGACCATCTCCTGCCAGGTGACCGGCGGTTTGTTGGGGTCCAGGCCGGCCTTGGTGAAGGTGTCCTTGTTGTAGAACATCACGGTCGTCGAGCTGTTGAACGGGAACGAGGCCATCTGGCCCTTGTCCGTCGCGTAGTAGCCGGCCACGGCACCGACGAAGCTGGTGCGGTCGAACTTCTCGCCTTCTTCCTTCATCAGCTCTTCGACCGGCTTGATGACACCTTTGGCGTTCATCATCGTGGCCGTGCCCACTTCGAAGACCTGGATGATGTCGGGCGCGTTACCACCGCGCACGGCCGCGACGCCGGCGGCCATCGATTCGGCGTAGTTGCCCTTGAAGACCGGCACGATCTTGTACTGCGTCTGGCTGGCGTTGAACTGCTTGGCGATGTCGTTGACGCGCTCGCCGAGCGCCTGCTCCATCGAATGCCACCACTGGATCTCGACTTGGGCGTGCGCCGGGCTGGACATCGCCAGGGCCAGCAGGCCTGCGCTTGCCGCGAGAGATTTCGAATTCATGACAACTCCGTGAAGGTTTGGGGGAGGGTTAAAAGCCAACCCGGTAGTTTGCGACGGCCATGTGACAAGCGCGTGAGGCTGATCGGCCCGTGCAAGGAACCCGCGTTTATCGCTGCCGGGCGGCGATTTCACCATCGGGGTGAACCGCAGGTGAGCGCAGCGACCGCCGATGGTCAGCCTCGCCATCCTTCCTCGAAACCCAGTTCTGAAGCTACTTCCAGCACTGGCGCAGGTTCCTGGCCGGTCTGTATGTCGGTCCCATGAGCAAGAGCGACACCATGGCTGCCCGGTCGAGCATCTCCAATTCCGGCGGCTTGACCATGTCAGGGGGGGCGGGAGTTGCGAGCACCGACGCCGCCCCTCTGCTCAGAGTGACTGCAGCCCTCATCCCGTTCAATCGCATTGGATCGACTGCAACGGCCCCAACTGCGCAACGGGCCCTGGCAACGACAGCGTCACGTTCACGGCGGTCCAGAACTCGGGGGCGGGGCGGTCTCCGGGGCCCCTGTGCCGCTGGCGGCGTACTACCACAACTTGGCCTTCGATTCCGACTGGACATCACGCCCCGGTTCCCTGGGCATCCGGATCAGCACGATGGTTGCGGGCTGGCTGCGTAAGCACTGCTGCTGGCCGGGCTAAGGGGGCCGGGCGCCTCGGTTCGCCGGCGGCACCGTACGCAAGCACTGTCCTGATTGACTCACGCCTGCTGGATTCCTGCCCTTCACGCAACACTTGATCTAGGGGGGCGCGAAAATTGCATCGGGCACAGGACCGAGGCAGACTCTCGGCGTTGGGGCCTTTTGGCCGCAGTCTTCGGTTTTTGACTTTCAGGGGAACAACATGAAATTGAAATCTATCTTGATCGCTTCGGCGCTCGCCCTCAGCGCTGCTAGCAGCTTCGCTTCCGAGTTCTCGTTCAGCGGCACGACCAGCTTGGCCACCTCGTTCTCGGCGATGGCAGGCGACAGCATCGACGCTTCGATCACGGCAAGTGTCGTGAAGGGATACGGCTTCGACATCACCGGCGTGACCTTCGACGGCGTGGCGTTCACCCCGGTTTACAACGTGCCGGGCGGTGACTACTGGACGTTTTCCGCAGCGGGCTTGGCTTCCGGCCTGCACACCATCAGTGTGACCGGCACCGCTTTGGGTAGCTCGTACACGGCCAATGTGGTGCTGACCCCGGTTCCGGAACCGGAGACCTACGCTCTGATGCTGGCTGGCCTGGGCGCCATCGGCTTCGTCGCACGTCGCCGCAAGAGCTAAGACAGCTTCACCGTTTGACCGAAGCGGCCCGGAGTGATCCGAGGCCGCTTTGTTTTGGGCGAGTGAAGCTCACTGACTGAGCTTGCTTACTTTCGGGCGTGTCGATCCGATAGGTATCCGCTGCAGGAGCCACTCAAGGGCCGCCTGAGTCGGCTCCATGCCTCGCCAACGTTGCTCACGTTCGAGGGCCTCCTCTAGGTGCACAGGGTCCGAATGGTCCACCCTCGGCCACTGCTCGTGTAGCTGCTGGTTGCACCTGAAGGTCCACTGGTCGGCGTTCGCGAGTGCTTCTTCAGGCATCGTTTGTCGGCCAACAATCGTGGCGAAGCCACTGGATGCATGTACAGTATCAAAACGCGTCCGACCTCCTCACTCCCAAGCTCCGATGCGCGGCGCCCGAAGCCATCCAAGGCTCCTCCATAGGGGTCCCGAAGGACTGTTGTGTCACTTTGGGTTGCACTTGCAAAACGGCATCGCCCTGAAACCCGCGCCAGCTCTTGCTTGCGGATTTTGGTAGAGGAACGTCGGGCCTTTCCCCTTTGCTGCGCCGCCGCATACCCTGCGGTAACATGCGCCCTCAAGTGCCACCGCGGGCGCCCATGCGTCCGGAACCCATGAACGCACCGCTCCCGCTGACGCAGATCCAGGCCGCTGTGGCCGCCGCCCACAACGCGCCGCGCCTGCGCGAGATTCCGTACAACTACACCTCGTTTTCCGATCGCGAGATCGTGATCCGGCTGCTGGGTGCGCGAGCGTGGGAGGTGCTGAGCCAGTTGCGTGACGAGCGCCAGACCGGCCGATCGGCCCGCATGCTGTACGAAGTGCTCGGCGACATCTGGGTCGTGCAGCGCAACCCATATCTGCAAGACGATCTGCTAGACAACCCGAAGCGACGCAAGCTGCTGATCGAAGCGCTGCACCACCGACTGGGCGAGGTGGAGAAGCGCCGCACGCCGAGCGCCGATGCGCAGCGCGATGCGATCGTCGGCGAGTTGCTGGCGCTCGCCAGCGGAGCGGTCAGCGCCTTCGCCGCGCAGTTCGACGAGGTGAGCGAGCTGCGCCGCCGCACGGCCAAGGTGTTGGGCCGCGTGACAGCCAAGGACAACATCAAGTTCGACGGCCTGAGCCGCGTTTCACACGTGACCGACGCGACCGACTGGCGCGTGGAGTACCCGTTCGTCGTGCTCACGCCCGACACCGAGGCCGAGATGGCGTCGCTGGTCAAGGGCTGCGTGGAACTGGGCCTGACCATCATTCCGCGCGGCGGCGGCACCGGCTACACCGGCGGCGCGATCCCGCTGGTCTGGAACAGCGCGGTCATCAATACAGAAAAGCTCGAGGCGATGACCGAGGTCGAGATGCGCCGCCTGCCCGGCATGGACCGCGATGTGGCGACGATCTGGACCGAAGCCGGCGTCGTTACCCAGCGCGTGGCCGATGCGGCCGAGCGCGCGGGCTTCGTCTTTGCAGTCGATCCCACCTCCGCCGAAGCGTCGTGCATCGGCGGCAACGTGGCAATGAACGCCGGCGGCAAGAAGGCCGTGTTGTGGGGCACGGCGCTCGACAACCTCGCCTCGTGGCGCATGGTCACACCCGAGGCCAAGTGGCTGGAGGTGACGCGGCTAGCCCACAACATGGGCAAGATCCACGATGTGGAGACGGCGACCTTCGAGCTGCGCTACTTCGATGCCAGCGGCAAGACGCTGGAACGCACCGAAACCCTGAGCATCCCCGGCCGCACCTTCCGCAAGGAAGGCCTGGGCAAGGACGTCACCGACAAGTTCCTGGCCGGCCTGCCGGGCATTCAGAAAGAAGGCTGCGACGGGCTCATCACCAGCGCGCGCTGGGTGGTGCACAAGATGCCGGCGCACACGCGCACGGTGTGCCTGGAGTTCTTCGGCAATGCCAAGGACGCGGTGCCGAGCATCGTCGACATCAAGGACTTCATGTTCGCCGAAGCCAAGCGCGGCGGCGCTATCTTGGCGGGCCTCGAACACCTGGACGATCGCTACCTCAAAGCCGTCGGCTACGCGACGAAATCCAAGCGCGGCGGCCTGCCGAAGATGGTCTTGTTCGGCGACATCGCCGGTGACGACGCCGATGTGGTGGCGCGTGCCACCAGCGAGGTCGTGCGCCTGGCCAACGGCCGCGCCGGCGAAGGCTTCGTGGCCATCAGCCCCGACGCGCGCAAGAAGTTCTGGCTCGACCGCAAGCGCACGGCCGCGATCAGCAAGCACACCAACGCCTTCAAGGTGAACGAAGACGTGGTGATCCCGCTGCCGCGCATGGGCGAATACACCGATGCCATCGAACGCATCAACATCGAATTCTCGCTGCAGAACAAAGTCAAGCTGCTCGATGCGCTCGAGCAGGTGTTTGCCGTGCCGTTGCCGCTGGACCGCGCCGACGAGAGCGATCATGAGGACGATCCGACCGAGGATACGGTTGAGGAACGGGTGCAACTGACCTCACAGCTGCTGCAGT
>JAMFRW010000259.1 GCA_026224975.1 Rhodoferax sp. | reverse complement strand
TCGGCTCGACCACGCTCGCCCAGCACCTCGACCCCGAAGCCATCAGCGCGGTGATGCCCAGTGGCCGCTTTGTCCCGGGCCGAGTCCGAGCGATGGTGGACCACTTGGCTCGACGGTTCGCGGAAATTCAGAGCTAAGCCCGGCACTCGCCGCACAGCGGACGCTGATGAGCTTCGGCTTCTGGCCGACCTCCGACGGCCGGCTCTCCGAACTGCTCGCCCCGAAGCGGCCAGTCAGGATCAGGTCTTGAACGTTAGCAAAGTGGCGTCGAACTCGTCTGGCGGAGAACCCGGCATCGGCCAGGAACGGTCGCTCGCGTTTCATCCCTACAGCGGCCATTGATCCCGTCGAGGCTCTCGTGTGCCAGGCCCTTGGAAGCGCGACGGCAGGTATGCTCTGCACCGATGTCGCCCGAGCAACAACAACTTCGATCCGGGATCCAGGCTCTGGAGGCCCAGCGCTCTTTGCTCGGTGACTCTGTGGTGGACATGGCGGTGGCGCCGCTCAAGGCCAAGCTGGCCGCACTGACTGCCCCTCCTGCCGAGCCCGCCCAAGCCCTCAAGCAAGTCAGCATCCTGTTCCTCGACGTGGTCGGCTCGACCACGCTCGCCCAGCACCTCGACCCCGAAGCCATCAGCGCGGTGATGGACGACGCCCTGGCGCGCGGCACCGCCGTCGTGCAGGCCCACCGTGGCAAGGTGCTGCAATACGCCGGCGACAACATCCTGGCCGCCTTCGGCGCCGACGAGTCCCGCGAGGACGACACCGAACGCGCCGTGCACTGCGGCCTGGCCTTGCTCGAACTGGGCAAGCTGCTCGGCGCGGAAGTGCTGGCCGCTCACAAGCACCCTGGCTTCAACGTCCGCGTGGGCGTGCACACCGGCGGCGTGCTGCTCGGCGGCGGGGTCGATGCCGACGGCAGCATCCGCGGCATCGCCGTCAACATCGCCGCTCGCATGGAGCAGACCGCCCCGGCCGGCGCGCTGCGCATCAGCCACGACACCTACGCGCAAGTACGCGGCCTGTTCGAGGTCGATGCGCAAGAGCCGCTGGCGGTCAAGGGCGTAGCCACCCCCATCCAGAGCTACCTGGTCACACGCGCCAAGCCGCGCAACTTCCGCATCGGTACGCGCGGCATCGAAGGCGTGACCACGAAGATGATCGGCCGCGACGCCGAACTCGAACAACTGCAAGCCGCCTTCAAGCGCTTGTTCGAAGCCCGCAAGCTTGCCGCCGTCACCGTGGTGGCCGACGCTGGCATCGGCAAGAGCCGGCTGCTGTACGAATTCGAGGCCTGGAGCGAGGCGCGGCCCGAGAGCTTCTTCCTCTTTCGCGGCCGTGCCACGCCGCAGACCGGCGCCCAGGCCTTCGGCCTGCTGCGCGACATCCTCGCCTGGCGCTTCCAGATCCATGACGACGACAGCCTCGAGGCCGCCAGACAGAAGATGGAAGACGGCATCGCGCCCCTGTTCCTGCACGACGACGGCCCCGATCTCGCCCAAGCCCACGCCCACCTGCTGGGCCACCTGATCGGCATCGACTGGAAGACGAGCCGCCACATCAAGGGCATCCTCGACGACCCCAAGCAGATCAGGAACCGCGCCTTCCACGCGGCGGCGCAACTTTTGCGCCGCGTCAGCGCGAGCGACGGCAGCCCAGTCGTATTGCAACTCGAAGACCTGCACTGGGCCGATAGCGAGAGCCTGGACTTCCTGAACTACCTGACCGAGGTGGACCGCGACGTGCCGCTGCTGGTGCTGAGCTTCACGCGGCCGACGCTATTCGAGCGCCGCACGGATTGGAGCAGCACGGCCGGTCTGCACCATCGCATCGACCTGGCACCGTTGGACAAGACCGGCAGCAGGATGCTGGCCAACGAGTTGCTCAAGAAGCTGCCCGAGGTGCCCGCCGCACTCAGAGAACTCGTCACCAGCAGTGCCGAAGGCAACCCCTTCTACATGGAAGAGCTGGTCAAGATGCTGATCGACCAGGGCGCCATCCAGACCCGGTCAACCGGCGGCGAAGCCTGGTCGGTCAACGCCGAACGCCTGCTGGTGACCCAGGTGCCGCCCACGCTCACCGGCGTGCTGCAAGCCCGGCTCGACAGCCTGCCCCGGGCGGAGAAGCGCGCGCTGCAGCAGGCCAGCGTCGTCGGTACGGTGTTCTGGGACCAGGCGCTGGCCGCCATCGAAGCGCAGGCGGCTGAAGCGCTGCCGGCGCTGGTGCAGCGCGAGCTGGCGCTGCCCCGGACCGATGCGGCCCTTGATGGGCTGCGCGAGTACGCCTTTCGCCACCAGGTACTGCACCAGGTCACCTACGACACCGTGCTCAAACGCCACAAGCGCGAAGGCCACGCCAAGGTGGCGCAGTGGCTGGCCGCGCTGACCGAGCAAGGCAGCCCGCGCGCAGGCGACTTCCTCGGCATCGCGGCCGAACACTTCGAGCAGGCCGGCGACGCCCCCAACGCGGCCGAGTTCCACGCCCGCGCGGCCGAGCAGGCGGGCCAGCGCTTCGCGCACGACCGCGTGCTCGCGCATGTGGGGCGGGCGCTGGCGTTGCTGGGGGAAACCCCCGCGCCATCGCTCGACCAGGCCGAGCTGCGCTGGCGCCTGCTGAGGGCGCGCGAGGCGACGCTGAACCTGCAGGCGCGACGCGACGAGCATGCGGCCGACCTGGACGCGTTGGACCATCTGGCCGACCTGCTTGAGGACGACCGGCGGCGTGCCTACGCAGCTTGGCGCCGAAGCATGCGTGCGATGCGCATGGCCGACTGGGCGGCCCAGGAGAGTTCGGCCCGCCACGGCATGGCCTGTGCGACACGGGCTGGCGACGACGAGCTGCGGCTTCACGCCCTGCGACTGCTGGCGGGGGCGCAGCTTTGGCAGGCCGACATCGAAGGGGGACGGGCGCTGGCGCAGCAGGGCCTGGCCGAGGCGCGAAGCCTAGGCCTGCGCGGCGTCGAGGCGCGGCTGCTCAACACGCTCGCGATTGCCGCCGACATGCAGGGCGACTTGGTGAGCCCCCTTGACCTGGACCGGCAGAACTTGCTGATCAACCGCGAGACGGGCGACCGGGTCACCGAAGCCATCGGCCTGTCCAACCAGGGCGATGGCTGGCTGAAGCTGGGCAACTTGGCGCAATCGCGGCGCGCTCTGGACGCGGGGCTGCAGATCGCGCGAGCCATCGGCGACAGGCTGAGCGAGTGCGTGGCCCTCACCGGCCTGTCGGCCGTGGCGCTGTGGCAAGGCGACGAGACGCGGGCGCTGGCGCTGGCGCGCCAGGCGCTGGATCTCGCCGTGACAACAAAGGCGCGTGACTTTGAAGGGGTGGCGGGGTTGCGCCTGGGCGCGGCCGAACTCGCGCTCGGCCGCAGAGCGGCAGCAAGGGATGCCTATGCGCAAGCGCATGCGCTGGCTGTGGAGATCGACGTCCCATGGCAGCACGACGGCAGCGCTGGCCTTGCACGGGTAGCGCTGGCCGAAGGGGACGCACTGGGCGCGGTGGCGGCGTTGAAGCCACTTCTGGAGCACATCGCCACCGGCGGCACGTTGGATGGCTCCGAACACCCACGCCTGATCGAGCTCAGCTGCCACCAGGCCCTGGCCTGCGCCGGCGACCCGCGCTCGGCCGAGTGGCTGGCCCGCGCCCACAGCGCACTGATGGCGCAGGCCGATGCGATCAGCCGCAGCACCACCGACGCGACGTTGCGCCAGGGCTTCCTGCAGAACATTCCGCACCACCGCGAGATCGTGGCGGCGTGGGCGAAGTGGGACGTGGCGAACGAGTTGCCTGCGCTGCCCGGGGGCTGAGCGTCCGCTTTGGTTCGGAGCGTGGGGCGGCTTTGGGTGTGCGCCGTGAAAAGGCGGCGCTTTCCAGCGGGTGCAAGCCCCGCCCGGCAATCGCTCCAGCCGGAAGCAACCGGAGCAGGCATGGAGGTGACGAAATGTCTGAAGCCTTCGGGTAAGCGTGCCACGAATTGGTGGCAGCGCGAGTGTGCGGGCCGTAACGCGAGTGAACGCTGAGTAAGCCTCGAAAATGCCGATGCACAGGCCGACCCGACGACCCTTTCGGGGAAGGCTGACATCACTGGACGGATGAGCGAAGCAGTACCGCCAGTGGCTGTGCCGGGGTAGTGGCGACAGCACGTACACAAGGAAAGCGCGCGCAACACGGGAAGCCCCTTGGCGTGGTCGGGGACGACCAACCGGATGCCGGTGACGGACAGGCCGGGCGCCTTGGGGTGGCGGAGAGGCCCGTAGTACCGTCGAAGCCGGGTAATGCCGGTGGAGGGAAGGGGCCTCAGTTCAAGACGAACGCAGCAAGTAGCGAGGGACCTGGAGATTGGGCAACCTATCAACTCCGAAGAGTGTTCAGAAACTGCAGATGGCGTTGCACGCGAAAGCGAAGGCCGAGGCCGGCTACCGCTTCTACGCGCTGTACGACAAGATCAGTCGCGAGGACATCCTGGCCCATGCCTGGGCTCAGTGCCGCTCCAACAAGGGCGCGCCGGGCGTGGATGGCCAGGACTTCGCGGACGTCGAGGTGTATGGCGCGCAGCGGTGGCTGGGCGAGTTGGCGCTTGCGCTCAGAGAGGAGACGTACCGACCGGACCCCATCAGAAGAGTGTTCATACCGAAAGCCAACGGCAAACTCAGGCCGCTGGGCATCTCGACCCTGCGTGATCGGATGTGCATGACGGCAGCGATGCTGGTGCTCGAACCGATCTTCGAAGCCGATCTTCCACCAGAGCAGTATGCCTACCGGCCGGGCCGTAACGCTCAGCAGGCGGTGATCGAAGTGGAAGAGACGCTGTTCCGAGGCTACCCGGAAGTCGTAGACGCCGACCTCGCGGACTACTTCGGGTCCATTCCACACGCCGAACTGATGCTGTCGCTCGCGCGGCGCATCGTGGACCGGCGCGTGCTGCATCTGATCAAGATGTGGCTGGAATGCGCCGTGGAGGAAACCGATGACCGAGGTAGGAAGAAGCAAACAACCGAGGCCAAGGACCAGCGGCGCGGCATTCCGCAAGGGTCTCCGATCTCACCGCTGCTGGCCAATCTGTACATGCGCCGGTTCGTACTGGGATGGAAGAAGCTCGGGCTGGAGCAAAGTCTCGGCAGCCGGATCGTGACCTACGCCGACGATCTCGTGATCCTGTGCAGGAAGGGCAAGGCTGAAGAGGCCCTGTCTCGAATGCGCGAGATCATGGGCAAGCTGAAGCTGACGGTCAACGAAGAGAAGACACGAATCTGCAAGGTCCCGGAAGGGCAGTTCGACTTCCTGGGCTACACGTTCGGGCGGATTTATTCGAAGACGACCGGCAAGGCCCGACTGGGCATGTGGCCGTCGAAGAAGAGCATCCGCCGCATGGTCGAGAAGGTCCATGACCTGACCGATCCGAAGACGGGTTGGCAAGAGACCACTGAGAAGGTGGCGAAGTTGAATCGCGCGCTGCGCGGGTGGGCGAACTACTTCCAAGTAGGCTCGGTCACCAAGGCGTATCGGGCGGTCGACAACTACACCGCTCCGCGGTTGCGCCGGTGGTTGCGGGACAAATACAAGGTCAAGCGACGCAAGGGCGGGATATATCCACTCTCGCACCTTTACGGGCACTTCGGGCTCGTGCGTTTGACCGCGAGAGGCCGCAGCCAGTCGTGGGCGAAGGCGTGAAGTCTTGTCCGAGAGCCGGATGCGGGAGATCTGCATGTCCGGTTCGATGAGCGGGATGTGGAAACGG
>JAMFRW010000032.1 GCA_026224975.1 Rhodoferax sp. | reverse complement strand
TGGTGGCGCGCAACTACGGACGCATCGTCAACGTGGCCTCCATCGCAGGCAAGGAAGGCATCCCGAACGCCTCGGCCTACAGTGCCTCGAAGGCCGGCGTGATCGCGCTGACCAAGAGCCTGGGCAAGGAGACCGCGGGCCAGAACGTGGCCGTCAACGCCATCACGCCGGCAGCGGCCAAGACGAAGATCTTCGAGCAGATGTCACAGCAGCACATCGACTACATGCTCTCGAAGATCCCGCGCGCGCGCTTCGTCGAGGTGGGCGAGATCGCCGCGATGGTGGCCTGGCTGTGCTCGGCCGAAAACTCGTTCACGACCGGCGCGGTGTTCGACCTGTCGGGCGGCCGCGCGACGTATTGATCATCGCTTCCAGAACTTCCAAAGAGACACCCCGATGACCTCACACGCTGCCACCGCCCCCGGGCTGCCGCACGCCGCGCACGCGCCCGACACCGAGCTGATCTACGGCAAGGTGTTCTGGCGCTTCGTGCCGCTGCTGGTGATCTGCTTCGTTTGCGCCTACCTCGACCGCGTCAACATCAGCTTCGCCAAGCTGCAGATGCAGAGCCAGCTGAGCCTGAGCGATGCGGTCTACGGCCTGGGCGCCAGCATCTTCTTCATCGGCTACTTCATCTTCGAAGTGCCGAGCAACATGATCCTGCACCGCGTGGGCGCCAAGCTCTGGATCGCGCGCATCATGATCACCTGGGGCATCGCCTCGGCCTGCACGATGTTCGTGCAAAACGAAACCTCGTTCTACATCGTGCGCTTCATCATCGGCGCGCTCGAAGCCGGGTTCGTGCCGGGCGCGCTCTACTTCTTCACCCAGTGGTTTCCGGCCGAGCGGCGCGGGCGCATCAACACCTTCTTCATGGCCTCGATCGCGCTCTGCGGGATCATCGGCGGGCCGATCTCGGGCGGCATCATGAAGTTCGCCGATGGGCTGCATGGCCTGGCCGGCTGGCAGTGGCTGTTTCTGATCGAAGGCATTCCTTCCATCGTGCTCGGCTTTGTGGTGATTGCCGTGCTCGACAACCGCATCGAGGATGCCAAGTGGCTCAGCGCCGACGAGAAGGCGCACTGGAGCCGCCTGATCCGCACCGAGAAGAAGGCCCACGACGTGCACAACTTCGCCGCCGCACTGCGCGAGCCGGCGACCTATGTGCTCTCGCTGATCTACCTGTGCCTGGCCGGTGGCATCTACGGCCTGGTGTTCTGGATGCCGCAATTGATCCGCACGGCCGGCACGCAAGACACCTTCATCATCGGCCTGATCTCGGCGCTGCCGTATGCGGTGGCCGGCATCACCATGGTGCTGCTGGGCCGCAACTCCGACCGCACCGGCGAACGCCGCTGGCACCTGGCGCTGACGGCGCTCGCCGGCGCCGTGGGCTATGGCGTGTGCGGGCTCTTCCCGCAGAACACGCTGGTGCTGGTGGTCGGCCTCACCATCGGCGCGACCGGCATCATCTCGGCGATCGGCCTCTTCTGGGTGCTGCCACCGCGCTTCCTGAGCGGCATGGCGGCCGCGGCCGGCATCGCGCTGATCAACTCGCTGGGCCAGTTGGGCGGCATCATCGTGCCCTACATGGTCGGCAAGGTGAAGGACACGACCGGCAGCGCGACCTTGGGCCTGTATGCGGTGGCCGCGGGCTGTGTGCTGGCGTTCGTCTTGATTGCCTGGGGGCTGCCGAAGAGGCTTTACTTCAAGGAGTAGGCGTCGAGGAGGACGGGCTTCGGCGCATAGCCGTTCGGCGGCGGCGAGCAGGGGGGCGCGCCAGCGGCCAAAATCAAGGGCATGCATGAACTGATTTCTCCTCGGCCGTCACCGCCACCTTCGCGCTACGGGTGGCTGGCTTCGATGGCGCTGGTGGCGGTCGCGCTGGTGGGCTGCGCCTCCGCACCGCTCACGGCGCCTTCTTCGCCGACGCCCTCGACCAAGCCCTCGACCGCCAACACCGGCTCCGAGACCTCACCGGCCGAAATCCCCACCGACGAAGCCGCGCTCCAGCAAGGCTTCACCCGCTGGGTCGCCGCCTTCCGCAAATCCGCGGCATCGGCTGGCATCGGTGATGCCACCCTGCACGGCGCCTTCGACGATGTGCACTACCTGCCGCGTGTCGTCGAACTCGACCGCGCGCAGCCCGAGTTCACCCGCACCGTCTGGGACTATCTCGACAGCGCCGTCTCGGCCACGCGGGTGACGACCGGGCAGGACAAGCTGCTGCAAGTCCGCCGCGAAGCAGATGCCGCTGCCGCGCGCTACGGCGTGCCGTCCGTCGTCGTCGTCGCCATCTGGGGCATGGAGAGCAACTACGGCAGCAACTACGGCAACATCCCGACCATCGACGCGCTCGCCACCCTGGCCTTCGAAGGCCGGCGCGAAGACTGGGCGCGCGGGCAGTTGCTGGCCGCGCTCAAGATCCTGCAGAACGGCGACATCGCCCGCGCCGACATGATCGGCTCCTGGGCCGGCGCCATGGGCCAGACGCAGTTCTTGCCGTCGAACTTTCTGGCCTACGCGGTCGATGCCGATGGTGACGGCCGGCGCGACATCTGGGGCAGCATGGCCGATGTGCTGGCCTCGACGGCCAACTTCCTGGCGCGCTCGGGATGGCAGGCCGATCAGCCCTGGGGCGTGGAGGTGCGCTTGCCGTCGGGCTTCGATGCCGGCAGGGCCGATGCCGAGCTGCGGCAATCCAGCGCCCAGTGGTCCGCCGAGGGGGTGCAGAGCATCGACGGTGCGCCATTGCCGGCGATCGCCGAGGGCGCGATCCTGCTGCCGGCCGGCGTGCGCGGGCCGGCCTTTCTGGTCGGGCCGAACTTTCGCGCGATCCTGCGCTACAACAACTCGACCAGCTACGCCCTGGCCGTCGGCCTGCTGGCGCAACGCCTGAGCGGCGGCCCCGGCGTGCAGGCCGCCTGGCCGCGCGACATGGCTGCTCTCACGCGCAGCCAGTTGCTCGCGCTGCAAACCGCCTTGAACCAGCGCGGATTCGCCAGCGGCACGCCCGATGGCCTGATGGGCCCGGCCACGCGCGAGGGCATTCGCCGCTATCAGCGCAGCGCGGGGCTGCCGGCAGATGGCTACCCCACGCCAGATCTGCTCGATCGCTTGCCAGTCAAGTAACGGAGATGAGCTTGCAAGACCTCTCCGACGACCCCGAAGACACGTTGCACACACCCGCCGAGCGCGCGACCGCAGGCGCGCGCAGCACCTGGGTGAGCGTGGCCGTCAACATCTGCCTGAGCATCACGCAGGTGACGGTGGGCATCCTCTCCAAGTCACAGGGGCTCGTGGCCGACGGCATCCATTCGCTGTCCGATCTGGTCGCCGACTTCGTCGTGCTCTTCGCCGGCCACCACGCCCGCAAGGATGCGGACGCAGACCATCCTTACGGCCACCAGCGCTTCGAGACGGCGGCTTCCATGGTGCTGGGCGCGCTGCTGCTGGCCGTCGGCTTGGGCATGCTGTGGTCGGCCTTCCGCAAGCTCGAATCGCCCGAGACGGTGGCGCAGGTTCATGTGGTCGCGCTGTGGGTGGCGGGCGCTGCGCTGGTCGCCAAGGAGATGCTGTTCCGCTACATGCTGGCCATCGCCAAGCGCGTCAAGTCGAGCATGCTGGTCGCCAATGCGTGGCATGCGCGGTCGGACGCGGCCTCGTCGCTCGTGGTCGGCCTGGGCATCGCCGGCAACCTGGCGGGCTACCCCATCCTCGACCCGATCGCCGCGCTCATCGTCGGCTTCATGGTCTCGAAGATGGGCTGGACCTTCGGCTGGAACGCCCTGCACGATCTGGTGGACCGCTCGGTCGACGAGCAGGAAGTGGCCGCCATCCGCCTGACCCTCGCCGAGACACCCGGCGTGCGCAACGTGCACGACGTTCGCACCCGCAAGATGGGCGACATGATCGTGGTCGATGCTCACCTCGAGGTCGATGCCGCCATCAGCGTCGAGGCCGGGCACGACATCGCCGTGGCCGCCCGCCAGCGCGTGCTGCAGCGCCACCGCGTGCTCAACCTCATGACCCACGTCGACCCCTGGCGCCGACCCGATCTGGACCATGTGGCGCCGGTGGCGATCAAGCCTCTCTGAGCCTGGTTTTCTGGAGGCGCGGGGCTGCACTTTCGCGCAGATAACGGTACACCGTGGTCCGCGAGACCTCGAGGTTGCGCGACGTCTGGCTGACGCTTCGCCCGGTACGCTCGAACTCCGCCAGCACGCGTTGCATCGCGCTCTGCTGCAAGGCCGATGAAGCTCGGCCGACGGGTGACGGCAGCAGCAGGTGCTCGAAGTCGGGGGCGGCCAGCCGCCCGCTGGTGTGCAGCAGCAGCGCCCGCGTCAGCACGGCTCGCAACTCGCGCATGTTGCCGCGCCAGGGCTGCCGCGCCAGCAGCGCGAGCGCCGCATCGGCGATGCGCGCCGAGGGGTCGATCTCCGCCAGCACGCTGCGCGCCACGGCGGCGAAATCGCTGCGTTCGCGCAGCGGCGGCAGGCTGAGGCGGACGATGTCGAGGCGGTGGAACAGGTCGGCGCGGAAGCGCCTCGCGGCGACCTCGGCTTCCAGGTCGACGTGGGTGGCGGCCAGCAGTTGAACGTCGACGCTGCGCGAGGCGGTTCCGCCCACCGGGCGAACCTGATGGTCGTCGAGAAAGCGCAGCAGCGCCGTCTGCAGCGGCAGCGGCAACTCGCCGATTTCGTCGAGCAGCAAGGTGCCGCCTTCTGCGCTCTCGATCAGGCCGCGGCTGCCGTCGCGCCGCGCGCCGGTGAAGGCGCCGGCGGCATAGCCGAAGAGTTCGGCCTCGAACAACTCGGCCGGCAGCCCGCCGCAGTTGACGGCCACGAACGCGCCGCGGCGCTCTCTGAGCATGTGCGCGTGTCGCGCCAGCAGCTCCTTGCCGGTGCCGGTTTCTCCGAGGATCAGCAGCGGCACCTTCAGCCTGACGGCGGCCTCGGCCATGCGCAGGGTTTGCTGGACCGCGGGATCGTCGGCGACCATGCGAGACGACGGTGGAGCAGGAGGCAGAACGGGACGCACGGCAGGGCGCAGGGCACGGCGAACGGAAGGATGTTCCGACGATGCAGACGCGCCTGCCGAACGTGCCGCGGGCTCACTGGAGTACCTTCGTGCTTCGGACTCCGGTATTCGCCCTTGGGACGGCCCGGCGGGCTCATGCGCCCCCAGAACCCGCGGCGCGTGCACACATCGCACGACGAGGGTGCTGCCGAGCGCATCGCGCAGCCGCACTTCGGCATCGACGGCCACGCGCGCCACGAAGCGCTCGAAGCTTTCGTCGAAGATGGCCTCGAACGGCGTGCCGCGGCCCAGCACCAGGCCGCTGAGCACAGCTCGCGCCTGGGCGTTGACGGCACTCACACGGCCTTCATCGTCGAAGGCAACCAGCCCGGAGCTCAGCGTCGCCAGAAACTCCGAACGTGGATGCACCGCGATCACCAGGTGGCCACGCATCTGCTGCGTGAGCAGCAGGTTTTCCACATGCGTGGCCGCCATCTTCACCAGCGCCTGGGTGTGCTGCTGGCGGGAAGTGACGTAGGAAGACGCGTCCAGCACACCCACCACCTGGCCCTGCGCGTCGCGGATCGGCGAGGCAGCGCACGAAATGTCGCCGTGCTTGAAGAAGTAGTGCTCCAGCCCGTTGACCGCGACAGACCGGCCGGTGGCGAGCGCCGTGCCGAGGCCGTTGGTGCCGCAGAGCGCCTCCGACCAGCAACTGCCGGCGACGATCGCTGCATCCGAGCCGTTCATCTGGAAGCGGTTGTCGGCATAAAGATCGAGGATCACGCCTTCGTGGTCCGCGAAGGCCAGCAGGAAATTCGAGCCGGCGATCTGGTGCAGCAGCGTTTCGATTTCCGCCAATGCCAGGCGCCGCAAGGGGTCGACGCGCTGCCGGCGCGTGGCCAACTCACTCGCCTCGATGACGAAGGGCGGCGGCGGGGCGGTGAAGTCGAGGTTCGCGCGGCCGCAGCGCACCCAGCTGTCGAGGATCTCGTCGGGCGGCATGCCTCCCGGTGGCATGGCCGCGCCACGGGCCCGAACGGCCCGCGCATGCGCCAGTGAGCGCGCGTCGGTGGGTGTCATCGGAGGTTTCCAGGTGATACAGCAACTGCACAGATTCTGGACAAGTGCACGTGCAGGCGCACCGCAACTGGACAGAGGGGCGACGGTAGCCGCTCCCGGGCTCATAGGCACTGGTCGTTTCACCCTAGGGCAAGCCCCGAGTGGTACGCCCATTGCGGAAGTGAAAGTGCCAACCGCGGGCAACGGCTGGCCAGAAACCCACAAAACGAGGACACAACATGCTCAACACAAAAATCGGCTCGCTCGCTGCCGTCGCAGCTACCGCCATGGCGATGGTCTGGGCGCTGCCCGCGCAGGCCCAGCAGCAGAACATCGAGAAGCTCAAGCAGATGAAGGTCTCGGGCACCGACCCGACGATCCCGACCATCGCGCAAACCGGCAAGAACGCCGATCAACTGCGTGAGAACCTCAAGCGCGTCAAGCTGCCGCCCGGCTTCAGGATCGATCTCTACGCCGTCGTGCCCGATGCGCGTTCGATCGCGGTCGCGCCGTCGACCAACATGATGTTCGTCGGCACCCGCAAGACCAACGTCTGGGCCGTCACCAACCGCAACAGCGGCGACACCGCGACCGAGGTCAAGGAATTCGCGCCCTCGCTCAAGTTCAAGAACCCGAATGCGGTGTGCTGGACGAAAGACGGCTTTCTGATCGTCGTCGAAAGCAACCGCGTTCTGACCTTCCCGGCCGCCGAGTTCTTCTACGAAGGCGCTGATGTGGCGGTGGGCGAGGTCGTTCCGCAGGGCCAGCTGATCCCGCCGGACGAAGAGTCCTTCAACCACAGCGGCCGAATCTGCCGCATCGGCCCCGACAACAAGCTCTACATCACGCTCGGCCAGCCCTTCAACGTGCAGCCGCGCGAGAAGCTCGCGCTCTACACCAAGTGGGGCATCGGCGGCATCGTCCGCATGAACCAGGACGGCACCGGCCGCGAGGTCTACGCGACCGGCGTGCGCAATTCGGTCGGCATGGACTTCAACCCCAAGGACAAGACGCTCTGGTTCACCGACAACCAGACCGACGGCATGGGCGACGAGATCCCGCTGGGTGAGATCAACCACGCCACCAAGGCCGGCCAGTTCTTCGGCTACCCGTACATCGTGAGCAAGACCCGCATCACCGAGAACGGCTACGACAAGGACCCGCTGCCCGCCAACACCGTCAACCCCGAGGTGATGACGACGGCACATGCGGCCGATCTGGGCATGGCCTTCTACACCGGCAAGCAGTTCCCGGCCAAGTACCAGGGCGGCTTCTTCTCGGCGCAGCATGGCTCGTGGAACCGCACCAAGCCGGTCGGCGCGCAGTTGCTGTTCACCTCTCTGAAGGCCGACGGCACCGCCGACAAGAACGAGGTCTTCGCCGAAGGCTGGCTGGACGACGCAACCGGCACCTACCGCGGCCGCCCGGTCGACGTGGCGGTCGCCAAGGACGGTTCGCTGTTCGTCTCGGACGACTACGCCGGCGCGATCTACCGCATCACCTACACGGCACCGTGATGCCAGTGCGCACCGCCTTGATCCTGGCGGGCGCTTGTCTGGCCACCTCTGCCTTCGCGGGCGAGGTGGCGGCCGGCCGCCTGAAGGCCGCTGCCTGCGCGGTCTGCCACGGACCGTTGGGGCTGGCCACCTTGCCCGACGCGCCCAACCTGGCCGGCCAGTCGGCCATCTACCTCACGGCGCAGCTGAAGGCCTACCGTGGTGGCTCGCGCCAGCACGAGGTCATGACCCTGATGGCCAAGCCGCTCAGCGATGACGACATCGACAACCTGGCGGCCTGGTATTCGTCGCTGAAGGTGCAGGTTCAGGCACCGCCCTGAGTGTTCTGCTCCCGCGCGGGCGCGTCCCTGCAACCCAGGGCACGCGCCAGGCGCGGGGCATTCACCCGCAAGGTCTGCTGGTGCACCGGCGCCAGCGCCTGCCAGCGGGCCGAGAACTCTGCAATGCATGCTTCCAGCATGGGCGCGGTGCAGGCCAGCACGACGCGGTTGGAGCCGCCATCGGCGTGGACGCTCAGCAGGGCCGGGCCGAAGGCGGTGGCGATGCGGTCGCACAGCAGGTCGCTCATCGGCAGCTCCTCGTGCATGTTGACCACCAGCACACCGTTCGGGGTGAGGGCGGTTCGGCACGCGTCGTAGAAGGCCAGGCTGCAGAGCTGCTCCGGCTGGCCGTCGTAGGTGAAGCCATCGACCAGGATCACGTCGTAGCCGTTTTTGGTTTCGCTGGCTTCGGTCTCGCTCACGAAGCGGGCGCCATCGTCGCACACCACTCTGAAGCGCTCGCCATCGGGCGGCACGCAAAAGGTATCGCGCATCGCGATCACATGCGGGTTGATTTCGACCACGGTGATGTGTGCCGAGGGCAGGTGCTTGTGGCAATACTTGGGCAGCGAGCCGCCGCCCAGGCCGATCGCGAGGATGGCCTCGGGCTCCGGCTGCAGCAGCAGAAAGCCCGCCATGGCGCGCGTGTAGTCGAGTTCCAGCCGATGCGGGTCGTCGCGCCGCATGCGGCTCTGCGTGGCCGAGATGTCGAAGTGCATCGCCACGCTGCGCGCGTCTTCGTAGACGAAGGGCCGAACCTTGTCGGCGTCGGTAAAGGGACCACCATCATCGAACAATGAAAACTCCTTGGCGCATGGTTGCAGTGTCGCGGCATTTTGAGGGGTAGGCCGGTCTGCCGTGGGATCGTCCCACCAACAAGCACTTACGTCCGCTGACGTAAGGGTGTCTCATCGAGAGACCCCAGCGCAATTCGGCGCTCCACACTCCACCGCAGACACGGAGTCGCAGTCGGGGGCTTCAGCGATACATCACTGGAAGAGCCTCTTGACTTTGCACGATCTCCACCTTTCGCCGAACGAAGCGGCGAGCTTCGAGTTGCCGCCCGACAGCTACAAGATGCTGGTCGAGCGCGCGCAGACGGCGATGTTCGTGCTGCAGCACGGCAAGTTCCGCTTCGTCAACCCGAGGCTGTGCGAGCTGGTGGGTTTCGGGCGCGATGAATTGCTGGCGGGCATCGGCCCCATGACCTTGGTGGCACCCGAGCATCGCCTGATCGCCGCCGAGGAATTGCGCCAGCGATTGACGGGCGTCGAGGGCCGGCCCTACAACATCCGGTGTGTTCGCAAGGACGGCAGCAGCTTCGGTGCCAGGCTGTGGGGCACGCTGGTGCATCTCGACGGCGCACCGGCCAGCCTGGTGACCTTGCACGATATCAGCGAGCTCGAACGCGTGGTCTCGGCCGAACAACGGCGCAGCAGCCTGCTGGCCCAGACCGAGGAACTGGCGCTGATCGGATCGTCCGAATACGACGTGGCCTCCAGCCTCGTCAGCCAGTCGGCCGGAATGTTCCGGGTGTTCGGCGAGCCGTTCACCGACCAGCCCGTCTCCGGCGAGTGGTTGATGGCGCGCGTTCCTGGTAGCGAGCATGCGTTCGTGCGCGGGATCCTCAGCGGTGTTCGTCCGGGTGTTCCCTGCGAGTTCGAACACCGCATCGTGCATGCCGATGGCGGCCTGCGAACCGTGGTTCACCGCGCCTCTGCAGAAGTCGACGCAAGCGGCGAAGTGGTGCGTGTGATCGGCATCCTGCAGGACGTGACCGCCCAGCGCGTGGCCGAACATCAGCGCGACCTGCTCGCCCGCTCGGATGCCGTGACCCGCCTGCCCAACCGCTTGGCCTTGCTCGATCACGTGGCGGAGACGATTCGCAAGGCGCTGCGCGACGAGCGCCAGATCGCCCTGGCTATCCTCGAGATCGGCCAGTTGCAGCTGGTCAACGAATCGCTCGGCTACGCGGCGGGCGATCAACTGTTGTTGATGGTGGCCGAACGCTTGCAAGAATGCCTGGGCGAAGACGACATGCTGGCGCAGGTGGGCAGCGGGCGCTTCGCGGTCGTGCTGAGCCGTGCGGTTCATGTCGACGAACCGACGGCGGTGGCGGTGTCGCAGTCGCTGGTGAATGCCTTGGCGCTGCCGATGGTGGTCGCCGGCACGGAGGTGCTGATCCGGTGTGCGGCCGGTGTCTCGCTGTGCCCTCGCGACGGCCAGGTCGCCGAGAAGCTCTTGCACCAGGCCGAGGCAGCCATGCACCGTGCCCGCGAGGAAGGTGGCAGCGGGGTCTGCGTCTATTCGGCCGAGGTTCACGGCAAAGCCGCGAACCAGCTGGCGCGGGAAGCTGCCATGCGCGGTGCCCTGGAGCGCGGCGAGTTTTATTTGCTCTACCAGCCGCAGCTCGATCTGGCGACCGGCGCGATGATCGGCGTCGAAGCCTTGATCCGCTGGAACGATCCCGTGCGTGGCCAGGTGTCGCCGGTCGAGTTCATTCCGCTGGCGGAGGAGACCGGCCTCATCTTGCCGATCGGCGAATGGGTGCTGCGCACCGCCTGCGCCCAGGGCGTGGCATGGCAGCGCGCCGGCTTGCCGCCCTTGCGCATTGCCGTCAACCTGTCGGTGCGCCAGTTGCAGCAGCCCGACCTCTCCGGCCGCATCCAGGCCATCCTGCTCGAGACGGGCCTCGCGCCATCGAGTCTTGGTCTGGAGATCACCGAGAGTGTTCTGATGATGGAGCACGGGAACGTGGCGCGCACCCTCGAGGACATGCGCGCGATCGGCGTGGAGATTTCCCTCGACGACTTCGGCACCGGCTACTCCAACCTCAGCTACCTGAGAACCCTGCCGATCGATGTGGTCAAGATCGACCGTTCGTTCGTGCACGACGTGTCGGCGGCACCGCAGGACGTCTCGATGACGCGCGCGGTGATCACCATGGCCCACAGCCTTCAGAAGAAGGTATTGGCCGAAGGGGTCGAGACCGAGGGACAGGTCGCCTTGTTGATCGCCAACGGTTGCGACCAGATGCAAGGCTACTTCTTCAGCCGGCCGGTCTCGGCCGACGCCGTGGCAGAGTTGTCGAGAGAGCGGCGCCAACTGCCCGAGCATCTGTTGGCGCGCCGCATGCGCAAACGCACCCTGCTGCTGGTCGATGACGAGGACAACATCGTGTCGGCATTGAAACGGCTGCTGCGGGGCAAGGGATACAACGTCGTCAGCGCCAATTCGGGAGCGCAGGGACTCCAGCGCCTGGCCGAACACCCGGTGGATGTGATCCTGTCGGACCAACGGATGCCGGGCATGACCGGCGTGGAGTTCCTGCGGCGCGCCAAGGTCCTCTACCCCGACACGGTCCGCATGGTGCTCTCGGGGTACACCGAGTTGCAGTCGATCACCGACGCGGTCAACGAAGGTGCGATCTACAAGTTCCTCACCAAACCGTGGGACGACGACCGGCTCTGCATCCACATCGAAGAGGCGTTCGAGCACAAGGAGTTGTCCGACGAAAACCGGCGGCTGGGCGTCGCCGTGAAGACGGCGCACCAGCAACTGGAGTCCGTCAATGTGCGACTCGAGAGCCTGCTGCGACAGCAACGCGAGCGACACGACCGCGAGCAGACCAGCCTGCTCGTCTCGCAAGACCTGCTGCACCGCATTCCTGCCCCTTTGATCGGTGTGGACGCGAGCGGCATGGTGGCGTTTCTCAACGACGACGCGCACGATCTGTTCCCATCCGCCGCCGCCATGCTCGGCCGCCAGGCCGACGAAGCGCTGCCCGCGGCCTTGCGCCCGATCTGGGCGGAGGGCGACGGGGTGGCACATCGCATCGACCTGGGCGGCCGTCGTTACCAGGCTGTCTGCCGCGCGATGAGCCCCGCCGCACGTTCCCAAGGCAAGCTTCTGGTGCTGACACCGGAACTGCCGCACTGACCCGAGGAGGACCACCATGTTCCATCCGACCTCTGCGCTCGACGCGCGTCCCGAGGCCCACCCGATGGGTCGACCGGCCATCGACGCGCCCGCCGCGCCCGCCACCGACGAGCGCAAAGCGTCGGACGAGGCCAGGCTGCATCATCTCTTTCGCCATGCCTTGCGAGCGGGCCAGGTCAACCCGCTGCTGCACCTGGTCCCCGCCTGCCGTGGCGCGAGCGCGCCATGAGCCCGCTGAGCGTGAACGACGTGCTCGCCCGTGTGCGCGAACTGCCCGCGCTACCGGCTCTGGTGATCGAACTGATCGAGTCGCTCGACAAGGAATCGACGAGCGCGGAGCAATTGGCCGACAAGATTTCGAACGATCAGGCGCTGGTCGCCAAAACCTTGCGCCTGGCCAATTCCTCGTTCTACGGCATGTCGCGCGAGATCACGTCGGTCGCCGATGCTGCCACGGTCCTGGGCCTCCGTACCATCCGCAACATCGCCATCGCCGCGGTGCTGGCCGAGCATTTCGGCCGGGGCGACGGGATGCTCGACTTCGACGCGTTCTGGCGGCATTCCCTCGCCACCGCACTGTGCAGCGCGGCCATCGCGCGAGAAACCGGCTTCGAGGAAGGGATGGCGTTCACACTCGGGCTGCTGCACGATGTCGGCCGCCTCGTGCTGGCCAGCGCGTTCGCAGAGCAGTTCTCGCAAGTCGTGGCGCACCAACGCGCGCACGATTGCCCGTCGCTGGAAGCCGAGCGCGCGGTGCTCGGAACCGATCATGCGGCGATCGGCAGGCTGATCACGGAACAATGGCATTTTTCGCCCAAACTCGTGGCAGCCATTGCCGGCCATCACGAGCCACCCGACGAAGCCGACGCGAGGCCGAGCCTGAGCGACCTGGTGCATGTCGCGGACAACATCGCCCACGCGCTCGATCTGTCCAAGCTCGAAGGGGATGCCGTCCCGCTGCTGTCGATGACCGCGTGGACGCGGCTGGGCCTGGACGAGATCAAATGCCAGCGGGTTTTCGCGCAGACGCTAGCACCGCATGGCGCCCTTTGTGCGGCGCTCTTCGGCTAGATCATGTTCGGCCAACCCACGGAGAACGCCATCGACACCTCGAACGCCGGCGAAGCGGAACGTGTGCGTGAATTGCTGCGCGCCAACGACGAACTCAAGGAACTGAATGCCCAGTTGCGGGATGCGCAAGACAAGCTCATGCAGTCGGAGAAGCTCGCGTCGATCGGGCAACTCGCCGCAGGCGTCGCGCACGAGATCAACAACCCGATCGGCTACATCTTCTCCAACTTCGGCACCTTGGAGAAATACATGGCGCGCCTCTTCGACATGCTGAACGCCTACGAGGCGGCGGAGGTCGATCTGGCCGGTACGCCGCGCGCCGCGTTGTTGAAGGCGCTGCGCGAAGAGAACGAAATCGAGTATTTGAAGGAGGACATTCCCACGTTGATGGCCGAGTCGAAGGAAGGCATCACCCGCGTGCGCACCATCGTCCAGAACCTGAAGGATTTCTCTCGCGTCGACACGAGCCAGGAATGGGTCATGGCCGACCTGCACCACGGCATCGATTCGACCTTGAGCATCGTCGCGAACGAGATCAAGTACAAGGCCGAGGTGACGAAGGAATACGGGGCGATTCCCGACGTCGAATGCCTGCCTTCGGAGTTGAACCAGGTCTTCATGAACCTGCTCGTCAACGCCGCGCACGCGATCCAGGCGGAGCGTGGCGCCATCACGGTTCGCACCGGTGTGCGCGACACCCATGTCTGGGTCGAGGTGCACGACAACGGCAGCGGCATCTCGCGTGAGAACCAGGCCCGCATCTTCGACCCGTTCTTCACGACCAAACCCGTCGGCAAGGGCACCGGACTCGGGCTCTCGCTGTCGTATGGCATCGTCAAGAAGCACGATGGGCAGATCGAGGTCGAGAGCGAACTCGGCGTCGGCACGACCTTCCGCGTGGTGCTGCCGATCGTGCGCGCGATCCGGCCCGTCGTCCCGTCGGCCACGGAGTCCTGAGCCATGCAGTCTTCTGAAGCGGGCGAGCGGACCTTGCTGTGCGTCGACGACGAGCCGAACATTCTTTCTTCGCTGCGGCGCCTGTTCCGCGGCAGCGGGTATCGGCTGCTGACGGCGGAAGGCGGGGTCGAAGCGCTGAAACTGCTGGAGACCGAGACCATCGATCTCGTCATCTCCGACATGCGGATGCCCGGGATGGACGGTGCCCAGTTGCTGGAACAGGTGCGCACTCGTTGGCCGGCCGCGACCCGAATGCTGCTCACCGGGTACGCCGATGTGCACTCGACCGTTGCGGCCATCAACCACGGGGAGGTCTATCGATACCTCACCAAGCCCTGGAACGACGAGGAACTGCTGCTGGCAGTGCGCGAGGCCTTCGAGCGCCAGTTCCTTCGACACGAGAAAGAACGCCTGGAAGCGCTGACCGCCGCACAGAACACCGAGCTGACGCGGCTCAATGCGAGCCTCGAGCAGAAGGTGGTGGAGCGCACTGGCGAGCTGTCGCAGGCGAATGACAAGTTGAAGAAGAGTTATCTGGCGTCCATCAAGGTCTTCTCGCATTTGCTCGAACTGCGGGACGGCCAGCTCATGGGTCATTCCAGGCGCGTGGCCGACCTGGCCCGTCGCACGGGGCGGGCAATGGGCGTGTCGGAGGCCGGCCTGCAGGATCTGTTCGTGGCCGGGCTGCTGCACGACATCGGCCACATCGGCCTCTCCGACGCCTTGCTGGCGCGATCGGTGCCTCGCATGTCGGAGGAAGAACAGTCGCTCTACCGCAAGCATCCCGTGGTGGGTGAGCACGCCTTGATGCAGTTGGACGACATGCAGGCAGTCGCCGCGCTGATCCGTGCGCACCACGAACGCCACGACGGCAAGGGATTCCCGGACGGTGTGGCCGGCGACGACATCCCGTTGGCTGCGCGGATTCTGGCGATCGCCGAGACCTACGTCGATCTGCAATCCGGCCACCTCGGCGCACGCCTCGATGCCGCCGAAGCCAGAACCCTGATCGCGCGAGCACGCGGCACCATGTTCGACCCGGAGGTGGTCGACGCCTTCTTGCAAGTCGCCGTGGAAGCAACACCGCGCGCCGCCGAGCCGCCGATCGCTGTGGGCAGTGGCGGCTTGAAGCCAGGCATGGTGCTGGCCCGTGACCTGGTCTCGGTCGAAGGCGTCATCTTGCTCGCCGCCGATCAAGCCTTGACGGCAGACCTGATCGCGCGCATCCGGCGCTACGAACTGCGCGATCGCCTGACCTTGACGCTGTACGTCAAACGAGCGGCCTCCGCGGCACAATAGGGGCCAGTGGCTAGCCATTGCAGCGCAGGGAGAAGCCTTGCGCCGCCAGCGAGCCGATTCGCGACTGTCCGCCGAACGAGCGGCCCTTAGGAGACACCATGCCCGGATTGCTACCCAACGTCGACCCCGACGGCCTGCTCGAGTTTTCGGTGGTCTACACCGACCGCTCGTTGAACCACATGAGCGCCAGGTTCCAGGGCGTGATGCGCGACATCTCGGCCCTGCTCAAGCAGGTCTACCACGCCCATTCGGCGGTGATGGTGCCCGGCAGCGGCAGCTACGGCATGGAAGCGGTGGCGCGCCAGTTCGCGACGAAACAAAAGGTGCTCGTGCTGCGCAACGGCTGGTTCAGCTACCGCTGGTCGCAGATCTTCGAGATGGGGCAGATCCCGTCGCAAGAGATCGTGCTGAAGGCGCGCCGCACCGGCACCGGCTCCACAGCGCCGTTCGCACCGGCGCCGATCGAAGAGGTAGTTGCCACCATCCGCACCGAGCGGCCTGCCGTCGTGTTCGCGCCGCATGTGGAGACCGCCAGCGGCATGCTGCTGAGCGACGATTACCTGCGCGCCGTGGGCACGGCAGTGCACGAAGTCGGCGGTTTGTTCGTGCTCGACTGCATCGCCTCCGGCGCGCTGTGGGTCGACATGGCCGCTTGCGAAGTCGACGTGCTGGTGAGCGCGCCGCAAAAGGGCTGGAGCAGTTCGCCATGCGGCGCGCTGATCGGCTTGAGCGAACGCGCGCGCCAGCGCATCGACACCACCACCAGCACCAGCTTCGCCTGTGACCTGAAGCGCTGGCTGGGCATCATGGAAACCTACGAAAACGGTGGCCACGCCTACCACACGACGCTGCCGACCGATGCGTTGCTGCGCCTGCGCGACACCATGCGCGAGACGGTGGACACCGGGCTCGAAGTGTTGCGGCAAGCGCAATGGACCCAGGGCCGTCGCATCCGCGAGCTGCTGCAGGCCAAGGGCTTTGCAAGCGTGGCGGCCGAGGGCTGGCAGTCGCCCGGCGTGGTGGTCAGCTACACCACCGATCCGGACATCAAGAGCAGCAAGGCCTTCGCCGCGCTCGGCCTGCAAACGGCGGCCGGCGTGCCGCTGCAGTGCGACGAAGGTGCGGATTTCTCGACCTTCCGTCTCGGCCTCTTCGGCCTCGACAAGCTGGGCAACGTCGACCGCACGGTGCAGACGGTGGCGAACGCGCTCGAAAAGCTGAAGGTCTAGACCCTGCCAGGGAATCGGGACGTCTGCGCGCCGCACCCAGCGGCCCAGCGGCCCAGCGTCTCGAACATCGCCGCCACGTCGATGGGCTTGACGATGTAGTCGTTCATGCTGCCAGCGGGCTGGCCTCGGCATGTCGCTCCAGGTGCAGGGCGCGTTCGGCCGCCAGGCGGCGCGTCAGCGGGATCAGCTCGCGGCCGTACTGCACCGCGTCGCGCAGCGGGTCGAAGCCACGGATCAGGAAGGTGCCTACGCCCACGTCGCGGTAGTCGAGCAGCGATTCGGCCACCTGCTGCGGCGTGCCGACCAGCCCGGTCGAATTGCCACCTGCGCCGCTGAGCGCGGCCATCTCGGTCCACAGGCGCTTGTCGACCACGCGGCCTTGTGCGGCCACGGCCAGCAGGCGTTGCGAGCCCACGTTCTGCGGCGCACCCGCGGGGCGGAAGCGGCTCCACGCCGTCTTGCCCTTGAGCGCCTTGGCACGCTCCAGGAATTCGTCGGCACGTGCCCAGGCCGCTTCTTCGGTTTCGGCCAGCACCGGCCGCAACGAGAGGCTGAAACGGATGTGACGCTCGCGCCCGTATTCGGCGGCCGCAGCTCGAACGCGCTTCACCACCTCACGCACCTGCTCGACCGGCTCGCCCCACAGCATGTAGACATCGGCATGCTGCGCGGCGATGCGGATGGCCGCATCCGACGAGCCCGAGAAGTAGATCGGGATGTGGCCGTTCACCGGCTTCACGTCCGAGAACGCGCCGGTCACCTGGTAGTGCTTTCCGTGGTGGTCGAAGGGCTTCTCGCTGGTCCAGACCTTCTTGAGCACCTCGATGTATTCGCCGGTGCGTTCGTAGCGTTCGTCGTGGCCGAGGAAGTCGCCATCGCGCTGCTGCTCGGTGTCGTTGCCGCCGGTGATGAAGTTGATCGCGACGCGGCCGCCATTCAACTGATCCAGCGTGGCAAAGGAGCGCGCCGCCAGCGTCGGCGAGACGAAGCCGGGCCGGTGCGCGATCAGCGGGCTCAGCCGCTCGGTCTGGTGCGAGAGATAGGAAGCGAGCTGAAGGCCATCGGGCGAGAAGCTCGAGTAACCGATCAGCACCCGGTCGAAGGCGCCGCTCTCGTGCGCGAGCGAGGCGAGTGAGACGTGCTGCTTGTCGATCACCGGTCCGTGCGATGGGAAGGCTTCGCTGCCTTCCTGGTTGCCGACGAGGCCGATGAATTCGATGGTTGTTTGGTCGTGTTCGGTGGTCATGATGATGAGGGTGTGATGGTTGCGTTCGCGGGTGTGGCGAGAGATGCGCCGGGCTTCAAGCAGAGCATCAAGCAGCAATCGCCGCCGGCGACGCATCGCGCACCTGCGCCTCACGGCGGGCCACCTCGGCGCGCACCAGCGGGATCAGCTCGCGGCCGTAGTCGATCGCATCCAGCAGCGGCTCGAAGCCGCGGATGAGGAAGGTCGTCACGCCCAGGTCGTGGTAGGCCAGCAGCGACTCGGCCACTTGCTCCGGCGTGCCCACCAGCGATGTCGAATTGCCGGCTGCGCCGGTCAGCGCCGACAACTCCGTCCACAGCCGCGCATCCAGCACCTTGCCGCGGCTCGCGGCCTGCAGCAGGCGTTGCGACCCCACGTTCTGAGGCGCGGCGCCCAGCCGCTGCTGATAGCGCGGTGACTGCGCGACCACGCTGCGCGCCCGCTCGAGGATGCGGTGGGCCTTGGCCCAGGCCGCCTCTTCGGTCGCGGCGATGATGGGCCGCAGCGAGAGGCTGAAACCCACCTGCTTGTCACGCCCGTGGGGCAGCGCCGCGGCGCGCACGCTGGCGATGGCCTCACGCACCTGGTCCAGCGGCTCGCCCCACAGCGCGTACACATCGGCGTGCTTGCCGGCCACGCGCAAGGCTGCCTCGGAAGAGCCGCCGAAGAACACCGGCACGTGCGGCAGCCCGTCGCGCGTTTGCAGCGGCTTGATGCCGGCGAAGTTGTCTTTCACGCGGTAATGCGCGCCTTCGTGGTCGAAGGGTTGGGTGCTGGTCCAGGTGCGCTTGACGACGTCGAGGTATTCATCGGTGCGGTCGTAACGCTGGTCATGGTCCAGGTAGTCGCCATCACGCTGCTGCTCGGCATCGCTGCCGCCGCTGATGATGTGCACCGTGAGGCGGCCTTCGCTGAAGTGGTCTAGCGATGCCAACTGGCGCGCGGCCAGCGTCGGGAAGACGAAGCCGGGGCGGTGCGCCAGCAGCAGCTTGAGCGTGCGCGTTTCGTGGGCGGCATAGGCAGCGATCTGGAAGGCATCGGGCGAGCTGCTGCCGTAGGCGACCAGCGCGCGGTCGAAGCCGGCCCGCTCGTGAGCCTTGGCAACCGTGCTGATCCAGCTCTTGTCGATGACAGGCCCGCTGGGGGCAATGATCTCGCTCGCTTCGCGCGAGGCGACGTAACCGATGAACTCGACTGACATTCGAATGACTCCTGCGGATGATGTGTGCGGCATCGTAGGCAGGTGGCGCTCTATCACCAAGATCATTATCGGAATGTCTAAAGATGCTGAATGGACATAAAGATACGGTCGCCGCAGCATGGCGCATCGGTGCTATCCGTCTATCGATAGACGAATGTCGCGCAAAGCTGCGGCGCTGCCGTCCGCAGAATCGATGGGCATGAAACACATCGAATCCGAGCGGGGTCAAAGCGGCGACAAGAGCGCCGCCCCGTGGCAACACGCGGTCGAGGACGTGGTGTCCGCATTGGCAGAAACCGCCGTCGCACGCGACCAGCGAGGCGGCACCGCCAAGGTAGAGCGCGACCTGCTGCGTGCCAGCGGCCTGCTGGGCTTGAGCGTGCCGCGTGAGCTCGGCGGGCTGGGCGCCAACTGGCAGCAGACGCTGGATGTCGCGCGCCGCTTTGCGCGTGTCGACAGCTCCATCGCGCACCTCTTCGCCTTCCACCATTTGATGCTCGCCACCATCCGGCTTTTCGGCCAACGCAGCCAGTGGCAGCCGTGGACGGAGCAGACGCTGGAGCAGCGCTGGTTCTGGGGCAATGCGCTCAACCCGCTGGACAAATCGACGCTGGCCGAGCCGCAGGCCGATGGCGGTTATGTGTTTTCCGGCCGCAAGAGTTTCTGCTCCGGCGCGAGTGATTCCGACAGATTGGTCGCTTCCGCATTGCACCCTGGCGGGCACCTCCTGATCGGCGTGGTGCCGACCCGGCGCCCGGGCATCACCGTGCTCGGCGACTGGGACAACATGGGCCAGCGCCAGACCGACAGCGGCACCGTCGTGTTCGACCGCGTGGCCGTGGCCGCCCACGAGATGCTCACCGATCCCGGCCCGCTCTCCACGCCCTTTGCCTGCCTGCGCCCCTTGCTGGCGCAGTTGATCCTGGCACACATCTACCTCGGGCTGGGGGAGGTCGGCTTCGCCGAAGCGCGCCAATTCACGCTCGCGCAAGGCCGTCCGTGGCTGGCATCGTCTGCCGCAACGTCAGCGGAAGATCCGTACATCCTGTCGCACTACGGCGAGTTCCAGCTCGAACTCGAAGGCGCGCGCCTGCTGCTGGTGCATGCTGCCGCGGCTTTCGACCAGGCCTGGCAGCGCGGCCCCGAACTCACCGAAGCCGAACGCGGCGAAGTCGCCATTGCCGTCGCCACCGCCAAGATCGCGACCACGCGCGCCGGGCTCGATGTGGTGCATCGCATGTTCGATGTGACCGGCGCCCGCGCCACCGCCGCCGCGCTACGGCTCGACCGCTTCTGGCGCAACCTGCGCGTCCACAGCCTGCACGACCCGGTCGACTACAAGGTCCGCGAACTCGGCGACTGGGCTCTGAACGGGCGCTTGCCCCAGCCCAGCTTCTATTCATAAACCCACTCAGGCACCCACCCCATGCAACGCCGAATCCTCCTGCAAAGCGCTGCCGTCGGCGCCGCTGCCCTCACCCTGCCGGGCCTGGCCCGCGCCGCCGACAACCCCAAGGAAGTTCGGCTGGACTACGCCTACTACTCGCCGACCAGCCTGGTGCTGCGCCGCTTCGGCTGGCTGGAAGAAGACTTCGGCAAGGACGGCATCGCTGTCAAGTGGGTGTTGAGCGCCGGCAGCAACCGTGCGCTCGAATATCTCAACGCCGACAGCATCGACATCGGCTCCTCCGCCGGCCTGGCCGCCTTGCTCGCCAAGGCCAACGGCAACCCGATCCGCGCGCCCTACATCTTCTCGCGCCCGGAATGGACGGCACTCGTCGTGCCCCGTGACTCGAAGATCCGCACGCTTGCCGACCTGAAGGGCAAGAAGGTCGCGGCCACCAAGGGCACCGACCCCTACCTCTTCCTGTTGCGCGCACTTCACACCGTGGGGCTCAAGCGCACCGACATCGAACACGTGTCGCTGCAACACGCCGATGGCCGCGCCGCGCTGGAGCAAGGTCGCGTCGACGCTTGGGCCGGGCTGGACCCGTTGATGGCGGCCAGCGAACTCGATGCCGGCTCGCGGCTCATCTACCGCAATGTCGCCTTCAACACCTATGGCTTCCTCAACGTGCGGCAGGACTTTCTGGCCCGCCGCCCGAACGACGTCAAGCGTGTGATCGCCGGCTACGAACGCGCGCGCCGCTGGGTGCTGGCCAACACCACCGAGGCGGCGAAGATCCTTTCCGACGAGGCCAAGGTGAGCTTGCAAGTAGCGCTGCTGCAGCTCAAGCTGCGCACTGATTTGAGCAACCCGCAGCCCTCGGCCGAGCATGTGAACGCCCTGCGCGATGCGGCGCCCATCCTGCTCGACGAACAGCTCGTCAAGCCCGGCACCGACCTGACCAAGGCCATCGCCGACCTGGTCGACACGCAGTTCGCGCGTGGGCTGGTGGGTGGGCCGGCAGCCGCGCCGGTGGCTTGAGGCAGGCGGTGTGAACACGCGCGCCTTGAGGAGGCCGGAGGCGGGTTCGCTCGTTGCGCCTCACGAAGCGTCGTCGGCAGATGCTCGACCCGCTGCCGGCCCGTCTGCGACAGACGCGGCACGCCCGAGCGCGGAGCCATCATTGCGGCATTCACCAGCCCGCTCACGCGAAGCGCCGCGCTGGCTGGGCGCCGTGCTGCCGTTGAGCTTGTTGCTGGTGCTCGAGGCGGCCGTGCGCCTGGACGCCGTGCCCGCGCACCTGCTGCCGCCGCCGAGCGAGATCGCGCGCACGCTGTTCGACCTGGCCGGCAATGGCCTGGCCGCGCACATCGCCGCCAGCACGGCGCGCGTGGCGATCGGCTTTGCCATCGGCTCGGCGCTGGCGGTGGCGTTGGGCGCATGGGTGGGGCTGGCGCCGCGTGCGCGGGCCGTGCTCGACCCGAGCTTTCAGGCACTGCGTGCGATCCCGTCGCTGGCCTGGGTGCCATTGCTGTTGCTGTGGCTGGGCATCGACGAAGCGCCCAAGATCACGCTGGTGGCCATCGGCGCCTTCTTTCCGGTTTACATGGGCGTGGCCTCGGGGCTGCGCGATGTGGACCGCAAGCTGATCGAGGTTGCCGAGATGGCCGGCCTCTCGCCGTGGGCCATGGTGAGGCGCGTGCTGTTGCCGGCTTCGCTGCCGGCGGTGCTGACCGGCTTGCGTAACGGGCTTTCACTGGCGTGGATGTTCATGGTCGCCGCCGAACTGATCGCGGCCACGCGCGGCCTCGGCTACCTGCTGACCGATGGCCGCGAGACCGGCCGCGCCGACATCGTGCTGGCCGCCATCGTGCTGCTCGCGCTGCTGGGCAAGCTCACCGACACCGGCATGCAGAGGCTCGAAACCCGCTGGCTGGCCTGGCGCGACACACTGGACACACGCCGTGGCTGAGCCCGCCTTGCTCGACCTCCTGGTGCTGCGCAAGCACTTCGGCGCCGCGCCGGTGCTGGAGGATGTTCGCCTGCGCTTGCAAGCCGGTGAAGTGGTGGCGCTCGTGGGCGCCAGCGGCTGCGGCAAGAGCACGCTGCTGCGCATCGCCGCCGGGCTGGACCGTGATTTCACCGGCCAGGTGCGGCTCGCAGGACAGGTGGTGACGGCGCCGACGCGCGACATTCGCTTCGTCTTCCAGGAGCCGCGGCTCTTCCCCTGGCTGAGCGTCGCGCGCAACGTGGTTTTCGATGGCGAAAGTGCGGCCGACACTGCGCGTGTGGCTGCGCTGCTCGATGAAGTCGGCCTGGCTGGCCTGGGCGACCGCCTGCCCAAGCAGTTGTCGGGCGGGCAGGCGCAGCGCGTCGCCATCGCGCGCGGCCTGTTCGTTCAGCCGAAGGTGCTGCTGCTCGACGAACCGTTTTCGGCCGTCGATGCCTTCACGCGGCTCAAGCTGCAAGACCTGCTGCTGCGCGTGGCGCAGGCGCATGGCATCACGGTGTTGCTGGTGACGCACGACATCGACGAAGCTGTGGCCCTGAGCGACCACGTCATCGTGCTCGACAGCGCGCCCGGCCGCATCGCCGACGAGATCAGCATAGCTTTGCCGCGTGGCCCCGAACACCGGCGAGGCCAACCCGACGCGGCAGCGACCATCGCAGAGGTGCGGCATGCCTTGCATGCGGTGCACGCTGTTTGATCGAACCTTTTCGCTTTCACCTTTCCCACACGACCCTGTTCCGAGACCCCATGCCCATTCCCAAGATTTTTTCGTTCTCCTGCTCACGCCGCGGGGCATTCGCATTCGCCACGGCCCTTGCCGCCGTCACCCTGCTGCCGACGATGGCGCAAGCCCAGGACACCATCCGCATCGCCGTGACCGCCGGCCCGCATGCGCAGATCGCCGAGGTCGCGCGCAAGGTCGCCGAGCGCGATGGCCTGGTGCTCAAGCTCGTCGAGTTCCAGGACTACATCCAGCCCAATGCCGCGCTCGATGCCGGTGACGTGGAAGCCAACAGCTACCAGCACCTGCCGTTTCTCGAATCACAGATCAAGGCGCGCGGCTACAAGATCAGCGCGGTCGGCAACACCGTCACTTTCCCGATGGGCTTTTATTCGAAGCGCGTGAAGAGCATTGCCGACTTGGCCGCCGGCGCCAAGGTCGGCATTCAGAACGACCCGTCCAACAGCGGCCGCGCGTTGCAACTGCTGCAGAAGTACGGCGTCATCAAGCTCAAGCCCACCGCCGGCGTCAGCGCAACGGTGGCCGATGTGATCGAGAACCCGAAGAAGCTGCAGATCATCCAGGTGGAAGCCGCGCAACTGCCGCGCTCGCTCGACGATCTGGACGCCGCCGCGATCAACACCAACTTCGCGGTGCAGGCCGGCCTGGTGCCCACGCGCGACGCCATCGCCATCGAAGACCCGAAGAACCCCTATGCCAACCTGTTGGCCGTGCGCACCGCCGACAAGGACAAGCCCTGGGTCGCCAAGCTGGTGAAGGCCTTCCAGTCGCCGGAGGTGAAGAAGTTCGTCGAGGCCAACTTCGCCGGCTCGATGGTGCCGGCTTTCTGATCCGGCTTGTGACAAAACCGTCCGTCGATATGCGATGAAGTCGCTCGCCTTGGTGCCCGGCACTGCGTAGCCTCCAAGGCTCAGCCACCTCGGAGCCCTCATGTCGGACCGCACGCCAGACCACGCCATCGACCCGCAATTCACGCAGCGCTGGTCGCCCCGCGCCTTCACTGGCGAGGCCATCGATGAGCCGACCTTGCTGCGCTTTCTGGAAGCGGCGCGCTGGGCGCCTTCGGGCTTCAATGCGCAGCCCTGGCGTTTCATCTACGCCCGCAGCGGCACGCCGGCCTGGGCGCCGATCTTCGGCTCGCTCTCTGAATACAACCAGGGCTGGGCGCAGCGCGCCTCGGCGCTCGTGCTGGTGATCTCGCGATCGGTCTGGGTGCCGCCCGGCAAGAGCGAGGCGCAGGCGAACTCCACCCATGCCTTCGACGCCGGCGCCGCCTGGGGCCACCTCGCCTTGCAAGTGGCACTCGATGGCTGGCATGCGCACGGCATCGGCGGCTTCGACCGTGAGAAGGCGCGCGCCGCACTCGGCATCCCGGCCGACTACGACCTGCATGCCGTCATCGCCATCGGCCGGCGCGGCGACAAGAGCGTGCTGCCCGAAGCGCTGCAAGCACGCGAGCTGCCCAACCAGCGTCTGCCGCTGGCGTCGCTCGCGGCCGAAGGGCGCTTCTCTTTCGTCGACTGATCGTTCTTGATTGATTCCTTGGAAAGAACCCCATGACTCAAGCCGACAAAAAAGCCTGGCGCTTCGAGACCGTCTCGGTCCACGGTGGTTACTCGCCCGACCCGACCACGAAATCGGCCGCCGTGCCGCTCTACCAGACTGTCGCCTACGCGTTCGACAACGCGCAGCATGGCGCCGACCTGTTCGACCTGAAGGTGCCGGGCAACATCTACACCCGCATCATGAATCCGACGCAGGATGTGCTGGAGCAGCGCGTGGCCGCACTCGAAGGCGGCATCGCCGCACTGGCGCTGGCCTCGGGCCAGGCGGCAGTGACGTATTCGATCCTGACCATCGCCGAGACCGGCGACAACATCGTCTCCAGCAGCGCGCTCTACGGCGGCACCTACAACCTCTTCGCCCACACGCTGCCGCAGTACGGCATCACCACGCGCTTTGCCGACCACCGCGACCCGGCCTCGTTCGAGCCGCTGATCGATGCGAAGACCAAGGCGATCTTCGTCGAGTCGCTCGGCAACCCGGCCGGCAACGTGACCAACATTGCGGCCATCGCCGCCATCGCCCACAAGCACGGCGTGCCGCTGATCGTCGACAACACCGTGCCCACGCCTTACCTGAGCCGGCCGATCGAACATGGCGCCGACATCGTCGTGCACTCGCTCACCAAGTACCTCGGCGGCCACGGCACCAGCGTGGGCGGCGCGATCGTCGATTCAGGCAAGTTCCCCTGGGCGCAGCACAAGGAGCGCTTCAAGCGGCTCAACGAACCCGACGTGAGCTACCACGGCGTGGTCTACACCGAAGCGCTCGGCCCCGCTGCCTATATCGGCCGCGCGCGCGTCGTGCCGCTGCGCAACATCGGCGCCGCCATCTCGCCCTTCAACGCCTGGTTGATCCTGCAAGGCATCGAAACGCTGGCGCTGCGGGTCGAGCGCATCAGCGACAACGCGCTGGCCATTGCGCAGCACCTGAGCAAGCACGCCAAGGTCGGTTGGGTCAACTACGCAGGGCTCGAGAGCCATGCAGACCATGCGCTGGCGAAGAAGTACCTGTCGGGCAAGGCATCCGGCATCCTGACCTTTGGTGTGAAAGGTGGGCCAGGGCAGGGCCGCGAAGCCGGCGCGCGCTTCCTCGATGCGCTGCAGTTGTTCACCCGGCTCGTCAACATCGGCGATGCGAAGTCACTCGCCACGCACCCGGCATCCACCACGCACCGCCAGCTCTCGCCGGCCGAACTCGACAAGGCCGGCGTCAGCGAAGACACGGTGCGACTCTCGGTCGGTATCGAGCACATCGACGACTTGCTGGCCGATCTGGAACAGGCGCTGGCGGCGGTATGACGCTTCGCCTGGTGCAAGATTCCGCTCGCCATGATGCTCTGCGTCGTCATCTCCTGGTTGCAGGTGCAGCGTTGCCTTTCGCCGCCGGCCGCGCGCTGGCGGCCGAGCCGGAGAAGCTGCGCATCGGTTTCCAGAAGTCGTCGACGCTGACCATCTTCCTCAAGTCGCGCGGCACGCTCGAGAAGGCACTCGCGCCGCTGAAGGCGGAGGTGCAATGGCATGAGTTCACCTCGGGCCTGCCGCTGCTGGAAGCGCTGAACATCGGTGCTGTCGATCTCAGCGCCGATGTGGCGGATGCGGTGCCGCCTTTCGCACTCGCGGCCGGTGCCAAGCTCACCTACTACGCGATCGAAACGCCGTCGCCGCAAGCCCAGGCCATCGTCGTGCGCAAGGATTCGGCCATCACCAGCGTCGCGCAGCTCAAAGGCCAGAAGGTCGCCTTCGCCAAGGGCGCCGGCGCGCACTACCTGATCCTCGAAGCGCTGGCGCAGAGCGGCCTGACGATCAAGGACATCGAGCCGGCCTACCTCTCGCCCGCCGATGGCCGTGCCGCGTTCGAAGGCGGCAACGTCGCCGCCTGGGTGATCTGGGACCCGTTCCTCGCCGCGGTGCAGCGCCAGTCGGGTGCGCGCATCCTGATCGACGGCGGCAAGCTCTCCAGCTACCGGCGTTTCTACCTCGCCGCCACGCCGTATGCACAACGCCGCACCGATGTGCTGGGCGTCGTCTATGCCGAGCTGCAGCGTGCCGGCGAGTGGATCAAGAAGAACCCCGGCCCGGCCGCCGAATGGCATGCGCCGGTGATCGGGCTCGACGCGGCGACCGTCGAAGCCGCCAACCTGCGCCGCAGCTATCGCGTGCAGCCGGTCGATGCAGAGGCACTGGCCGAGCAGCAGCGCATCGCCGATGCGTTCACGCAAGCCCAGATCCTGCCCAAGCGCGTGAGCGTGGCCGATTCACCGGTGTGGCGGCCGGCGTGACGAGGTTCGAGCGTTCTTCGCATCATGCAATTTGCATATGGATCATCGCTAAGAGAATTTCCGTTGTGCATGGTGGGGCGATAGGCTGAGAACCTGTTTCAGCATCGAATACACCACCATGCCCACATCCCTTCCGAACCATGGCCGTCGCCGTGTTCTGCTCGCCACCGCCGGCGCCGCCTTGCTCGGCGCGCCGCTCGCATCGCGCGCCGCGGCCGATCTCTCCAAGGTCACGCTGCGCATCGGCACCTACAAGGGCAACTGGCGCGCGCTCCTCGTGGCCGCTCAGCTCACCGACACGCCGTACGCCATCGACTGGCGTGAGCTGAACAACGGCGTGCTGCACATCGAGGCGATCAACGGCGATGCGCTCGATCTGGGCTCTGGCAGCGAGATACCGGCCGTCTTCGCCGCACGCCAGAAGGCCCATGTGCGCTTCATCGCGGTGGTGCGCGAAGACCTGAACAACCAGGTGACGCTGGCCCGCAGGGACACGGCCATCCGCACGATTGCCGACCTGAAGGGCAAGCGAGTGGGTTATGTGCGCGCCACCACCGCGCACTACTTTCTGCAAAAGCAGCTCGCCCAGGCCGGGCTCTCGTTTCAGGACATCAATGCCATCAACCTGACCCCGGCCGATGGCCTCTCCGCTTTCGACCGCGGCGACCTCGATGCCTGGGCGATCTACGGCTACAACGGCCAACTGGCGCGCACGCGCTATGGCGCTCGCGTGATCAGGACGGGCAAGGGTTATCTGTCGGGCAACTTTCCCATCTACGCCAATCCGAAATCCATCACCGAGCCGGCCCGCCATGCGGCGATCACCGACTACCTGCTGCGGTTGCGCAAGGCCTACGCCTGGGCCAACGACAACTACCTGGCCTATGCGCGCGCCCAATCAGCCGAAACGCGTGTGCCGGTGGGCGACCTGATCGAACTCTTCAACAACCGCAGCGACGACTATGCGCTGCGCGCCGTCGACGCCAACGTGATCAAGGGCCACCAGGACGTGGCCGACACCTTCACGAAGATCGGCGTGCTCGACGGCCCGGCCGACGTGGCGCCGCTGTGGGACCGCAGCTTCGACACCGCGCTGCGATCGGCCACCAACAGCCCGGCTTGAGGAACCGGATGCGCATGCGCGGCCGCCGCGCATACGCACGCACACGTATTCCCAAAGGTGACTCATGCGCCTAGGCTTGCGCCATGGAGATGAGAACACCCTGGAACGATGCGCTCGACGTGGCCGAGCTGGGCCGGCCGGCGCCGTGCTGCGCCAGGCCGCCAGACGAAGGCGCCCGCGCGTCGTGCTGCTGGTCGACGACGAACGCTGGGTGCTGGATGCGCTCTCCAAGCAGCTCGCCTGGCGCTTTTGCGATTCGGTGCAGATCGAGACCTGCCAGGATGGAGAAGCCGCGCTGCAGCGCCTGCAGCAAGGCCCGGTCGACGTGATCCTGAGCGACTTGCGCATGCCGGGCGTCGATGGACTGGACCTGCTGCGCCAGGCGCGCGAGATCCAGCCGCTGGCGCTGCGCATGATGCTGCTCGGCCCGCAGGATTTCGAGCGCGTCGTCTCGGATGCGCGGCAGGTCGATGTGTTCCGGCACATCTCCAAACCCTGGCGGCTGGACCATGTGCTGGCGCACTTTCAGGCGGCTTTCGACCAGGCTGCGCAAGCCGTGCCGGCTCGGACCGGCGATCTGCGGCACGCGGCGGCCGCGTGACCATCCTCGAGACTGCCGCTTCCGCCGACCCGGTCCGGCGAATCCTGGTCGCCGAAGACAGCGAGACCAACCGCAAGGTCATCCAGCTCCAGCTGCAGGTCATCGGCGCGGTGGCCGAAGTCGTCATCGACGGCCGCGAAGCCTTGCAGCGCTGGCGCAGCGGCGACTATGCCTTGCTGCTCACCGATCTGCACATGCCGGACATGGACGGCTTTGCGCTGGCCCACACCATCCGCGCCGAAGAGTCGGCCGCCCGCCGCACACCCATCATCGCGCTGACCGCCAATGCCTTGCGTGACCAGGAAGCACGTTGCCGCGCCGCAGGCATGGACGACTACCTGACCAAGCCGGTCCGTCTGGCCGATCTGAAGGCCGCCATCGAACGTTGCTTGCGCGCGAGGCAGGACTCGGCGGCTTCTCGCGAGCCCGAGCTTCTGTCGTACGCCACCGTGCCACTCAGCATCGTGCCGAGCGACGATCTCCCGGCCGTCGATCTGAACGTGCTCAAGGCTCTCATCGGCGACGATCCCGCCACGCTGCAAGACGTGCTGGCGAGCTATCGCCTGAGCGCCATGTCGGCCGGCGAAGAGATCCGCCGCGGCGTGGCCGGGATGGCCTATGCCGATGCGGCGATGGCGGCGCACCGGCTCAAGTCGGCAGCGCTCTCCATCGGCGCGATACGGCTGAGCCAGGCCTGCCGCGAGATGGAACAAGCCGCCGATGCCGGCGTGCAGGACCAGTGCCTTCGCACGCTGCAGCGCTTCTCCACCGAGATGCACGCCGTCGATTCGTACCTGGCCGCACGCTGAACCCAGCGCGGCGCATACGCATTTTCGTGGAGCGCTGGCGTCGCTCCGACTTCGCTCAAGTCGCCGCGCGCGCCACCGATATCCGTAGGTGTCGGCGTTCTCGGCCGAGCGGTAAATCCATGACCCAATTCCTGGCGCGTCTCGGCGTCGTCTTCGACTCCCTGAGGTTCAGGCTGACGTTCAGCGCGGTGGCGGCGCTGGCGTTGGGCATGGGCATCGTTGCCTTTGCCTTGCTGCGGCAGACCGAGCGCGACACGGTGGCGGCGCAGCGGCTGCGGCAGATGGGCGAGACAGTGCGCATGTCGCAGATCCTCTCGCGCCGCGTTGTCGATCTTCAACGCGCCTTGCAACTCACCTCCGGCCAGATCGACGCGGCCACGCTCGCCGACCCGCAGCAGCTCTTGCGCTTCATGGAAGCGAGGCCGGTACTCGACGCGATGTTCTCCAGCGTGTTCGTCACCTCGGGCAAGGGCAGGTTGCTGGTGCTCAGCCAAGGCCGTGTGCTGAGCATGCCCAACACCGATCTGTCGGATCGAAAGTATCTGGCGCAGACGCTGGCGGATGGCCGGCCCGTGGTCTCGGAGCCCATCACCAGCCGCGTGTCGGGCGAACCCATCGTCATCTTCACCTACCCGCTTTGGCACGAGGGGCGGGTCAACGGCGCGCTGGGCGGCTCACTGCGCCTCACCAGTCGCGAACTCGTGGCCGACCTGGCAGAAGACGACGACTCGGGTGCCTTGCTGACCATTGCCGACAGCAAGGGCACCATCCTCGCCCACCCGCGCACCGACAAGGTCTTGAACTCGATCGCGCAGGAGCCGCGGCTGGCCCAGGCGTTCGAAGCCTGGCTTGCGGCCGGCGCGGCGCTGGAACCGGCTGGCCTGTTGCTGCCGCAAGCGGGGGAACTGGTGAGCGTGAGCGGCGTGGCGGGCACCGACTGGCTGGTCTGGCGCGCCGCCTCCGAACGCGAGGTGCTGGCGCCGCTGCATGCTGCGCGCAACCGGGCCTTGCTGTTGGTGGGCGCCTTGCTGCTCGGCGTCTCGACCGTCGTGTTCCTGGCGCTGAACCGGTTGCTGCGGCCACTGAGCCGGCTTGGCGAACGCGCCATGCATCTCTTCGACGCCGACCAGGATCCGCGCGAAGGCTGGCCCGAAGCCCGCGGCGAACTCGGCAAGCTCACGCGCGTCTTGCGGCATGTGGGCACGGAACGGGTGCAGCTCGAGCAGCGCAACGAGCAGGTCTTCATGAAGCTGAATTCGGTGATGATCGCCGCGCCCATCGGCATCGCCTTCACGCGAAACAACCGCTTCGAACTCGTCAGCGAAGAGCTTTGCAGGATGCTGGGCTGCAGCTCGCCGGGGTTGCTGGGCCAGCCGTTGCAGGCGGTGCTGGCCGAGGGCACGGAAATGGCGCCAGCCTTCGAGGGCGGGCAGCCGTACGTGGCCGAGCACACCATGCGCCGCGCCGATGGCAGCACCTTGTGCGCCCAGGTGCGTGGAGCGCCGGTCGATGCGAACCAGCCCGAGGCCGGCATCATCTGGACCTTCAGCGACGTGACCGAGCAAGTGGCTTCGCGCATGCTGCTCGAATGGTCGGCCAGCCACGACCTGCTCACCGGCCTGGCCAACCGGCAGGTCTTCGAGCGGCGCTTGGTGCACATCTTCGACTCGCGTCCATTCTCGATTCCGACTGCGGTGGTCGCGATCGACCTCGACCGCTTCAAGGCGATCAACGACAGCCACGGCCATGCAGCCGGCGATGCGATGCTGTGCGCCGTGGCGGCAGCCATCGCCTCGACGGTGCGTGCCAGCGACCTGGTCGTGCGCACCGGCGGCGATGAGTTCGCCCTGTTGCTGGAGAACTGTGCGGCGCCCGATGCCTTCCAGATCGCCGGCGCAGTGCGCGAGGCGATCCTGGCCATTGCGCTGCCCTGGCGCGGGCAGACGCTGCGGCTCGGGGCGAGCCTGGGCACGGCGATGTTGAGCACCGAGACGCCGTCGGTCGACGCCTGGTGCGAAGAGGCGGATACAGCGTGTTACGAGATGAAGCGCACGCTGCGGTCTGGCCGGGCGGCGGGGGCGGGTCGCGCCACCACCTCGGGTTCACCGGAAGCCGACCTTGGGCGGTGAAGCGTAAGCTTGCCGGATGGACGGACACAGACACGACCCCTGTAGATTGCCAGCCCTCTGCGACAGCGGGCCGCTGGGCAATTCGTGCTAGACCCATCCCAGATGGTTGTCGCGACCCCGAGCCGGTTCTGGCCCCTGCCTCGCTACTGGCGAATCGTCGCGGTGTTCGTCTCGATGGCCGTGCTGCAGGCGGCGGTCGCGGTCTTCAGCATCCACTTGCTCTCGTCGGTGCGGGCGTATGTGACGGGCGAGAGCCTCTACTCCAAGGGCCAGAAAGACGCACAGATCTTCCTGCTCGATTACGTGGAAAAGCAGCGCGAGCAAGACTATGCGAAGTTCGTTGCGGCGCTCGCGGTGCCGTTGGGTGATCGTGTTGCGCGCGAGTCCTTGCAGAAGGCCAACCCGGATGTCGCGCGGGCCCGGCAAGGTTTTCTCGCCGGTGGCAACCATCCTGGTGACATCGACGGCCTGATCCGCACCTTTCGCTGGTTTCAGCATGTGCCTTTCATGTCCCGGCCCATCGCGACCTGGACCGAGGGCGACAAGATCATCGAGCAGATGCGCGGTCTGGTGAACAACGCGCGTGCCCGCATCCTGGCGGGCGACATCGAATCGCCCGCCGTCGCTGAAATGCGGGCAGAGGCGCCGATCCTGAACCTGGAGTTGACGCGACTGGAGAGCGCGTTTTCGGAGCAGCTCGGCGAGGCCTCGCGCACGACGGAGCGCTTTCTGCTGGTGCTCAATACCTCCATCGCCATCATCCTGATGTTCAGCGGGCTGGCCTTCGTGCGCCGCAGTGCCCGCATCCAGGCCTCCACGCAGGCCGACCTGGAACGCTTGATCGGTGCGGTGACCGACGGCGTCGTGACCATGGGCGCCGATCAGAAGATCGTGCTGTTCAACCGTGCGGCCGAAGTGATGTTCGGCGTGAGCGCGGCCGAAGCGCTGGGCAGCGGTGTGGAGCGATTCATCTCGAAACCCGCTGCCGCAGACGATGCGGAGACGAGCAGCCATCCCGCATGCGACTCCTTGACCGAGCTGCAAGGCTCGCTGCACGAACTCGTCGGCCGGCGCCGGGACGGGCAGGCCTTCCCGATCGAAGCGTCCCTCTCGCATCTCGACACCGAGCAGGGGTTGTTGACGACGGTCGTCTTGCGTGACGCCACCGCGCTGCACGCCGCCAACGCCGAGCGCCGTGCCCGTCAGGCGCTGGAGGCGTCCAACCAGGCCAAGACGGAGTTCCTCTCGCGCATGAGCCATGAACTGCGCACGCCGCTCAACGCCGTCATCGGCTTCTCGCAACTGCTGCGCATGGACGCGGCCCAGCCGCTGACGGTGGAGCAGTCGGACCGGGTTCGCCATGTCGAAAGCGCCGGCCAGCACCTGCTCGCGCTGGTCAACGATGTGCTCGATCTGTCGAGAATCGAGGCGGGGGAAATGTCGGTCTCGCAAGAGGCGGTGTCGATGGCGACGGTGGTGGAAGAGGCGGTCACCATGGTGTCGCCGCTGGTGACGGATGCCGGCGTCGAGGTCTTCGTCTCGTCCAATTCGTCACGCCCCGCGCACGCCATCCGCGACCTGTTCTCCGACCCGCACGTCACCGTGCCCGAAGAAGCCTGGGTCCACGCCGACCGCGTGAGATTGCGGCAGGTGCTGGTCAACCTGCTGAGCAACGCCATCAAGTACAACCGGCCGCGCGGGCGCGTCGCGATCAGTTGGCGGCCCATCGATGGCGGCGCGTGCGAGATCAAGGTGGCCGACACCGGGCAGGGCATTGCGCCGGAGCGGTTGGCCAGCCTGTTCGAGCCCTTCAACCGGTTGGGCGCGGAGGCCTCGCGGGTCGACGGCACGGGCATCGGCCTGGTGCTGTCGCGCCAGCTCGCCGAGATGATGGACGGCACACTTGTCGTCACCAGCACCTTCGGCGAAGGCACGACAGCGACCTTGCGCCTGATGAGCGCCGAGCCGCCGGCGGGGCCTTCGGGCGGCCTCGAACTGGGGCCGGCCGTGCAACGCCCGGCGCAGGCCTTGCAAGTGCTGTACGCGGAAGACAACGAAGTCAACGCCGAGTTGGTGCGGCAGATCGTCAGATTGCGACCAGCCGTGTCACTCCGGGTGGCAGAAAGTGGCACTCTCGCGCTCGAGATGGCCACCTTCGACCCGCCCGACCTGATGCTGGTCGACATGAACCTGGGCGACATGACCGGCATCGAACTCGCACACGCCCTGAAGCAGGACCGCGCCACCCGCCACATCCGCCTGCTGGCACTCTCGGCCGACGCCTTGCCATCGCAGATCGAGGCGGCGATGCGCTGCGGCTTCGAGGGCTATCTGACCAAGCCCATCGACTTTCGCGAGTTGCTGGCCACGCTGGACACTTACAGTCAGGGTGGTTGATTCGAAGCGACCAGATTCCGCGGCACTCAGGCACGGTTTGTGCGACTTTGTTCATGCTTGTCGTTCACAACCGTTGGGAGTCTCATGTCAAACGAATTCCGTCGCACCGGCGATCTGAAAAGCATCGGCAGCTACCCCGTCTGGGTGCAGCGCGTCGTTCGAGAAACCGCGCCCCACAAACGGCGCGTGGTCGACCACGAACTGTTCGCGATGATGCGTGAGGGCAAGTTGCCGCTGCTGGCGATGCGCCGCTTCATGGCGGGCGTGTGGCCGACGATCGAGCAGTTTCCGCGCTTCATGTCGATGAACCTGAAGAAGATCGGCTACGGCGACAGCGTGGGCGAAGACATGGCGCGCCGCTACCTCATCCAGAACATCCGCGTCGAACAAAAACATGCCGAGCACTGGGCCACCTGGGCCGCTTCTGCCGGCCTGACCCTGAACGACCTGCGCACCGGCGCCGACATGGAAGGCCTGCAGGCCCTGGCCCATTGGTGCTGGTATATCTGCGACCAGGGCAAGTTGGCCGTCGCCATCGCCGCCACCAACTACGCCGTCGAAGGCGCGACCGGCGAATGGTCGTGTGTGGTCTGCTCCAAGGACACCTACGCCCAATCGCTGCCAGCCGAAGTGCGCGTGCCCGCCATGCGCTGGTTGAAGGTTCATGCCGAGTACGACGACACGCACCCGTGGGAAGCGCTCGACATCGTCTCGACCCTGCTCGGCCACGCACCGAGCGCGCAAGACATCGCCGAGGTGCGGCGCGCCATCCAGTCGAGCTACGTCTACATGGCGATGGCCTTGGACAATGCCTTGATGGCGGCGATGCACGGCACCTTCGACGAGACGGCATCGAATGCCGCGACCCTGGGTGACGACGCGTTGGATGCTGCCTGAACGCCTTCCTGCCCCACGCCGTTTCCCTGCTGCGCGCCGCCCGCCTGGCGCGCAGTGCCAAGCCTTTTCTCGCCCGCGGTGGCTTCAAGCGTGAACGCTGCGCGGGGTGCAGGCTCGTGCCCAGCCATTGCATGTGTGCGTTGCGCCCCTCGGTGCCCACGCGTGCGGGCATGTGCCTGTTGATGGCCGACATCGAACCGCTCAAGCCCAGCAACACCGGCTGGTTGGTTGCCGACGTGGTGGCCGACACCTTTGCCTTCGGCTGGGCGCGCACCGAGACCGACCCCGCGCTGCTGACCCTGCTCGCCGATCCGCAGTGGCAGCCGTATGTGGTGTTCCCCGGCGAGTACGTGGCGCCCGAGCGGGTGGTGCACAGCGTCGACGGCGCTGGAGACGTTGCTGGCAAACGCCCGCTCTTCATCCTGCTCGATGGCACCTGGGCCGAAGCGCGCAAGATGTTCGGGCGCAGCCCTTACCTCAATCGATTTCCGGTGCTCAGCCTGCAGCCCGATCAGATCTCGCAATACCAGCTGCGCCGCTCGCGCCGCAACGATCACTTCTGCACCAGCGAGGTGGCGGCGCTGTGCTTGAACCTCGCAGGCGACCACCTGGCCGAGCGAACCTTGGAGGCTTATCTCGAGGTCTTCACCCACCACTACCTGCACGCCAAGAACCAGTGGCCGGTGGTGTGGGACGGCGCGGCGCACCAGCGTTTGCAGGAACTGTCGGCGCGCGTTTCACCGTCGGCTTGAGCGACCCTTCCAGCATCCCCTCACACGCCATCCCCCTACAAAGAAGCTCGCGCCGAACGCCGCGGCGGTCTTTAATGCACGCAGGCGGGCGGACGCCCTTGCCAGGGGAGGCTGGGGATGTCATCGAACGATCGCTTCAAGCGAATCGCGGCAGGGTACGCCGTGGTCTCGTGCTTGCTGCTCACGCCTGTCGCCTCGCCCTTCGCGGCCACGCTGCGCTGGACCGGCGCCGGCGCATCCGCCCTATGGAGCGATGCCGACAACTGGACCGCCTCGCGCGTGCCGCTCGATGCCGATGACCTGGAATTCGGCGGCGCGGTGCCCCGCTTCGAAAGCGTGCTCGACCTCTCGCGCACTTTCGGCTCGCTGGCCTTCACAGCCGACTCGGGCGCGTTTTCGCTGCATGTGGGAGGCAGTGGCGCCAAGCTGGCATTCGATGGCGCAGGCATCCGCAACCTGACCACGGGCACCGGCCCGATCCGGCAAGAATTTTTCGCCGATGCGGGTGCGGCGGGCGGCTCCATCGTGTTCACCAAAAGCTCGGGCATCAACCTCGACCCGTCGGGCAACTTCCGGCCGGTGAACATCACGGCCGTCGGCGGCGCTGCTTCGGGCGCGGTCGGCGGCCACATCGTGTTCCAGGACAACTCCGCCACCAGCGGGAGCAGCTTCGATGCGCTGCGGGCCGAAGGTGCTTCGGCCGCGGGCGCAACGGGTGGCGAGATCGTGTTCCGCGGCAGCGCAGCGGCGACCAGGACATCCAGCGTCACCGTCACCGGTGGCACGTCGCTCGGCGCCTCGGGCGCGCGGGCGAGCTTCGGCGATCTGGCCCGGGCCGATGGCACGCTGAACGTATTGGCCGGCACTGGCGGCGGCGCCGGCGGGCGGCTCACGTTTTCTGGCCAGGCGAGCGCCTCGGTCTTCGTCGGCCTCGTCAACCAGGGCGCGGCGTCGCTCGGTGCCGACGCGCAGGCCGTCACCACCTTCCGCGACGATGCCAAGCTGATCGGCTCGGCGGCCAACCAGGCCGGGCTGGGCGCCGGCTTCAACGGCGGGCGACTCGAATTCCGCGACCGCGCCAGCCATGACAGCAGCGGCATCGACGCGAGCTTGGGCCTGGTTCCGATCATCAACGTCGGATCGACCGTGGCGGGCGCTGGCGGTGGCAGCACGGTGTTCTTCGACGACGCCTTCGTTCGTGGCACGCGGCTGCTCATCACCAACGCCGTGCAAGGCGAGGGCGCCGAGGCGGGCTCGTTCGGCGGCACCACCGAGTTCCGCAACCGCTCGCTCGCCGGGCAGGTGGCGCTGGTCAACGAAGGCGCGACGATCGCCGGCGCGACGGGCGGCGCGAGCTTCTTTCGCGATCAGGCCAGTGCCCAAAACGCTGACATCACGTCCAACAGCGGCAGCACCACGGGCGTGCTGGGCGGCGCGGTGTATTTCGCCGACCGGGCGACCGCGGCGGGTGCCAGCTTGCACAACCAGGGCGGCCGCGTGGCCGGCGCCTTCGGCGGCACGGCCGACTTTTCCGGCAGCGCCAGCGCGGGCGGCGCGACCATCGTCAACGCCGCCGGCGAGGTGACGGGCACGGTCGGCGGCGCCACGCGCTTCAGCGGCCACGCCGGCGCGGGCACGGCCTTCATCGCCAACAACGCAACCTTGGGTCTTGGTGGCGGGCAGGGTGGCAGCACCTCGTTCTCGGGCGATGCCAGCGCCGAGCGCACGAACCTCGACAACCAGGGCGGCCTCTTCACCTCCGACAACGCGACGACAGTCTTCCGCGATCGCGCCGTTGCCGGCAGCGCGCACATCACCAACTTCGGCGGCCGGGCGACCGGTGCGTTCGGCGGCGGCACGAGCTTCGAGGGCACGGCATCGGCGGGTGCCGCCTCCATCGTGATGGCGGGTGGCGGCGTGGCCGGCGCGCTGGGCGGGTTCGCGGTGTTTTACGCGGATGCTTCTGCGGGCACTGCGACCTTGAGCGCGCGCGGTGCAACCGTTCTGGGGGCTTCGGGGGGCAGGGTGTTCTTCAATGACAGGTCGACGGCAGGCGGCGCGCAGTTCACGGTCGAAGGCTCGAACATGAACAACGTGCTCGGGCCCGAAGCGGCTTCGGTGAGCTTCGCCGGCACATCATCAGCGGCAGATGCCAACTTCGACGTTGTCGGCAACGCCTTCGCCGGCGGCGGCTCGGGCGCCTTGCGTTTCGGCGGCGCCTCCACCGCAGCGCGAGCCACCATCACGCTGGGCACAGGCGAGACGCGCGGCGGGGCGCTCAACTTCGAGGGCGCCGATACCACGCAGATCGCCAGCGCCGGCGAGGCTCACATCACCAACCAGGGCGGGTCTTCCGGCGCGGCGCGCGGCCTCGCGATCGGTGGCCAGACGACCTTCGTCGCGAACAGCACGGCTGCGCGCGCCACCATCACCAACGGCGCGGGTTCGGGCGCCGGCCTCACCAACTTCTTCGCGACCAGCGGCGCCGGTGATGCGGCCATCACCAACGCCGGTGGCCTGGCAAACGAGGACGGCGGCGCCACGCAGTTCAACAACAGCTCGACCGCCGAACGCGCAGTCATCGTCAACCATGCCGGCGCGCGCGGTTCGAGCGGCTTCGATGCGGCGGGCACCACGCGCTTCGTCGACAGCGCCAGCGCCGGCAGCGCCAACATCACGGCGAAGGGGGCAGGATCGGCCAGCGACATCGGTGGCTTGGTCTCGTTCCAAGGGAGCGCGAGCCCCGGCAACGCGACCTTGACCGCCGAGGCCGGCACGGGCGGTGGCGCGGGCGGGCGCATCCACTTCGCCGGCTTCACCAACGCAAACACGGCGCGCGTGGTGCTCGGCTCCGGCGCGGGCCTTGCCAATGCCGGCACGCTGGACATCAGCGCGCTGGCCACGGCCCTCCCGGGCGTGGCCATCGGCTCGCTCGAAGGCGGCGGCACCGTCGACCTCGGCGGCAAGAACCTCACCGTGTGGAGCGCCGGCGCGCGCACCAGCTTCTCGGGCCTGATCCGAGATGACGGCACCGGGGGTTCGCTCGCCGTACGCGGCGGCGCCACCTTGACGCTCACCGGCAGCAACACCTACACCGGCGGCACCCGCATCGGCGATGGGCTCACCGACAGCAGCGGCAAGCTGGTCGTGGCCAATACCAGCGGCTCGGCGACGGGCAGCGGGCCCGTGATCGTGGAACGCGGCGGCACGCTCGCCGGCAGCGGCTTCGTCGACGGCCCCGTCACCTTGCGGGCAGGCGGCACGATCGCACCCGGCGACCCGGTAACGCTCACCTTGCGCGACAGCCTGACCTGGGACGGCGGCGGCATCGTACGCCTGGTGCTCGGCGCCGATTCGGCCGGCAGTGATCATCTGAACGTGCACACGCTCAAGCGCGGCGCGGATGGGCCGTTCGTCATCGACCTGGTCGACTTCGGCATCGTCGCCGGCACCTCTTACGACCTCATCCACTTCGACAGCCTCGTCGGCTTCGGCTCGCATGACTTCAGCTTCAGCGGCGCCGCAGGCAGCTTCGCCTTGGGCAACGGCGCACTCGCCTTCACCGCGGCGGCCGTGCCAGAGCCCGCCACCGCCGCGATGGCGCTGCTCGGGCTTTTGGTCATCATCGGCGCCGCGAGGCGGCGCAGGCTTCAACCCGGCGAAGCGCCCTGCGTGCCGGTGTACACCGCATAGAGCGACTGGCTCGCCGCCATGAAGAGGCGGTTGCGCTTGGGCCCGCCGAAGCAGATGTTGCCGCAGATCTCCGGCAGGCGGATGCGCCCGATCAGCTTGCCCTGCGGGTTCCACACGGTCACGCCGCTGTAGCCCACGGCGCGGCCGGCGTTGCTGGAGCACCAGAGGTTGCCGTCCACATCGGCACGCACGCCGTCGGGCCCGCACTTCACGCCGTCGATCATGAAGTCGTTGAAGAGGCTACCCTTGGAGAGCTTGTTGTCCGCACCCACATCGAACACCCACATGTCGCCCTTGCCACCGGGGCCTGCATCGCCCGGGCCCTGGCCGGTGCTGACGACGTAGAGCTTCTTGTAGTCCGGCGAAAAGCACATGCCGTTCGGGTCGGGTACCTGCTCTTCGGTCAACACCTGGGTGATGGTGCCGCTCTTGTCGACGCGGTAGCAGGCCGTCGGCAGCTCGCGCTTGTAGCTGCCGAATTCGGGAGGTTGCCCCAGGCGCGCATTGAGCCGCCCCGACTTGTTGGCCGGGCCACCGGCGGCGTCCACCGTGCCTTCGTACAACTGGGCGCCATAGGGCGGGTCGGTGAACCAATAGCTGCCATCGGGATGCGGCACCACATCGTTGGGCGAATTGAAGCGCTTGCCGTTGTACATCGCGGCGATGATGGTGGCCGAGCCGTCCAGCTCGTAGCGCACCACGCGCCGGCCCAGATGCTCGCACGAGAGTTGCCGGCCCTGAAAGTCGAAGGTGTTGCCGTTGCTGTTGTTCGAGGGCGAGCGCAGCACGCTCACATGGCCGTCGTCTTCCAGCCAGCGCATCTGGCGGTTGTTGGGAATGTCACTCCACACGAGATAGCGGCCCACCGAATTCCACGCCGGCCCCTCGGACCAGAGCGCTCCCGTCCACAGCCGCTGGATCGCCGCGTTGGGCTGGCGCAGGCCATCGAACGATGGATCGACGGTGAGCACATCGGGGTCGGTGAAGTAGGTGGTGGGCGCACCGTTGGGGCCGAAGTCTCGCGGCGGGTTGGTGACCGTGCTGGGTGGCGCCACAGGCTTGCCAGCCTGCGCACGCGCCAGGCCCGGCGCCAACACGGCCGCGCCGATCGCAGCCCCCATGCCGCGCAGCAATTGGCGGCGCATGGTCGATTCATCCGGATCCCGAACTGACATCTCTTGTTTCAGCATTTGTCGTCTCCATTGGAATTGTTCGAAAGGCAGGAGGCGCCGTCGTTGCGGTGCCCGCGGGCATGCTACGCGCGGTGGTGCGGCTTAGCGAGTCGCATTTGCCCACTCGGGTCTTCCAACGGCGCCACCGGCTTCGAGCTGCTCCAGCGCCAGGGCCGACATGCCGATGCTTCGCAAGACCGCGTCGGCCGATGAACCGATGCGAACTGCGGGTTGTCTCGACTCGGGCACCGCACCGTCGAAGCAGAACCAGGTCGGCACGAAACATTCGGTGCGCCAGCCGTCCTGGTCGATCGCCTGGAAGTGGATGGTGCGCGAGGGCTGCGTGCGGTGGCGAGCGGCGAGTTCGCGCACGGTGTTGACGCGGATGGCTTGGATGCTGCGTTCGGCCAAGGTGGCCAGCGCCGACGCGACCGTGTGGCCTTGCAGCAGGGCGGTGAGGTCGCTGTCGCCCATCGCGAAGATCCAGCCGTCGGTGACGCGATAGGTTCTGCAGCCTGCCGTCGTGCCGGTGGCGTGCGGCCCGCAGGCGCTCGCCGGTGGCTCTTCGAACTGGAAGAGCAGTTGCATCAGCGATGCAGCGGCCGTCAGCGAAGTCTGGGCCCAGTCACCATGGCCGTCGCTGCGCCGCTCGCGCGCATAGAGTGCCGTCACCGCCGACCAGGCTGCGAGGTAGCCGGTGAGGTAGTCCACACACGATGCCAGCCCGTGGTAGGTCGGGCATTGCGCCGTGCCGAAACGCAGCATGATCCCGGTGATCGCCTGGCCGGTCGGGTCGTAGCCGGGGTAGTCGTGGCGCGCACCCATGCGCTCACCGTGATGGGCGGTGAGTTGAACCAGGATGGCTCTGGGGTTCAGTGCATGCAGTGACTCTGCGGCTATGCCCAGGCGCTGGCACTGCGCGTCGGACTTGTTGGCGACCACGAAATCGGCACGTGCCAGCAGCGCATGCAGCACCGCCTGGCCTTCGGGCTTCAGGATGTCGAGAATGATGCTCTGCTTGCCCGCGCCGGCCTCAGCGCCCCAGATCGTCATCGCGATCGGCGGGTGGCTGGGGTCGGGCTGCTCGATGCGGTAGACGGTGGCGCCCAGCTCCCCGAGCATGCGCGCGCAGTTGGGGCCGGCGATCACGTTGGTCAGGTCGACGACGATGCGGCCTTGGAGGGGGCGGGCAGTGTTCTCGGGCGAGGCGCCGATCGGCGACGCGGCGGTGTTGTGCGCGTCGCCTATGGCATGGTCTGCATGGGCTGCAAGCGGTGGGTAAGGCCGGGCGCTCGCGAGCCATGCGGCGCGGCCGAGCTGGGGTCGATCGCCCACCGTCGTCGTCAAGCCCGCGCGGCGTGCCTCGTCGTCGTTCAGCCACTCCTGCAAGCTCATCACCTTGGCGGCGGCCACGCCGAGCCCGCACAGTTCGCGCTCCCACTCGGCGGCGGGTTTGGTCGCGATGATCTCTTCGAGCAACTCGGCCACGAGCGAGGCGCTGGCGAAATCGAGGGTCGGCGAATCCGCCAGGTTGCGGCCGCGCACGGCCAGCGATTCGGGCGTGTAGGGCGATATGTCGACGAGGCCGGCCGCGAGCAACTGATCCCAGATGCCGAGCGCCTTGTAGAGCCTGCGGGTTGCCAGGCGATTCACGCCGTTGATGAGGATCACCATGCGGCCATCGGCTGCGCGGTAGGGCACGCCGAACGGGATCATGCGGTGCTCCAGCCAGGAGCGCCGCGACTCGTCGCTCGCCGCCTCGCCAAGTATCGCGGTGAATTGCGCTTGCTTCTCCGCCGACAGCGGTGCCCGCGGCGATGGCGCCAGGTGCGGCGGCAGGCCCGCGTTGGTCACCGCCAGCGCGCCGATCGCCGACAGGCCGCCGGCCAGCCGCGACGCGGCGATCTCGCAGCCGATGCCGGTGCGCAGGCGCTGCGCCAAAGCGGCGCCGAGTGCGACCGCACCGTTGACGCCGGTGTAGACCGAGCTCACCGGCAGCGGGCTGTAGATCACCGGCCGGCCTAGCGCTGGGCCCGTCAAGGCCATGTCGGTGAAGAAGCCGAGCGTGGCGCTCAGCAGGTCTTCGCTGCAGTTCGCCGGCAGGTGGCCATAGTCTTCGTCGCCGGGCAACGCGGCCATGATGCGCAGCACGATCTGCGACGGACGCCGGGGCATGCGCGCATCGCCGTCGACGATCAGCACATCGGCATCATCGGTCTCGGCGAGGGCCGCGAGCGGCACAAGTTGCTTGCCGCGGTCGAGGTAGGCATCGGCCTCGTTCCCGGTTCGCGCATGGCCGTTCGAGCAGCGCACCTGCGCGCCCTGGTCGGCGAACAACAGGCCCACGAGGCGGCCGGACAGCGTTGCACTGGCTTCGACGATCCGAAGTTCGGCGTAAGGAAGTTGGCTCATGGACGCGCGCTCTCGTCTGCAAATGGAGCGCGCAGGTTAGCGCCCGTCAGGCGCGGGGTGGATGGTGAAAGCCCGCGCTCAGCGCAAGCTCCATCGTCACCGTGCTGTCGAATGCAGCAACAGCGCCTTGGCCGCTTCGATGCGAAGGGCGAGCGGCACGGTGTCGTCGTCCATGACCTGGAGCAGGAAGCGCTTGGGGTCTTCGGAGGCGGGTGACGCGGCGGCTGGTGCGTGCGTGGGAGAGGCATCACCATTCGCTGTATCTGTCCTCGCAACAGTCACCGTGGCAGCCGCAGGGGCGGCAACGCTTGGCGCAGGCGCAGGGGGTGCGAGTCGTTGGAGGGCTGCCTCGAAGTCCGGCTGCTTCATGGTGGCCAAGCCGCGCAACAAGGCCGCTTGTCCCTCTTCTCCGGGCGGGATGTCCAGCCACGGCGTGTCGGCAAAGACGGCGGCGAGATCCGGAGCCACGAAGGCGGACCAATTCCCGGTCTGTTCCTTCAAGGCCGGCACCAGTCGTGCGTGAAGATCCTGGCGTGACGCCGATGCCGCCAACGCAGGCAAGAGGGCGACGCGCCTGGAGTCGATGTCAGGCAGAAAGCGCAAGCGCAACGATTCTAGAAACGCGTGAGCATGCGGCATCGTGATCGCCTCGGCGACCGAGAACCAAAGCTGCAGGCCATCGGTGCCGGAAACCGCAATCGCAGGCGCAGGAAGCTCCAACTCGGCCTGCACGCCATGCCAGACCCTGCCCAGCACCTCCCAACTCGCCGGCCCCTTCAGCTCCATCACCATGGCGCGCACCTTGCCGTTCGAATCGATCAAGGGCGACGACGCCGCGTCATCGCCGGCCAATGTTTCGGTGCCTGGCCAATACAAGCGACGCAATTCGGATTGCAAACGGTTCATCGAGTGGAAGAAGTCTTGGAAAGAGGTAAGCCACTGTAAGCCTCACCCGACCGCGCCGCTTCCGATTGCCAAGCCAGGCTCGGCCCAATGGCTGGCAGCCGCTCCAAGGTCAGGTCGATGAAGCGCCTCACACGCGTCGGCAACAGCCCGCCGGGAAAGACCAGTTGCAGCGGCTTGCTTGGCCCCACATGGTCCGTCATCACCGGCACCAGGCGCCCGGCGCGCAGGTGGGCGCCGATCTCCCAGACCGATTTGTAGATCAGGCCGGCGCCATCCACCGCGAGCGCCTGCGCCACCTCGCCGTCGTTCACGCTGAGCCGGCCTTTGACGCGCACGCTCGTCGTCTTGCCGTCGTGCCGAAAGACCCAGGTGTCTTCCAGGCTCGCGCCGAAGACGATGCAGGTGTGCCGGGCCAGATCGTCCAGAGAGGTCGGCGTGCCATGCCGATGCAGATAGCTCGGGGCGGCGCACAGCACCCGGAAGTTCGGCGCGACGCGACGCGCCTTCATGCTCGAATCGGCCAGCACGCCGAAGCGGAACGCCAGGCTCACGCGGTGAGCCACCAGATCGACCACGTCGTCGGTCAACAGCAGGCGCACCGAGACCGCCGGATGCTCCGCCTGAAATTCCGACACCAACGGCGCCAGGTACTGGCGGCCGAAGGCCGGCGTGGCCGTGAGGGTCAGCAAGCCCGTCATCGCGCCCCGTTGGTCGAGCATCGAGGCTTCTGCGCCCGCCACCTCGGCCAGGATGCGCATGCAGTGCTCGTGAAAGACCTCGCCCTCGGGTGTGAGCGATTGCCGCCGCGTGGTCCGCTGCAACAGGCGCGCACCGAGCCGCTGCTCCAGCGCCGCCACGCGCTTGCTGACCACGGCCAGCGAAAGGTCCAGCTCACGCGCTGCCGCAGACATGCTGCCCGCGCTGACCACGCGGCCAAAGATCTCCAACTCCTGCAGGTTGTCCAGCACGGATCCTCGTCTTTCCGGAAAGGGTGAATCGCCACGGCGCGGCTGTTTCCGCGCGGCTTCGAAACGCACAGTCGCCTTCTTTCCACCAAGAAGCACTGCCATGAAACTCTATCCTGCCTTGACGACTCTTGCGCTGGCTTGCGCACTACTCACCGCCATTCCTCCAACCCACGCAGCCGAGGCCAGCAGCCCGGTCGTTGGCCTGACCCAAAGCCAGGCCGGCTATCACCGCTTCATGGTCGGCACGGTCGAAGTCACCGCGCTGTCCGACGGCACCATCGGCCTCGACACCCAACTGCTGCAAACGCCAGACCGCCACTCGCTCGACGACGCGCTTAAAGTGGCCCATGTCGCGTCGCCGCTCGACACCTCCGTCAACGCCTACCTCGTCAAGCTGAAAGGCCGATTGATCCTCGTCGATGCCGGCACCGGCACGCTCTTCGGCCCCAGCCTCAACAAGCTGCCCGCCAGCCTGCGAGCCGCCGGCGTCGACCCGACGCAGATCACCGACGTGCTCGTCACCCATGTGCACACCGATCACACCGGCGGGCTGATGAGCGGCGCCCAGCGCGTCTACCCCAACGCCACGGTCCACGTCGACCAACGCGAGATCGATTACTGGCTAGCCACCGCGAACGAGCAAGCAGCGCCGAAAGAGAAGCAGGCGTTCTTCCGGCAGGCGAGGGCGTCGCTCGCGCCCTATGTGGCTACCGGCCAGGTGCGAGCCTTCGACGGCGCGCAGCAACTCTTCCCCGGCTTGCGTTCGGTGCCCGCGCCGGGACACACGCCGGGCCATACCTTCTACGCGCTCGAAGACCAGGGCGTGAAGCTGATGTTCTGGGGCGACGTGATGCACGCCGCCGAAGTGCAGTTGCCCGACCCCTCGGTCACCATCGTCTACGACGTCGACCCCGAAGCCGCCCGCACCCAGCGCCTGCGAGCCTTCGCCGATGCGGCTCAGGCCGGCTACATGGTGGCACCGGCGCACATGGCGTTCCCGGGAGTGGGGAGGTTGCGGGTGGAGGGGACGGCGTATCGGTGGTTGCCGCTGCCTTATGTCAACGATGCGGCGGCTGCGAAGAACTGAGTTGCCTTTTGCGGCCAGCCAGCGTCGATGCCGAGGATCGTGTCCACCACCCGCCGCGCGCAAGCCGACGACGCGCGAGACATCGGTGCACGCAACTCGTCCCGCAGGCCCAGGCGATGCGCCAACGCCGCCTTGACGGGGCCGGGGCTGGGTTCGTCGAACAACACTTTCGTCAACGGCCACAGCGAGCGCCACAAGTTCGCGGCAGCATGCAGATCATTCGCGCGGATGTGGCGATGGAGGGCCACGAAGAGTTCGGGACGTACATGGGCAGATGCGGTGATCGCACCGACTCCGCCCTGGCACATCGTTGCGAACATCCGGTGGTCATCGCCGGCCAACAGTTGAAGTCGGCCGTCGTTCACGATGGCTTGGGCATGATCGAGGTCGCCACTGCAGTCCTTCACCGCGACTATTTTCGGATGCGCCGCCAATGACAACATCGTCGCCGTTTCGATGCGAACGCCCGTGCGTGCAGGGATGTCATACAGGACCAGCGCCGTCTCGGCCGTGTCTGCGATCGCCAGATAGAAGTCTTCGATGCCTTGCTGCGACGGCTTCACGTAGTACGGCGGCGGGATCAAGAAGCCGGCCAACGAAAACTCGGCGAGTCGCGCGAGGCGTGCCGCGACAGAGCCCGGTGTGACTTCCGATACTCCAAAGATTACCGGCAGACCGCGACATTCATCGAGGACGGTGCGCAACACTGTTGCCTGCTCCGATTCGTCGAGTGCCGCCGCTTCGCCCGTGGTACCGCACACCACCAGTCCCGCGACACCCGATGTGGCGAGCATGCCGACGAGTCGTCTCAAGCCGTCATGATCGATGGCACCGTCGGTGAACGGTGTGACGAGTGGCACCCAGATCCCTGAAAAGTCCTGCATTGGAAATCTCCATCATTCGACCGATGGGGAAACCGTCGAGGACAGGGCGATCAGGCAAATCATGGGCCGCAGGCAGCGGCAGGTGGCTTGTTCCGTCGCTCATCCGACGACGGAACAACAGCTCCGGTCAGACGAGCTGGCGTTTTTTCGATTTGTGCGCAGTTGCGCCGGACAAGACATTGTCGAAACAGTGGGTCGATGTCCGGGTGTTGCGCACCGGCGAAATATAGCAGCGCACATGCAACGTCAATGAAGGTCCCGCTCCTCCGACGGATGCGCCCCATGCAACTTCCCCCGCGCCCTTCGCAGCGCCCAGATGACCCCGACCACCACGACCGGAATCGCCAGCCCGACCAATAGATCGGGTTGCAGCGGCGCCCCAGCCGCCTTGCCTGCCTTGGCCAGATAACCGAGCAGCCCGGCCACGTAGTAGACGATCGCCGCGACCGACAGGCCTTCCACCGTCTGCTGAAGCCGCAACTGCAGCTTGGCGCGGCGGTCCATCGAGGCGAGCAGGGCCTGGTTCTGGCGTTCGCGGGTGATGTCGACGCGGGTGGAGAGCAGGGCGCTGGCTTGCGCCACGCGTTCTGAAAGGCCGAGCAGGCGCTGCGATGTGGTGGCACAGGTGGCCATCGCGGGTGTCAATCGGCGCGCCATGAATTCTTCGATGGGCTGCATGCCGGCAAGCGGGGTTTCTCGCAATTCGTCGATGCGGGTGGTCACGAGTTCATGGTAGGCACGGCAGGCGCCGAAGCGGAACTGGCTGGTCGACAAGCCGTTTTCGATCTCGGCGGCGAGGCTGGTCAGTTCCTGGAGCAAGGCTTCGTCCTGGCCGCCTTCGATGGCAATGTGCGCGGTCAGTTCGGCCAATGAGCGCTCCATGGCGGCGATGCGCGGCGCGAGTTGGCGCGCGACGGGCAATGCCAGCAGCGCCATCATGCGGTAGGCCTCGATCTCGAACAGGCGCTGCAGCGTGCGGCCAGCCTGCCGCTCGGTGAGGCCGCGGTTGCACACGACGAAGCGGCCGAAGCCGTCTTTGTGAAGCCTGAAATCGGTGTAAGCCAACCCCGCGCCGCCGGCGATCTCGCCACCGACTACGACGTTGCGGTCGAAGTACGCAGTCAACGTTGCCGCATCGAACGGTGTCGATGGCGCGGCCGTGAGTTCGGCATGCGCCGCGACGATGGTCGTGCCCGGCAGGCCGGCGAGCCAACCGGGCGGGAGCAGGGTGGCCACCGGCTCGCTGAACGGCTGCGCGCTCGCGCCGGCGGCAAACAGCGTGAAGCCGGAGAACTCGCCGTGTCGTTCCCATTTGAAGCGGATCGTGCCGATGCGGATGCTGAAGTGGGTGGCGCTCGCGGCCGGCGGCTGCACCGCGTATCTGGTGCACAGCGCGGCGATATGGGCCCGCTCGCGTTCGCGGTCGTCGGGGTCGATCAGGACGGCCACGTAAGTCGCGCGGCACGGTGTCTCCAGCGGCTCTGGCGGCCGTGCATGAACCTCGTCGGCCAGCGAGAGCCGATGGGGATGGTCTGGTGGAAGCATGTTCACTCCATGGTTGGCCCCGCAGGGTCGCGGCGGCGGGGCGATTCTGGGGCCGGGCCGCATCCAGGCAACTTCGCGAGCCGACCCGCGCTCGAACCCGTTGGGGATGTCGTGTCGCACCTGCCAGGCGCCCCTGAAACCCGGGGGTGGTATGGTCGCTCGACTCCAGCTGATCCCGTCGATGCAAGGCCGCCTTTGGTCCGTTTTACCTGGGCACCTACGGCGTCGAAGGCCTGGCGCCGGCCGACGGGTTTGCCAAGGGAGGCGTCACGGCCGGTGGCGTGACCTTCGGCTCGGCTGGAACGGCGTATGCGATCGATGGCGGCTGCAACGATACTTGCGGTTCGACCTTCTTCTCCAGCCAGTCGTCCAACGACGAGCCGAGCGTGGTGCTGGTCGACACCGGCGGCGCACGGGCCATCGCCTTCGATTTCGGCTCCTACATCTCCGCCGCCGGCAGCCCGGTGACGATCCGGCTGAGCACGGGTGAGACCTTTACCCAGAGCGTGGCGGCGCAGGGCGAGACGGCCTTCATCGAGGTAACGGCCATCGAGGCGGCGAAGGAGTTCAGCGCACCCACGGCTGGGTGAGGTAAGCCGGTGCGGTCTGCCGGCCGACCAGCCCGCTCACGGCCAGCAGTGCCATCAGGTAAGGCAGCATGATCAGCAAGGCGTTGGGCACATCGATGCCGAGGGCCGGCAGCTGGAATTGCAGCGCAGTGGCCGCGCCGAACAGCAGGCAGGCCAGCAGCGCGCGGCCGATGCGCCAGTTGCCGAAGATCACCGCGGCGATGGCGAGGTAGCCCGCACCGCTGGTCATGCCTTCGGTGAAGGTGTGGATGTCGCCGATCGACAAGAAGCAGCCGCCGATCGCCGACATCACGCCGGTGAACAGCACCGCGCCGTAACGCACGGCCGTGACGGAGAGGCCCGACTTGTCGACCGCCTTGGGTTCGGCACCGGCCGCATGCAGCGCCAGGCCGAGCGCGGTGTAGCGCAGCACCCAGGCCACCAGCACCACCAGCGCAAGCGCCAGGTACACCAGCCACACCTGCGTGAACACCGCGTCGCCGAAGAGCGGTATGTCGGCCAGCAACGGCGGGCGCCACTTGTCGAAGCCCGGCACTTCGGTGCGCGAACGGCCGCCGAAGATCTCGCGGTAGGCGAGGGTGGTCGCCCCGAGCACGAGGATGTTGATGCCGATGCCGGTGACGACCTGGTTGGCCCGCAGCGTGATGCTGAGGAAGGCCTGCAGCAGCGCGACCGGCACAACAGCCGCGATGCCGATCAACAGCCCCAGCATCGGGCTGCCGGTGGCGACCGAGCCCACCGCACCGGCGAACGCGCCGGTCAGCATCATGCCTTCCACGCTCATGTTGAGCACACCGGCGCGCTCGCTCACCAGCTCGCCGGTCGCGCCCAGCAGCAGCGGCACCGCCAGGCGAACGCTGGAGCCGGCGAACACCGCCAGCATCGCACCTTGGGCCGGATCGCTCATCGCATGCTCCCCGGGCCGCCCATCCAGCGCGCGGCACCGGCCAGCGCCACGATGATCACGCCCTGCATCACCAGCACCAGCGCGCTCGGCACCGCAGCTACCATCTCCATGTTGATACCGCCCGAACGCATGAAGCCGAAGAGCAGCGCGCCCGCGAGCACGCCCATGACCGAACCGCGAGCCAGCAGCCCCACCACCAGCCCATCGAAGCCGTAGCCCGACGAGAAGCCCGCCTTCAGGCTGTACTGCTCGC
>JAMFRW010000005.1 GCA_026224975.1 Rhodoferax sp. | reverse complement strand
CGACCTGTTCGACCTGCCCAACCTCGCCGCGATGGACGACGGCATCGCCAACGGCACCTACGAGCCGAACCCCGGCGACCCGCTGCCACTGTCGCTGTTCACCGCGCCGCGGGTGGACTATTCGCTGCACCGGCTGCGCCACTACACCGGCACCGGGCCTGAGCATTTCCAGAACTTTGTGCTGTTCACCAACTACCAGTTCTACATCGACGAATTCGTGCGCATGGGCCACGCGGCGATGGCCGACCCGCACAGCGAATACTGTGCCTTCGTCGAGCCCGGCAATGTGGTGACGCGCCGCGTCGGCCTGGCGGCTGAGGCGAATGACGCGCTGGGCGCGGCGCTGCCGCGTTTGCCGCAGATGCCGGGCTACCACCTGGTGCGGGCCGACGGCACCGGCATCTCCATGGTCAACATCGGCGTCGGCCCGGCCAACGCCAAGACCATCACCGACCACATCGCCGTGCTGCGCCCGCATGCCTGGATCATGCTCGGCCACTGCGCCGGCCTGCGCAACACGCAGCAGCTCGGCGACTACGTGCTCGCGCACGGCTACGTCCGCGAAGACCACGTGCTCGACGAAGACCTGCCGCTCTGGGTGCCGATTCCGGCGCTGGCCGAGGTGCAGGTCGCTCTCGAATCCGCCGTCGAGCAAATCACCCAGCTCAAGGGCTATGAGCTGAAACGCATCATGCGCACCGGAACCGTCGCCAGCACCGACAACCGCAACTGGGAGCTGCTGCCCTCGCGCCATGTGCGCACCACGCCCGAGCGCCGCTTCAGCCAGAGCCGTGCCATCGCACTCGACATGGAAAGCGCCACCATCGCCGCCAACGGCTTCCGCTTCCGCGTGCCCTACGGCACCCTGCTGTGTGTCAGCGACAAGCCGCTGCACGGCGAGATCAAGCTGCCAGGCATGGCCAACCACTTCTACCGCGAGCGTGTGGACCAGCACCTGCGCATCGGCATCCGCGCGATCGAGTTGCTGCGGCAGCAAGGGGTGGATCAGTTGCACAGCCGCAAGTTGCGGAGCTTTGCGGAGGTGGCGTTCCAGTGAGTTGATGCTGGTAGGCGGCGAACCCGGTTGCGACCTGCCGCCCGATTCGCTACGCTCGGCCTCAATGCCAGACCCCGGCGCGGGAGTTGCGCCATCAGGAGCGCACATGCCTTCCTCGCCCATCTCGCCCGCGTCTATCCTCGGATCAGGGCTTGCCGTCACCGACACGGCCAACATCCGCACCATCGCCCTCGTCGGCCAGACAGCCGCCGGCAAGACCAGCCTGGCCGAAGCGCTGCTGGTGAAAGCCGGCGCCATCGGCGCGCCCGGCAGTCTGGAGCGCGGCACGACCGTCTCCGATTTCGACCCCATGGAGCGGCGCGCGCAGCATTCGCTCAATGCCTCGGTGCTGCACCTGCAACACCATGACACGCGAATCCACCTGATCGACACGCCGGGGTATGCCGACTTCATCGGCCAGTCGATGACGGCCCTGGAAGCGGTGGAAACCGCGGCCATCGTGATCAGCGCGACCACCGGCATCGAGATGATGAGCGCGCGCATGATGGAGTGGGCCGGCAAGCGGCGCCTTTGCCGGCTGATCGTGGTCAACAAGATCGATGCAGCGGGCGTGGATGCCGGGGCACTGGTCGCGCAGATCCAGCAGGCCTTCGGCAAGGAATGCCTGCCGCTCAACTTACCCGCTGCGGGCGGCACGAAGGTCATCGATTGCTTCTTCCAGGCTTCCGACGATCCATCCGCTGCGGCGGATTTTTCGTCTGTGGAGACGGCCCATCGTGCACTCGTCGAGCAGGTGGTGGAGGTCGACCCCGACTTTGTCGAGCGTTACCTCAACGATGGCGATGTGGACCCGCGCGAGTTGCATGCGCCGCTGGAAGAAGCGTTGCGCCAGGGCCATCTGATCCCGATCTGCTTCGTCTCCGCCCGCAACGGCGCCGGCGTGGCCGAGTTGCTCGACGTGATCGAGCGCCTGCTGCCCAACCCGATGGAAGGCAACCCGCCGCAGTTTCTGGTCTACGAAGGCGGCGCGCGCGATGCGAGCGGTGAGTTCGCCGATGCCAAGGAACTGCATGCAACGCCTGATGCGGCCAAGCATGTGATCGCGCATGTGTTCAAGGTCACCGTCGATCCTTATGTGGGCAAGATGGGCGTGTTTCGCATCCACCAGGGCACTGTCACGCGCGACAGCCAGCTCTACATCGGCGATGGCCGCAAACCCTTCAAGGTGGGCCACCTCTTCATGCTGCAGGGCAAGGACCATGTGGAGGTGTCGCGTGGTTTGCCCGGCGACATTTGCGCGGTGGCCAAGATCGACGAGATGCACTTCGACGCCGTGCTGCACGACGCGGCCGAAGACGATCACCTGCACCTGAAACCGCTGGAATTTCCGGTGCCGGTGCACGGCCTGGCGATCGAGCCCAGGCGTCGCGGCGACGAGCAGCGGCTGTGGGAGATCCTGCAGAAGCTGGTCGACGAAGACCCGTGCCTGAAGGTGGAGCATGTGGTGGCCACCAACGAGACGGTGGTCTACGGGCTGGGTGACTTGCACCTGCGCACGCTGCTCGAGCGCATGACCGAGGTCTACAAGTGCGAGGTGACGACGCGCCCGCCGCGCATCGCCTACCGCGAGACCATCACCGCCCACGCCGAAGGCCATCACCGGCACAAGAAGCAGAGCGGCGGCGCGGGGCAGTTCGGCGAGGTGTTTCTGCGCATCGAGCCGCTGCCGCGTGGCGCAGGCTTCGAGTTCGTCGACCAGGTGAAGGGCGGAACGATTCCGACGCAATACATCCCGGCCGTCGAAAAAGGCATTCGGCAAGTGCTCGATACCGGCGTGATTGCCGGCTACCCGGTCAAGGATGTGCGTGTGATCGTCTACGACGGCAAATCACATTCGGTCGATTCGAAAGACATCGCCTTCGCCACGGCCGGCCGCAAGGCCTTCATCGACGCGATGCGCAAGGCCACCCCCATCGTGCTGGAGCCGATGGTCACGGTGAAGATCAGCGCGCCGGCGCATTGCATGGGGGATGTGACGGGCGATCTGTCATCGAAGCGTGGGCAGGTGATCGGCACGCAGGCCGGCGCGTCTTCGGGCGCGGGAGCCAATGGTGTGACGATTGCAGGCCTGGCGCCGCTCTCGGAACTCGTCACCTACCAGGCGCGGCTCAATGGCCTCACTGGCGGGCAGGGCCGCTACACGCTGGAACTGAGCCACTACGAGGCGGTGCCGGCCTCGGTGCAGCAGCAGTTGATGGGGCAGTACAAGGCCAAGGAAGAGGATTGATGTCGACCGAGTGAACTTCGACGGTGTAGGACGCTGCGGACGCTCTCACGCCGCATCGTCCGACTGACCCATCGAGGCACTCCGTGCATGCTGGTGCATCGTCATCAAGCGGAGACCTCCCATGAAGTCCAGCATCAAGAACATTTCGTCCTCAGCACTTGCATTGGCCGTTGCCTTGGGGCTCGGCGGTTGCGCAGGCATGTCGCGTCAAGGCAATACGGCCGTGGGTGCTGCTGTCGGCGGTGTGGCCGGCTCGGTCTTGACCGGCGGCAGCGTCGGCGGCGCGGTTGGCGGTGCGGTCGTCGGCGGTGTGATCGGCAATCAGACGGATCGTGGCCGCGGCAGGTAAGCGTTGGCTCAAGCCACGCGTGGCTTGACCTTTGAAGCAGCCACTTTGGCTTGCTGGCGGGCTTGTTGCACGTCTGCATCGAACACCAGCGCCACACCCACGCGGCGCTTGACGAAGCTCTCAGGTTTTCCGAACAGGCGCACATCGCTGTTCGGGACTCGCAGGGCTTCGTCCACACCCTCGAACACGATGCCTTGCGCATCGACACCGCCGTAGATCACGGCACTGGCGCCCGGGCTCTTCAGCGCGGTGTTGACCGGCAATCCAAGAATCGCTCGGGCATGCAGTTCGAACTCGTTTTGCCACTGCGTGATCATCGTGACCATGCCGGTGTCGTGCGGACGTGGTGAGACTTCGCTGAACCACACCTGTTCGCCTTTGACGAAGAGCTCGACGCCGAACAGGCCGAGTCCCACCGAGCCGTTAGCCGGTGCCGTGCCGAGGTCATCGGTCACGGTTTTCGCGATTTCCTGCGCGCGCTTCAACGCCGCCGGATGCATCGCATGCGGCTGCCAGCTCTCGACGTAATCGCCGCTCACCTGCACATGGCCGATGGGTTCGCAGAAATGCGTTTCGACTTCGCCATTCGCACCCAACGCGCGAACAGTCAGCAGCGTGATCTCGTAGTCGAAGTCGATGAAGCCTTCGACGATCACCCTGCCGCGAGCCACACGACCACCGGCCATCGCGTGGTCCCAGGCGGGCTTCACATCGGCCGGACCATCGAGCTTGCTCTGGCCCTTGCCCGAGCTGCTCATCACCGGCTTGACGACGCACGGGTAGCCGATCTTCGAATCGATCGCGGCCTGAAGCTCTTCGAGCGAGTCGGCAAACACATACGGGCTGGTCGGCAGGCCCAAAGTCTCACCGGCCAAGCGGCGAATGCCTTCGCGGTCCATGGTGAGGCGCGCGGCGCGGGCGGTCGGGATCACGCGGACGGTGCCGGCGGCTTCCAATTCTTCGAGCATGCCGGTGGCGATGGCTTCGATCTCGGGCACCACCAGATGCGGCGTCTCCGCCTCGATCAGCGCCTTCAACTGCGCCGGATCGCTCATCACGATGGTGCGCGCGTGGTGCGCCACCTGCTGGCCGGGCGCGTTTTCGTAGCGGTCGACGGCGATGGTTTCGACGCCAAGACGCTGCAGCGCGATCAGCACTTCCTTCCCCAGTTCGCCGCTGCCGAGCAGCATGACTTTGGTGGCGTGGGGCGAGAGCGGGGTTCCGAGGGTGGTCATGCGCGAGAGCTGCGGGCCGATGGGGGCTCGATTGTGCTGAAGCGGCGCCGGGTCAAGCAAGCTTTATCATCTGCGTCATGACCCCTGGCCCCCGAGACGTTGCCCAGATTCGCCTGGCCAATGCGCTGGCCTTGTTCGACGAATTCGTTCACGCCAACGTCAAGAACACCGACGCCGCCACCTTGCGTGGCCTCGAAGGCCGTTTTGCCGAGCGGCTGCAAATTCAACCCAGCTATTGGAGCCAGATCAAGGGCCGCTCGCGGCAGATCGGCGAACGGCTGGCGCGGCAATTCGAGCAGTTGTCGAACAAGCCGCTGGGCTGGATGGACGAAGTGCATGGCGCCGCGGCCGCATCACCCGGAGACGCCCGCCGCGACGCCCGCCCGGCCGACGCCTCGCCAGACGACAGCGACCTCACCCACAACGTGCCGCAGGACGACGACGAGCGCTTCATCGTCGGCCTCGTCCTCACCTACTACCGGCGCCATCCGCAGCGGGCCCGCGCGCGGTTGCTGGACTTGCTGGGCGAAGTGCTGACGCCCTCGGCCGCTGCTCGCACGCCGGTGCCACGTGGCGCAAAGCCGGCGTCGCCACCTGTGGCCGACGACGGGCGCGACCTGTGGACGCGCACGCAGGCGGCTGTTGCGCCGTTGAAACGAAAACGCTGACGCGACGAGGGATTGCGCGTCCCCCTAGAACTAGGTGAACAAAACCTCTTGCGCAAGATAATCAAACGTTTATCATTTGCTCAAGTTGTGGTGAAGGGCGTTGTTTCAAGCCCTGCAGTTCGAGCCCAAGACCGCAACGAACCCAGGTGGATCGCACCCAGCCCGGTGCAGTTCGCCCCGCCCCTTCCACCCGCTGTTTCGAAAGTGTCATGACCCGTCCCGCCGCATTCGTCCTTGCCACCGCCCGGCCTTCTGCCGAGGGCGTCGCCGCATCGATGAATCTGCAAGCGACCGCCATGCGCGCTTTGCGAGCACCGCCCGGACCGCCGCCTCGCTGAACGTCGTTCACGACGTTGCACGCCACACGGCCCGGGATGTTTTTGCACCGGGCCGTTTTGCTTTCTCGTTTCGAATTTCTCGCTTCGCCGTCATCAGTCAGGAGACCCGCCATGAAGATCACCGTCAACACCCTCAAGCCCCGCAACCCGCTGGTGGCGCTCGCCCGTTTTCGGCGCGCCGGCAGCCACCAAGCCGGTGGCCGATCGATGCGTCAGCAAGCCAGCCGTTTGCTGCAACGCGAACTGGACCACATGAAACAACCTCCGTGAAACGGCTGCAGCCCAGCTGCACCGCACCTGAAAGTCACCATCATGCAAAGCTCTAAATCCGTCTCCTGGCGCAGCGCCGAACTGGCTGCACCTTCCCGGCACCCGGTTGCCGACGCAGCCCGCCGACTCGCCGCGCGCAGCCTGCGCAGTGCCAGCGCCGCACTCGCCAGCCTGGCCGCTCACTTGAGCAAACCGGCTGCTCCCGCCCCCAAGCGTGAGCCGCATCTGGAGTTCTACGCCGAAGCCGGTGCTCCGGAAGGCGCGCTCTACCTGGACGGCCAACTGGTCGGCTGGGTGCCTGGCGTTCGCCGGCTGTGATCCCGGCGTCGACAATGCCGGCTTCGAAAAGCGGCCGCGTGTTTCCGCAACAACTTCAGCGCATCGCCAATGGGCGTTTGCGCCGGGGCGGCGGGAACACGCGGTCCAGCTCGGCCCAGGCATCGGCCGAGAGTGACAAGCTGGCCGCCGCGATGTTCTCTCGCAGATGCGCCTCGCGCACGGCCTTGGGGATAGCGACGACGCCCGGCTGCGATGCCGCCCAGGCCAGCGCCACCTGCGAGGCAGTCACGCCGTGCTGTTCGCCGATGCGGCGCAGCGCGGCGTCGTGTGCCAACTGGCCCTGGTCGATCGGGCAATAAGCCATCAGCGGAATGCCGCGCGCGTGCTGCCACGGCAGCAGATCGAACTCCGGCCCGCGCTCGCTCAGCGAGTAATAGACCTGATTGACCGCGCACGCCTCCGCGCCCTTGACGCCGGAGAGTTCCACCATGTCGTCGGTATCGAAATTGCTCACGCCCCAATGGCGGATGGCGCTGGCCGATTGCAGCGCCGCGAAACCGGCGACGGTTTCGCCCAGCGGGTGCGGCCCCGGCCAATGCAGCAGGTAAAGATCGATGTGGTCCAGCTTCAGTCGCTTCAAGCTGCGCTCGCAAGCGGCCACCGCGCCGACGCGGCTGGCGTTGTGCGGGTAGACCTTGCTGACGACGAACAACTCTTCGCGCGTGGCGTCGCCGGCACGCATCGCCTCGGCGAGCGCCTGGCCCAGCACTTCTTCGGCGCCGCCTTCTCCGTACATCTCGGCGGTGTCGAACACGCGGTAGCCGATCTCGACCGCGAGCCGGATGGCCGTGATCTCGTCGGCGCGCGTGCTCGCCGACTCGCCCATGTGCCAGGTGCCGAGGCCGAGCGACGGAAGGGCTTCTCCGGCGGGCAGGGTGACGCTGTTCATGGGCGGGTTCATAGTGCGGCTCGAAACGCGATACTGCGATCCTAGTGCGCGCATGCATTGATGCAGCCGCCTTCGAAAATATCCCGGAGACCGCCATGACCAAGAGCTTCATCGTCGAAAAGAAGAACCTGCGCCAATCGCAGTGGACCGAGACCGTGGCCGCTCCGCTGCCCGAAGGCGCGGTGCGCATGCGCATCGAATCCTTCGCCCTCACCTCGAACAACATCACCTACGCCGCGTTCGGTGACGCAATGAACTACTGGGGCTTTTTCCCGACCGGCGATGCCGCCACCGGCTGCATCCCGGTGTGGGGCTTTGCGACGGTGGCCGAATCGCGCTGCGACGAGGTCGCGGTGGGCGAGCGCTTCTACGGCTACTTCCCGATGGCGAGCGATGTGGTGCTGCAGCCGGCGCGCATCACGCCCGCCGGTTTTTCCGATGGCGCCGAGCACCGCCGCGAGTTGCACGCCGTCTACAACCAGTACCTGCGCTGCAGCGCAGACCCGGCCTGGCGCGCCGATCGCGAAGCCGAACAGGCGCTGCTGCGACCGCTTTTCATCACCTCGTTTCTGATCGACGACTTTCTGGCCGACAACGGCTTCTTCGGCGCGCTTGCGGTGATCCTCTCCAGCGCGTCGAGCAAGACGGCTTACGGCACGGCCTTTTGCCTGGCGCTGCGGCGCGGCAGCGAACACGCAGTCAAGGTCATCGGCATGACGTCACCGAACAACGAAGCTTTCACGCGCGGCCTGGGCTGCTACGACGACGTGGTCACCTATGACGCGGTGGCCACGCTGCCGGCCGAGGTGCCGACCGTCTACGTCGACATGAGCGGCAGCGCCCCGGTACGCGCGGCCGTGCATTCGCATTTCGATGCCAACCTCAAATACAGCTGCTCGGTCGGCGGCACGCACTGGGACGAACTTGGCGGCGGCAAGGGCCTGGCCGGGCCGCGGCCGGTGCTGTTCTTTGCGCCGGCGCAGATCAAGAAGCGCAACGGCGATTGGGGCGCCGAAGGCCTGCAGCAGCGCATCGCCTACGCGTGGGACGCCTTCATGGAACCGGTGACGCGCCCGCAGCAGCCGTGGCTGCGCGTGGTTCGCGGCCAGGGCGCGGCGGCTGTGGAAGCGACCTACGCCGCGCTGATCGAAGGCAGCATGAAGCCGGACGAAGGTCACATGCTGTCGATTTGAAGAACGGTTGTAAGCGAGGCCGGCAGGGTCCGCCCCGATCAAGCCGACGACCCGCCACGCCGATAAACCGTCACATCCCGCTCGGAAAGACCACACCATGACGAGCCCACCCGCCCCCATGCTGACCCAGCCCCTGCGCAACCTCGCCGCCTGGGTCGCGTACTTTCACGCGGTAGACATCCCGGTGCTGGCCAGCACGGCCGAATCGTTGGAAGCCTTGCGCGCCAATGAAGACCGGGTGGACGCCAACGGCATCGGCGAGATGATCTCGCACGACCCGCTGATGACGCTGAAGGTGCTCGCCTACGCGGCCACGCACCGCCCGGCGCGCGTGATCACCGACAGTGAAACCGTCACTTCCGCGCTGGTGATGATGGGCATTCCGCCTTTCTTCAAGGCGTTCGGTGCGCAGCCCACGGTCGAAGAGCGGCTGGCCGACCAGCCCGAGGCGCTGGACGGCCTGCAGCAGACGCTGCGGCGCGCGCACCGCGGCGCCAACTTCGCGCTCGGCTTCGCGGTGCACCGCATGGACCCGGACGCCGCGGTGATCCACGCCGCTGCGCTGCTGCACGACTTCGCCGAGATGCTGATGTGGTGCCACGCGCCGGCGCTCGCGCTGGAGATTCGAGACGCCCAGCGGCGCGACCCGGCGCGGCGCTCGGTCGCGTCGCAGCAGGCGGTGCTGGGCATCGAACTGGCCGATCTGCAGCAGGCGCTGATGAAGAGCTGGCGCCTGCCCGACCTGCTGATCCGCATCAGCGACGACCGGCACGCCGAGCAACCCGGCGTCAAGAACGTGGCGCTGGCGATCCGGCTGGCGCGCCACACCGCCCACGGCTGGGACAACCCGGCCATCCCCGACGACGTGGCCGAGATCGCCACGCTGCTCAACCTGTCGAACGCCTCGACGCTGCAATTGCTGATGAACGTTTGACGACCGCACCGGGCCGAGAGCCTGCGTCCGTGTCGCATCGTCGCGAACTGGTTCACTGATTTGTAGCTTTTGCCGGCGAAAGTGGGGAACATCGCACCCGGCGGCGGCGTGGCGCTGGCCCGGGACAGGGGCCAGTGTCACAGTGCGCAGCCCGCGTGGAGTTACCGGTTGAGCCGGCTCCGCGGCGATCCGCAAAAACAAACTTCGAGAGGAACACACAATGAAAGCTTATGGCGCCGAGTTCATCGGCACGTTCTGGTTGGTGCTGGGCGGTTGCGGCAGCGCCGTGCTGGCCGCTGCGTTTCCCGGTCTGGGCATCGGATTCACCGGGGTCTCGCTGGCCTTCGGTCTGACGGTGTTGACGATGGCCTTCGCCATCGGCCACATCTCGGGCTGCCACCTGAACCCGGCCGTGACGGTGGGCCTGTGGGCGGGTGGCCGCATCGACGCCGGCAAGGTGATCCCGTACATCGTGGCGCAAGTCGCAGGCGCGATCGTCGCGGGCGGCGTGCTCTACCTGATCGCCAGCGGCAAGCCGGGCTTCAGCACGGCCGGAGGCTTTGCATCGAACGGCTTCGGCGAGCACTCGCCGGGCGGCTTCTCGATGCAGTCGGCGCTGGTCTGCGAAGTGGTGATGACGGCGCTGTTCCTCATCGTGATCCTGGGCTCGACCGACGCGCGCGCACCGCAAGGCTTTGCGCCCATCGCCATCGGCCTGTGCCTGACGCTGATCCACCTGATCAGCATCCCTGTCACCAACACCTCCGTGAACCCGGCGCGCAGCACCGGCGTGGCGATCTTCGTGGGCGGCTGGGCGGTCGAACAATTGTGGCTGTTCTGGGTCGCGCCCATCATCGGCGCGGTGCTCGGTGCGTTCGCGTACAAGGCGATTCGGCCGACGACCTGATTCGTTCAATCGAACATCCTGGACAAGGCGGCTTCGGCCGCGTTGTTGTTTGCGCGGCCGGTGCAGTCGACAAATCGCGCTTCGGTCAGACGGGAACAGCCGTCGTGTTCTTGACGCGATCGAGCACGAAGCTGGTCTTGCAGTCCTCGACGCTCGGGTGCTTGAGCAGCGTGTCCATGATGAAGCGCGAGTAATGCGCCATGTCTTGCACGACGACGCGCAGCAGGTAGTCCATCTCGCCGGTCAGCGCGGCGCACTCAACAACCTCGGGCCATGTCTGCACAGAGGCGCGAAACAGATCCATCGGGTTGCGTTTGTGGACTTCGGAATGCTTTTCCAAGCGCACGTTCAGGTACGCCGTGAGCCCCAAGCCCACGCGCTCCGGCTTGACGAGCGCCACATAGCTGCTGATCACGCCCGATTCCTCGAGCCGCTTGACGCGCCGCAGCGCCGCCGAAGGCGAGAGACTCACCTGAGCGGCGAGCACGTCGTAGGTGATGCGACCATCGGCCATCAACGCGCGAAGAATGCGCCTGTCGATGGCATCTAGCTCGATTGCGTTTTCCATCTTTGGAATTTTGCAGCTTTCCTGCGCCGCGCGCCATGGAGAGGCCAGAACTTGCAGTAAACCTGCGGCACTCGGAATCTACAGTCTGGCCTTCGACTCACCGACCGCGCGCAAGGAGCCAGACATGCAATTCACCCCCTGGGACAACCCGATGGGCACCGATGGCTTCGAGTTCGTGGAATACGCCGCGCCGGACCCGGCGGCGCTCGGCAGCATCTTCGAAACGATGGGCTTCACCGCCATCGCCAAGCACCGCACCAAGAGCGTCACGCTGTACCGCCAGGGAGATGTCAACTTCATCATCAACGCCGAGCCGAACTCGTTCGCGCAGCGTTTTGCGCGCCAGCACGGGCCGAGCGTTTGCGCGATGGCCTTCCGGGTGAAGGATGCGAAGCAGGCCTACGAGCGCGCGCTCGAACTGGGCGCCTGGGGCTTCGACAACCACACCGGGCCGATGGAACTCAACATCCCGGCCATCAAGGGCATCGGCGACAGCCTGATCTACTTCGTCGACCGCTGGCACGGCAAGGACGGTGCTGAGGCAGGCGCGATCGGGAACATCAGCATCTACGACGTCGACTTCGTGCCGATCGCCGGCGCCGTCGCGCAACCTGCTGGCAACGGACTGACCTACATCGACCACCTGACGCACAACGTGCACCGCGGCCGCATGAAGGAATGGGCCGACTTCTACGAGCGCCTGTTCAATTTCAAGGAGGTGCGCTACTTCGACATCGAAGGCAAGCTCACCGGCCTGAAGAGCAAGGCGATGACGAGCCCCTGCGGCAAGATCCGAATCCCGATCAACGAAAGCTCGGACGACAAGAGCCAGATCGCCGAATACCTGGACCTCTACCACGGCGAAGGCATCCAGCACATCGCGCTCGGCACCGATGACATCTATGCCACCGTCGAAGGCATGAAGACGCAGCGCGTCGCCTTCCAGGACACGATCGAAACCTACTACGACCTCGTCAACCGCCGCCTGCCCGACCACGGCGAAAACCTGGCCGAACTGAAGCGCCTGCGCATCCTCGTCGACGGCGCCACACACCTGGGCGCACCGAACGAGTTGCTGCTGCAGATCTTTACGCAGACGGTCATCGGGCCGATCTTCTTCGAGATCATCCAGCGCAAGGGCGACCAGGGTTTCGGCGAAGGTAACTTCCGCGCGCTGTTCGAGAGCATCGAGCTCGACCAGGTGCGCCGCGGCGTGCTGACGGATACGTCGGCCAGCCCTGCACCCACCACAGCGGCTTGAGGCCACCATGAGCGCCGAATCCGATCTTGTGGCGCCGGCCGACACCGGCGTGCACCAGAAGGCCGTGAACCAGGGCGTTGCGCCTGCGACCTATGGCCAGGGCGACCGGCCGCCGCGCGGCGACTATGCGCAGGCCCGCACCGACTACACCTGCGAGCAGGATTGGGCGACTTACAGCGCCGCCGACCACGATCTGTACCGGCGCTTGTACGAGCGGCAGGCGGCGCAGTTGCCGGGGCTGGCGTGCGATGAATTCATCGCCGCCGTGAAGCACCTGGGGTCGCCGACGCACATCCCGCGCTTCGACGCGCTCAGTGACGCCGTCTACCGGGCTACGCGCTGGGAGGTGGTCGCGGTACCCGGCCTGATCCCGGAAGAAGCGTTTTTCTCGCTGCTGAGCCGGCGCAAGTTCCCGGTCACGGGCTGGATCCGCAAGCCGGAGGAGTTCGACTACGTCGTCGAACCCGATGTCTTCCACGACCTGTTCGGCCATGTACCGCTGCTCTTCAACCCGATGTTCGCCGACTATATGCAAGCCTATGGCGCGGGCGGCCTGAAGGCGAGCCGGCTGGAATCGTGCGAGTACTTAGCGCGCCTCTATTGGTACACGGTGGAATTCGGGCTGATCGACACACCCGCGGGTTTGCGCGCGTACGGCGCCGGCATCCTGTCATCGGCCGGTGAATTGCGCCACAGCGTGACCAGCCCGCAGCCGCGGCGTGTCGGCTTCGACCTGGAGCGCATCATGCGCACGCGCTACACGATCGACAGCTATCAGAGCAGCTATTTCGTGATCGACTCGTTCCAGCAACTGTTCGACGCGACGGCACCGGATTTCACGCCGCTGTATCGGCGGGTCGCGGCGCAGGACGAGATCGCGGCGGGCTCGGTCGTGGCTGCGGATCGCTTGTATTGAGCCAGCGGCACACCTCGTTGAATACCGCAGGACGGAATGCCATCTGCACGTGCGCGGTGGCGGCAAGGTGCCGGTTGTCGGCGCGCGGCAAGGTGGCGGTCGACGCGGGGAAGACGATGTTGTCGCAGTGGCTGTAGAAGCAGGTGTAACGGTCGCTTCTGTCAGCGTCACGCTCACGTAGCGCCTGCAGCCACGCGCTGCCGATCCGCATCTGGCGCGCGCTTTCGGCTCGGCCAAAACGCGCGAGCCATGTTCCTTGGTGCGGCGTGCCGATGGTGACGAGGCGATGGACGCGCGATTTGTCCGTCTGGTCAGCGAACCAGGCGCGAATCACCAGTCCGCCCATGCTGTGGCCTACGAGCATGGGCGACAGGCCGGTGCTCGATTCGATTCGTGCCACTGAGTTTTCCACGGCGCCGAGGTAGTTATCGATCGAGCCGAAGATCGGCTCCAAGTTCACTGCGACGAACGGCACTTTTCGCCTACGCAATTCCGCCATCCACGGGTTCCACATACCGCGATTGCAGAAAAATCCATGGACGAGCACCACGCCTCGCTGGTCCTTGACGTCGCTGGGGAGAAAGTCGGGCTCACGCGATGAGCGGAAAGGTTGGCGCCAGCAAAACACGCGCGGCGCAGTCGTCACCTCGCCCCACCACGCGCGAAAAAGCTGAGCGACGGTAGCGCGCAGCGCGGCATCACCTCTGTGGATCGTCGACATCACGACGAACTCGAACGCCAGGAAAGACGTGTAGCCCAGCACGATGAGCACCGCGCCCACCGGCGCCCAAGCTGGATGACCTGCTCGCCAGAGAAGCGCGGCCCAACCCGCGGCGGCGAGCACCAGGGCGATGGTCACAAATCTCTGCAGCCGAGCGATCATCGAATGATGCTAGCAGCGCGTACTGTGCGGCTCGCTCACGGAGGCATGCGTCCGCGGCGATCCGAGCGAGACCTGCCGCGCCGTGACATCATGAGTTCTGACGCCATCTGTATTCACGCATCTCACATGAACCTCGAATTCGAACAAGCCGGACTGCAAGTTTTCGAGCGCGGTTGGCTGTCCTCCAACAACGTGCTGTTTGCTGGGGACGAACAACATCCGTCGGTCCTCATCGACTCCGGTTATGGCAGCCACGCGGAACAAACTGTTTCGTTGGTGCGGGCCGCGTTGCGGGGGAGACGGCTGGATCGCATCGTCAACACGCACCTGCACTCTGACCATTGCGGGGGCAATCATGCGTTGCAGACAGCATTCGACTGCCAAGTGGACGTGCCGGCGGGGGAGGCCGCGAAAGTCGATGCCTGGAACGACGACGATCTGACTTACCAAGCGACCGGCCAGACTTGTCCGCGGTTTCGAAGAACCGGTGCTGTCACAGGCGGCTCGGCTGTCGTCTGCGGAGAGCTGACTTGGCAAGCCCTTGGCGCACCGGGCCACGACCCGGAGTCACTGGTTCTCTATCAGCCCGATCTGAAGCTGTTGGTCTCTGCCGACGCCCTGTGGGAAAACGGGTTCGGCGTCGTCTTTCCGGAGTTGGAGGGCGTCCACGCGTTCAACGATGTGCGCACCACCTTGGAACTACTTTCTTCACTCGACGTGAAGTGGGTCATCCCCGGTCACGGCGCGGCGTTCCGCGACGTCGGCCAGGCGCTGGAACGTGCTTTTCGCCGGCTCGACAACTTCGTGCGCGACCCCGTGCGCCATGCGCGCTACGCGGCGAAAGTGCTGATCAAGTTCCATGTTCTGGAGCACCAACAGCAATCCGTCGATGCGTTGCACGACTGGATTGGCAAGGCGTCGTACTTCCGAACCATTCGAGACTTGTATTTCGGCTCGGAAGTATTCGAGGCTTGGCGGGACGGCCTGCTCGAAGAATTGATCAACGGTGGCGCGCTGAGTGTGGAAAGCTCAGTCGTTTACAACGCCTAACTTCAAACCGGAAGCTTCCGAGTTGATTCGCGAAGTCGAATCCGCAAAGCAAAAAGCCCCCACCGAGACCGGAGGGGGCTTTTTCAATAGTAGCCTGACGATGTCCTACTTTCACACGGGAACCCGCACTATCATCGGCGCTGAGTCGTTTCACTGTCCTGTTCGGGATGGGAAGGAGTGGGACCAACTCGCTATGGTCATCAGGCT
>JAMFRW010000258.1 GCA_026224975.1 Rhodoferax sp. | reverse complement strand
CCCGGGCACGACACCGATGGGATACTTGCTTTCACGAAGGACAACGCCAGCAACTTCTTCAATTCAACTTCTTGCCGCCCTCGGTCACGCCATCGAGAAACGCCCCCGCCTCGCGGTTGAGAAACTCCACGTCCGCGGCACCGGCGCCGCCGGCCGAGGCGTGGCCGGTCACGGTGCCCGGGCTGATCGTCTTGATCGTCACGCCGGCGATGTTCTTGCCCTGCGTGTAATGCATGACGGCCTTGCGCGGCGCGAACATGCCTTTCGAATCGGTGTAGCCGGCCGCGCCGTGCAAATTCAAAATCATGTCTTGCACGATCTCGTCCGGCGGATCGAAGCCGAACACGGCCAGGTTGCCGATATTGAGCTTGGTGATCTTGTGGCCTTCTTCTTCCATCTGCCGCGCCTTCTCCAGCACGGGCCCGCGGATGTCGTAAGCCACATTGGCCAATTTGCTCGACTTGACGATGGGTTTCAAAAAGCCTCCTGGGCGCCACGGCGCGTGTGCGAAACGTACAATTTTGGCACGATGAAACTACAAGCCGATCGGATGGAAGGTGAAAACTCGATTGCCCGCTACGGGCCGGACGGCGTGGCCATCAACGGCACCGAGTTTCGCCAGAGCGTGATCGTGCCGTGGCGCGGGCCGGTGCTGCCGTGGGCGGTGGGCGGCTTCGATGCGCTGGAGGCATCGCACTTCGAGGCGCTGGTGGCGCTCGAACCAGAACTCGTGATCTTCGGCAGCGGGCCGCGCATCCGCTTTGCGAAGCCGGCCTTGCAGCGCGCCCTGATCGAGCGGCGCATCGGCATCGAGACCATGGACACCGCGGCCGCCTGCCGCACCTACAACGTGCTGCTGGCCGAAGGCCGATCGGTCGTTGCAGCGCTGCTCTTCGAAACGGCGCGATCGGTATCTTCCCCGACGGCCTGAGCGGTGTGACGAATGCGGGACGCCATGTGCCAGCGTTTATAATCTAGGGCTACGCCTGCCCGGGCGCAACCACGCAGAATACTCCATGACGCCAGCCCTCAACAAACCCCTACCGGAATTTGAAGCGCTCGCTACCGGGGGCGTCAAGTTCACGCCCCAAGCCTATGCCGGTCGGATCGTCGTTCTGTACTTTTACCCCAAAGACAATACCCCTGGCTGCACGACCGAAGCCATGCAGTTCCGCGACCATCACAAGGAATTCGTGAAAGCGGGTGCGGTGGTCTTCGGTGTCTCGCGCGACAACATGGCCTCGCACGACAAGTTCAAGCAGGCCCTCGAACTGCCCTTCGAACTCATCGCCGATACCGAAGAGAAGCTCTGCCACATGTTCGGCGTGGTCAAGAACAAGATCATGTACGGCAAGAAGGTCAAGGGCATCGAGCGCAGCACCTTCATGATCGATGGCGATGGCATCCTGCGCGGCGAGTGGCGCGGCCTCAAGGTCGCGGGCCACGTCGAAGAAGTGCTCAAGGCCGTGAAGGCGGTCAAGAAGGCTTGATCGATCTGCTGGTCGCGCGGATGTGCGGCCGTGCGATTCGGCTGGCACGATGACCCGGAAATCCGGCCCATCGACTTGTGCATAATGAACTCATGCACGTAAACGCCGAGACGCGCTCCCTACCCAAGCCGCACAGCCGACTGTGCGGCTTTTTTGTTTTTCGGATTGCCTGAAACTCTACCGACGCACACATGCCACTGCCCAAGCCGCCAGCCAAACGCGCCGCCCTCCTGACCACCGCAGACTTCGAAAGCCAGGCCGCGCCGCAGCCCGGCAAACGACCGCAAAAGACCCGCGCCGCCGCCGAACCCACCTCGCCGGCCGTGATGGATCTCTTCGATGGCGGCCCGCACGCCACCACGCCGACCATCGCCCGCGCGCCAGCGGTCGCTCGCACGCCGGCCAAGACCGCGCCGGCCACGCAACGTGGTGCCTCGCCAGCCACCACCGTGCCGCCAGCCCCCGCCGCCTGGCAGCGCAAGCAGCACAGCCCCGTCCACCAGACCCGCGCCCGCAAGGCCCGCGGCGACGGCCCGGCCACGCTCTTCGTGCTCGACACCAACGTGCTGATGCACGACCCGACCTCGCTGTTCCGTTTCGAAGAGCACGACATCTATCTGCCGATGATCACGCTCGAAGAACTCGACGGCCACAAGCGCGGCATGACCGAGGTCGCGCGCAACGCCCGTCAAGTCAGCCGCGAGCTCGATGCGCTGGCAGCCAGCATGCCCACGCGTGATTCGTCCGGCATGTCCGAAGGCCTGCCATTGGCGCGCACCGGCCACCGCGAGGCTGGCGGCAAGCTCTTCTTCCAGACCAATCTGATCAACGTCACCCTGCCGGCCGGCCTGCCGCAAGGCAAGGCCGACAACCAGATCCTGGGCGTGGTTCAGGCCTTGCGCGAACAGCAGCCGGGCCGCGACGTCGTGCTGGTGTCCAAGGACATCAACATGCGCATTAAGGCGCGTGCGCTCGGCCTGCCCGCCGAGGACTACCTGAACGACATGACGCTGGAAGACGGCGACCTGCTCTACACGGGCGTGTTGCCGTTGCCGGCCGATTTCTGGGACAAGCACGGCAAGACGATGGAGAGCTGGCAGCAAGGCGGCCTCACCTACTACCGCATCAGCGGCCCGATGGTGCCGGTGCTGCTGACCAACCAGTTCGTCTTTCTGGAAGCGCCGGGCGCCGCGCCGCTCTACGCCAAGGTCACCGAGATCACCGGCAAGACGGCCGTGCTGCGCACATTGAAGGAATACACGCATCAGAAGAATGCCGTGTGGGGCGTGACGGCTCGCAACCGTGAGCAGAACTTCGCGCTCAATCTGCTGATGGACCCGGACTGCGACTTCATCACCCTCACCGGCACTGCGGGCACCGGCAAGACGCTGATGACGCTGGCGGCAGGCCTCTCCCAGGTGATGGACGACCGCCGCTACACCGAGATCATCGTGACCCGCGTGACCGTGCCTGTCGGTGAAGACATCGGCTTCCTGCCCGGCACCGAGGAAGAGAAGATGAGCCCGTGGATGGGCGCGCTCGACGACAACCTCGAGGTGCTCTCGAAGACCGATGGCGGCGCCGGCGAATGGGGCCGCGCGGCCACCAACGACCTGGTGCGCAGCAAGATCAAGATCAAGAGCCTGAACTTCATGCGCGGGCGCACCTTCCTGAACAAGTACGTGATCATCGACGAGGCGCAGAACCTGACGCCCAAGCAGATG
>JAMFRW010000257.1 GCA_026224975.1 Rhodoferax sp. | reverse complement strand
TGCTATCGACTTCGGCCGACACGGCGCCCGCGATATCGCCCACCACGGACGCACACTTCGCGATCATCGTCGCGACGGTGGACGCGCTCGACTGGCTCGAACTGCACCGCGACGGCCACCGCCGAGCCAGCTTCGATTCCGCAGGCGAGCACCGCTGGTTGCAGCCCTGAAGCGTCAGCCGTTCAAGTGCTCCCGCGCTTGATCAACTCGTAGCCCACGTCCACGCTGCTCGCCGGCACGTCCTCCCCGCGCATCAGCGCCAACAGCAACTGCGCCGCCTGCGTGCCGATCTCGGCGCGCGGCGTGCGGATCGTGGTGAGCGCCGGCAGCATCTGGTCGCTGCCTTCCAGGTCGTTGAAGCCGGCGATGGCGACCTGCTCCGGCACCTTCACGCCATCGCGCAACGCCACCAGCAGGCCGCCCTGCGCCAGGTCGTCGTTGCAGAAGAACATGGCGTCGACCTCCGGGTGCTCGGTGCGCATCTGCTGGAAGAGCTGCCCGCCGAGCGCGATGGATGAGGGCTGCGGGTTCATCAGCTCCAGGCCCGCGTCGTACAGCCCGGCCTGCTTCAGGCAGGCGCGGTAGCCGGCGGCGCGCTGCATCACCCGCGGGTCGAGCTGGGCGGCGACGAAGGCGATGCGTTTACGGCCTTGGGCCACGAGGTGCTGCGTGACGGCGAAGCCGGCATTGGTCTGCGAAAAACCCACGCAATACGTCGGCGTTTCCGTGGCCTCGGACGAGAGCTTCGGCACCGTCTCCATCAAGTGCACACACGGCACGCCGCTCTCCTGCAGCATCCGCGCGCCGGCCTCGGTGCTGTCGAACCCCGTCACCAGCAGCCCGGCCGGGCGCTGCGCCAGAAAGCTCTGCAGCAGGCGCTCTTCTTCGAGCGGGTTGTAGTGCGTCACGCCGAAGAGCGTCTGGTAGCCGGCGGGCATCAGGCAGCGCTGCGCGGCTTCGAGCAGGTCGCCGAACACCCGGTTCGACAGCAGCGGCACCAGCACCGCCACGGCGCGGCTGCGGCTCGAGGCCAGCATCTGCGCCGCCGGGTCGGGCACATAGGCCAGCGCGGCGGCCGCCGCGCGCACGCGCTCGACCAGATCGCTCGCCACATTGCGGTCGCCGCGGAGCGCCCGCGAGACGGTCATCGCGCTGACGCCTGCTGCGGCGGCCACCTCGGCAAGCGTGACGCGGCCGGTGGCGCGAGGCCGGGGAGATTTGACGGACGTGGGCGGCGAAAGCACCAACGCGGGCTCGGCTTTGGAGGAAGTCATGACTAGGGGTAACTACCAAATGCAATTCGAAAACGGAAAACTAGGATAGCGCTATCCCGATTGGTTAGCGCTATCCATAAGATTTTCGGATGCCGCGGCCTTCGAGACAACCCCGCACAAACACCCGGAGACAGCCCATGTTCGGCATGAGTCATGACACTTTCCTGCTGGTCGACGCCCTCGTCGCGATCATCGGGCTCATCCTTCTGATCACGAAGTTCCGCCTGCACCCGTTCATCGCGCTGACGATCGCGGCGGGTTTTCTGGGGCTCACCTCGGGCATGCCGGTCGCGCTGGTGATGAAGTCGTACCAGGACGGCTTTGGCGGTGTGCTGGGCTTCGTCGGCATCGTGCTCGCGCTGGGCACCATGCTCGGCAAGATGATGGCCGAATCGGGCGGCGCGGATCAGATCGCCAAGACGCTGGTCGATGCCTTCGGCCAGAAGCGCGTGCACTGGGCGATGATGATCGCGGCGTTTCTCGTCGGCATTCCGCTGTTCTTCGAGATCGGCTTCGTGCTGCTGATCCCGCTGGTGTTCATCGTGGCGCGGCGCACCGGCGTGCCGCTGGTGAAGGTCGGCATCCCGTTGCTGGCCGGCCTCTCGGTGGTGCACGGCCTGGTGCCGCCGCACCCGGGGCCGCTGCTGGCCATCGGCATCTTCGGCGCCGACATCGGCAAGACCATCTTCTACGGCCTGATCGTCGGCCTGCCGACGGCCATCATCGCCGGCCCGATCTTCGGTTCGCTGATCTCCAAGTACGTGCAGCCGCAGCCCTCGCCCGAGCTGATGCAGCAGCTCGCCCGCGAGCCCGTCGTGCGTGATTTGCCCGGCTTCGGCATCACGCTCGTCACCGTGCTGCTGCCCGTCTTCCTGATGCTGCTCAAGGCCTTTGCCGACATCGCCTTCGACGACAAGGCCGCCTTCCGCCAATGGATGGACCTGATCGGCCACCCGATCACTGCGCTACTGGCGGCGCTGCTGCTCTCGCTCTACACCTTCGGCGTGGCACGTGGGTTCAACTCCAAGCAGATCCTCAAGTTCGTCGACGAAAGCCTGGCGCCCACGGCCGCCATCGTGATCATCATCGGCGCAGGCGGCGGCTTCAAGCAGATGCTGGTCGCGAGCGGCGTGGGCAATGCGATCGGCCAGATGGCGCTGCACGCGCAGATCTCGCCCATCATGCTGGCCTGGTTGGTGGCAGGCTTGATCCGCATCGCGACAGGCTCGGCCACGGTGGCCACCATCACCGGCGCCGGCATCGTCGCCCCGCTCGCGACCATGGTGCCGGGCGTCAACCGCGAGC
>JAMFRW010000256.1 GCA_026224975.1 Rhodoferax sp. | reverse complement strand
GCGTTCACGGCGATGCCGGCGCGCGCGCCCGCTCAGGGTTCGAGTGGCGCGTAGTCGAACCAGTCGACGTCGGCCGGTGGCATCGGGCCGGGCTGCGTGCTGCTGGCGGCCATGCCGATGAACACGCCGGTGAAGAGGACCGCGTTGAGGCGGCTGCGGGCGCCGGGGTCGATGCCGTAGACGATGGTCTGGTGCGCGATCAGCGTGGCCTGCACGCCCAGGTCGAAGCCGATGGCGCTCGCGACCAGCAGCCACAGTTGACCCTGCGTCGAGAGCAGCGGCGACAAGGCCATGGCGGCGAACGACAGCGCCGTGAGGCCGGCGCCGAGCCGCGTCACCAGCTCCGGCCCGCGGCGGTCGGCCAGCCGGCCGGCGATCGGCGCGGCCAGCGCACCGGCCGCGCCGGCCAGGCCGAAGGCGCCGGCCGCCGCGCTGCCGAGATGGAAAGGCTCGCCGTGCAGCATCACCGCCAGCGTCGACCAGAAGGCGCTGAAGCCGACCGAGAGCAGCCCTTGCGCCAGGGTGGCGCGGCGCAGCTTCGGGTACTTCCACCACAACGCAGCGAGCGAACCGAGCAGCGCGCCATACCCCAGACGCGAGGTCGGGCGAAACTTCGGCAAGCCGCGCCAGGAGGCCGCGCCGATGAGCGCCACGCTGCCCGCCGCGCCGATGAACATCGCGCGCCAGCCGAAGTGCTCGGCCACGAAGCCGCTGACCACACGCGAAAGCAGGATGCCGAGCAGCAGTCCCGTCATCACCGTGCCGACCACCTTGCCGCGGTGGGCAGGCGGCGCCAGGATGGCGGCGGCGGGCACGATGTCTTGCGCCATGGTCGCAGCCACGCCGATCGCGAGGCTCGCGACCAGCAGCAGGCCGATGGACGGGGCCGCCGCCGCCAGCAGCAGCGCCACCACGAGAGCCATCGCCTTGCCGACGATGATGCGGCGGCGGTCGTACCGGTCGCCCAGCGGCACCCGAAAGAGGATGCCGAGCGCGTAGCCGAGCTGCGTGAGCGTGGGCACGAAGCCGATGGCGCGCGTGGAAGCGCCGATGTCGGCACCCAGCACACCCAGCATCGGCTGGCTGTAGTAGAGCGCCGCCACCGCCAGGCCGGCGCCCGTGGCCAGCAGCAGCACCAGCGGCGCGGGCAGCCTGGCCTCGTCGCCGACCTGGGCGGTGGTTGCATCCGCAACTCGAATGGAAGACATGGTGTTAACCCGCATGAATAAAAACAGGAACGGAGTGTGCACGGGCCAGGTTGCACCCGGTAGTGCCTTAGCGCGTACTTTTGATATACGCTGGGCGCATGCAAGCCTCACGCCCGGTCCTTCCTGCTGCCACGTCTAATTCCGCGGGCTCCGCCGACCGCATCGAGCTGATGCAGACCTTCGTGCACATCGTCGAAGCCGGCAGCCTCTCGGCCGCGGCCGTGCGCATGGGCGCGACGCAGCCCACGGTGAGCCGGCGCCTGCAGGCGCTGGAGCGTTCACTCGGCGTGCGGCTGTTGCAGCGCTCCACCCACGTCATGAAGCTGACGGTGGACGGCGAGCGCTGCTTCGAGCGCGCCAAGGAATTGCTGGCCGCCTGGACATCGTTCGAGGCCGATCTGCGCGGGGAGGGTCAAGAGCCCGAAGGCCACTTGCGCGTGGTCGCGCCGCATGCCTTCGGGCAGGAGAAGTTCATCGGGCCGCTGGCTGCCTTTCTTCGACGCTACCCGCGCGTCACGGTCGATTGGCTGCTGCATGACGACGTGCAGGATTTCATTGCCGCCGGCATCGATTGCGCCATTCAGGTGGGCGAAGTACGCGACCCGGCGGTGGTCGCGATCAAGCTCGCCGAAGTGCCACGCATCGTGGTCGGCGCGCCTTCGTTGCTGAACGGCCGTGCCGTGCCCACCGACGCCGCCGATCTGTCCAGCCTGCCGTGGCTCGCCCTGCGCACCTACTACCGCAACGACATCCTGCTCGAACACGCCGAGACCGGCGAAACCCGCCGCATCCCCATCCGCCCCGCCATGAGCACCGACAGCCTCTACGCCCTGCGCAGCGCCGCTCTGCTGGGCCTCGGCGTGGGCGCCGTCTCGGCCTGGGTGGTGGCCGACGACATCGCGCAAGGCCGCCTCATCCACATGGCGCCGCAGTGGTGCGCGGCGCCGCTGCCGGTGTATCTGGCTTATCCGTACGCCAAGCACTACCCGGCGCGGCTGCGGCATTTCGTGGAGGCCATGCGGGCGACGATGCCGGCGACGATGGGTGTGGATGCGAAGTCCTGATCACGTGATCCTTCAACGCATGCGACAAACGATCAAGACGTGCGGCGCCTTGTCTCGCACCATCGCCGCATGACCTCCCCGATCTTTCGCTTCTCCGTCCGCTCTCTGCTCACGACCAGCTTCTTGACCTGCGCCCTGTCGGCCCATGCCCAAAGCGCCGACTCCGCCGTGATCTACGGCCGGTTGAATCTGGCCGCCGAGCGGGTCGACCTTCCCGGCGGCGCACCGGCCCACACCAGCCGGCTCAGCAACTACCGATCCGTCCTGGGCTTTCGCGGGAGCGAAGACCTGGGCGACGGGCTGAAAGCCATCTGGCAGCTCGAAGGCGCCTTGTCGCTGGACACCGGCACGGGTGGCTTCCTCAGCCGTGACACGCGCATCGGCCTTTCGGGCCCGTGGGGCACGGCCTTCGCCGGCGTCTGGACGCTGCCGTACACAGCGGCCACCTCGTCTTTCGACCCGTTCTACCCGACGACCGCGGGCTACATGGCCTTGATGGGCAACGGCTCGGCGCCTTCGACCGACAACGTGATAGACACCAGCGCCTTCGACCGCCGGCAGCGCAACGTCGTGCAGTACTGGAGCCCGGCGTGGGCGGGGGTTTCGGCGCGCATCGCCTATGCCTTCAACGAAGAAACCGTGGCAGCCACCGGCGCGCGGCCTTCGTTGATCTCGGCCTCCGCCACGGCCGATTGGGATGGGTGGACCTTGACCGCCGCGCACGAGATCCATCGCCAGTACCAGACCGCCCACGGTTCGGATACCGGCAGCAAGCTCGGCGCCTCGACCACGCTCGCACCGGTGAAACTCGCCGCGGTCGTCGAGCACCTGCGGTACGAGACGGCGACCGGCAGCTTGTCGCGCAACGCGGCGTATGTGTCGGCCGCCTGGAAGATCGGCGCGACAACGCTGAACGCCGGTTTTGCGCGGGCCTTCGACGGGCGCGGCGCAGCTTCGACCCAAGTTGGCTTCATCGGCGGTGGCAACCACACCGGCGCGTCGCAGCTCACGCTCGGTGCCGATTACTCGTTGAGCCCGCGTACCACGCTGTTCGTGTTTTTCAGCCGCATCGCGAACGAGTCGGGCGCGGCCTATGACTTCGCGATCAACCAGGTCGGCGCGACGGCCGGGCAAGACCCGCGGGTGATCGCGCTCGGGCTGCGGCACAACTTCTGATCGTGCGCCGGGGCGCGAATGAAGCCGCCATGGCTATTGCCCGCGCGTCGCGGGCAAACCCTTACATTCGCGGCATGCAGCGCTCACCACTCCCGGCAAGCCATCGCACGGACGAGGTGGCTTCTTTTGCCCGGCAGTTCGCCCGTCATCTGCAAGTCCAATACGGGCTGGACGACGTGCCTGCGTCTGCCAGCAGCAAGGGCGCGTCACTCGGCATGGCGCGGGTGCATTTCGACGAGCCGCATCTGTTCGTGCTGCCGCCGCTGCCCGCCGAAGACGCCTTCGTGGTCGGCGTCGAGCTGAGCGCCGCCGGCAGCCGCCGCTCCTTCCGCGGCCAGGACGACGCGAAGCCCGGAACCCGGCAGCTTGACACCCTGCAGCCCGGCACCCTGCAGCCCGGCAGCATCCACATCGCCGACCTGAGCGACCCGCCCATGGCCTATGTGTGCAGCCCGTTCCACTCGGTGCTGTTCCACATGAGCCGCTCGGCGATCGACGAGTTCGCGGCCGATGCCAGCCTTTCACCCGTCGCAGCCCTGCAATGCCCGCCCGGTGCGATCGACCCGGTCATCGCCGGTCTGGCCCAGGCGGTCTTGCCATCGCTGATGCGGCCCGCCGAAGGCAACGCGCTGTTCCTCGACCATGTGGCGCTGGCCTTGTATGCGCACGTGGCCCATGCCTATGGCGGCGCGCGCCGGCCGGGCGGGGCCGAGCGGCTCGGCGGCCTCGCGCCCTGGCAGGAGCGCCGCGCCAAGGACCTGCTGACGACGCAACTGGCGCGCAATGTCTCGCTGGCCGAAGTCGCGCGAGACTGCGATCTCTCGCGCAGCCACTTCGGCAAGGCGTTCAAGCAAACCACCGGCCAGACGCCTCACGCCTGGCTGACGGCGAGGCGTGTGGAAGCGGTGCAGCAGATGCTGCTGGAGTCGTCGGCATCGCTCTCGGAAATCGCGCTCGCCTGCGGCTTTGCGGACCAGAGCCATCTGACGCGGATCTTCGGCGAGCGCGTGGGCACCTCGCCGGCGCGCTGGCGGCGGGCTCGGTTGAACTGATTCAACGCGGCAAGATATCCGGCACCAGCGGCCGCTCCAGCCGCTGCCGCCACCACTTCAACGCCTCACCCATGCGCGCAGGCTTCCACGCAAGCCAGAAGGTTTCGTCCGGCCGTGATTCTTCCGAGGCCAACTCCACCAGCGTGCCACGCGCCAGCTCGGCGCGCACGCAGGCGCGTGGCACGAAGCCGTGGCCCAGGCCTGCGACCTGGCAGGCGATCTTTGTCGCCATCGAGGGCACGGTGATGCGTTTCTGGCCGGCCAGCAGGCCGATGGTCCGGTCGGTCATCAGGCGCGCGCCGTCGCCCACGACCACCGCCGTGTGGTCGAGCAGGTCGCTGCGGGTGAGCGGGCGCTTCAAACCCACCAGCGGATGCGTGGGCGCCACGCAGAACGCGAACGCCAGGCTGCCCACCGCCACCGCCTTGTAGCCGCCCCCGGCCGGCCCATCGCTCGCCGCCACCACGATGTCGGCGCGGCCATCGCGCAGCGCCTCCCAGGTGCCCGTCATCGTTTCGCAAGCAATGCGCAGGCGCGTGCCGCAGTTCAGGTCTTCGAAAGCGCTGATGTCGGGCGTGAAGGCGCTGGTGGGGATCAGCGAGTCGTGCACGAAACGCAGCTCCGATTCGAAGCCGGTCGCGATCTGCCGCATGCGGGACTCGAGGTCGCGCGCCGCGACAAGCAGCCAGCGCCCTTCCTTCAGCATCTCGTCCCCCGCCGGCGTGAGGCTCACCCGCGGCCCGTGCCGTTCGAAGATTGCGAGGCCGAGCTGCTCCTCGAGCTTGCCGACCGCATAGGAGATGGTCGACGGCACCTTGTGCAGCCGGTCGGACGCCGCAGCGAACGAGCCGTGGCGGGCGATGGCGTCGACGAGTTCGATGGCTTCCAGCGTGAGTTTCAGCATCGGGTCGTCCTCGTCATGAGCGCGTCAACAGAATCATCGAAAACTTCGATCATGGGAGCACGAAACCTTCAACCTGAAGGCCTGCCCGGCGATCGATACTTTCTTCACGCCGCGAAACACACCCATGACGCTCTTGCGCATGAGGCCGATTGTGGCGCAAAGGCTGATTGTGAATTCCGTCGAAGGACGGGCAACCAAGGAACTCATCATGATCGAAATCCGCAAGGCAGACCAGCGCGGCATCGCCCGCCACGGGTGGCTGGATTCGCGCCACACCTTTTCCTTCGGCCACTACCACGACCCGATGCAGCAAGGCTTCTCCGACCTGCTGGTGATCAACGACGACCGCGTCGACCCCGGCCAGGGCTTCGGCACGCACCCGCACCGCGACATGGAGATCTTTTCGTACGTGCTCGAAGGCGCGCTCGAACACAAGGATTCGATGGGCACCGGCTCCGTCATCCGCCCCGGCGACGTGCAGATGATGAGCGCCGGCACCGGCGTGCGCCACAGCGAGTTCAACCACTCGAAGACCGAGAAGGTCCACTTCCTGCAGATCTGGATCGTGCCCGGCGTGCGCGGCGCCGCCCCGCGCTACCAGCAGGTGCACTTCACCGAAGCCGACAAGCGCGGCAAGCTGCGGTTGATCGTGTCACCCGAAGGTGGCGAAGGTTCGCTGGCGGTGCATCAGGACGCGCGCATCCATGCAGGGCTGTTCGATGGGGCCGAGACGGCGACGCTGGATGTGGCTGCCGATCGGTATGTGTATGTGCACGTGGCGCGGGGCAAGGTCGAGGTCAATGGCGAGCGGCTGGGCGAAGGCGATGGCGCGCGGATTCGGCACGAGCGGGCGTTGACGTTTGCCAAAGGGGATGGGGCCGAGGTGCTGGTGTTCGATCTGCGGCCACGGGAGTTACCGACGATGTGATCGGTGATCGGGTCCGGGGCTCGCTTGGGGTGGGGCCGACGGCGCGGGACCGAGGCCATCGGGCAGTCCCCTCCGCGAATGTCCCCCGTCGGCGTTGCCTCCTCCTTGATTTCGCTGCGGGAACTACCCGACGGCCTCGT
>JAMFRW010000255.1 GCA_026224975.1 Rhodoferax sp. | reverse complement strand
GCGTCGCGAGGATGCCGCCGTGGCAGGTTTCCACACCGTTGACCATGTCGGCGCGTACCGTCATTTGCAGCGTGGCGCGGCCGGGCGCCATCGCGGTGATGCGCATGCCGAGCGCGCGCGAGGCGCTGTCGGCGGCGAGCATGCCGACGGCCACCGCATCGGCGATTTGTTGAGGGGTCAAGCTTGCTGCCATGTCGAGGTGAGGTCCGTCGTGATAAGGCCAATCAGCGGTCGCTGAACACCGGCGCGCGCTTGCCCATGAACGCGGCCACGCCTTCGAGGTAATCGTGCGACGAACCCAGGCGGCTCTGGTGGCGCGCTTCGGCGCCCAGCGCATCGGCGTAGCCCAGGCTCATGGCGACATCCATCGCCTCGCGGGTGGCGACCAGCGCTTTGGTCGGCATCGCGGCCAGGCGTGCGGCGAGCGTGCTCACTTCATCGGCGAGCGCGGCGTCATCGACGCACTTCCAGATCAGCCCGAGTCGCTGCGCCTGCTCGGCCGGCAGCTTGTCGCCCAGCATCGCCAGCGCCATCGCATTCGCGCGGCCCACCAGCCGCGGCAGCAGCCAGGTGCCACCGCAATCCGGCAACAGGCCGATCTTGGCGAAGGCCTGGATGAAGCTCGCCGAACGGGCCGCGACGACGAAATCACAACCCAACGCCAGGTTCGCGCCCGCCCCCGCCGCCACGCCGTTGACCGCCGCGATCACCGGCACCGGCATGGCGCGCACGCGCAGCGCCAGCGGCTTGTAGTAACGCTCGATGGCAGCGCCGATGTCGGCCGGCGGCGCACCCGGCTCGGTGGGTGGCGCCACGCTCGGATCGGCCAGATCCTGCCCGGCGCAGAAGCCGCGGCCGGCGCCGGTGATCACCACGCAGCGCACGTTCGCATCGACCGCCGCCGCATCGAGTGCCGCCGCCAGTTCATCGTGCATGGCGCCGGTGAAGCTGTTGAGTGACTTGGGGCGGTTGAGCGTGAGCGTGCACACAGCGCCTTGTTGCGCAACGAGCACCAGCGGATCGGACATGAGAAGTCTCCTGCGGGCCAGTCGAAACATTCTCGACCGACCGGTAGGTAGAGTTTAGAGGCCGATCAGGCGGCTGGCAAGCAGGCGCGGGGCGGGGTTTTCCCGGTCACGTAGAAATTCGCAAGGCGGCGCAACGACTGCTCGTGGCAGCCTGGCGGTGGGTCGTCAAGCAGCATCGAGAAACGCCATGAACCGCCGTTCGTCCGCCGACAACCCTGCCCTGCGACGCGGCGGTTTCGAAGCCGACGGCGCATCGTCAGCATCCGCCAGCAAGGCCTCCAGCACACGCGGGTGCACATACGATTTGCGGCAGACCGCGACCGTGTTGCCCAACATGCCGGCGACTTCGGCGAGGACTTCGTTGGCGCCTCGGCGTTTGGTCGCGAGGCTCGTCGCAACCTCGTCGGCCGCAGCATCGAGCCGCTTCTCGCACAGCGCCAGTGCGTGCACGCTGCCGTGCCAGGTGCGGAAATCCTTGGCGGTGAAATCGGCGCCGCTGGCTTCGCGCAGGTAGTCGTTGACGTCGGCCGAGCCGACGCCGCGGACTTGGCCCGCCTCGTCCTGGTAGCCGAACAGTTCCTGCCCCGGCATGGCCTGGCAGCGGCGCACGATGCGGGCGACGCGCGGGTCTTCCAGTGCCACTTCACGCTGCACGCCGCTCTTGCCCTTGAAGCTGAGCTGGATCGTGCTGCCCTTTACCGCGGCGTGACGGCGTCGTAGCGTCGTCAAGCCATAGGAGCCGTTGCTGCGCGTGTATTCCTCGTTGCCGACGCGCACGCGGGTGGTGTCGAGCAGGTGCACCAGCGTGGCCAACAGCGCGTTGCGGCTCACGTGCGAGGCGTTGGCTTGGGCCAGATCGCGTTTGACGCGAGCGCGGATTCTGGGAAGCGCAGCGCCGAAGGCTTGCATGCGATCGAACTTGGTCGCGTCGCGGGCCGCACGCCAATCCGCGTGATAGCGGTATTGCTTGCGGCCACGCGCGTCACGGCCGGTGGCCTGCAGATGGCCGTGCGGCAGGGTGCAGATCCACACATCGGTGTAGGCCGGCGGAATCGCGAGATGGCGGATGCGGCTGAGTTGGTCGGCATCCTCGAGCAATCGGCCATCGGCCTGGCGGTAGACGAAGCCCTTGCCGCGCCGCAGCCGCGCGAAGCCCGGCGCACCGTCGCTGACGTAGACCAGGCTGGCACGTGGCGTTGGCGCTGCGGGCACCTTTCTCTTGGGGCACGTGGCCGCAGCGCGCGGACCAAGCGACGGCCGAGCAGCCTTGCCGACCGCCGCCCTCACCGCGGCAAGGCCTTCTCGAGCGCCGCCTTGCTCATGCGTGAGCGGCCTTTCAAGCCGTGCGCCTTGGCTTCGCTGTAGAGCTGCGCGTAGGTCCGGCCGCCCGGGCCTTGGTGCGAGCGCAGCCCGCCGCGGCGGCTGGACGAGATGTCGTCCGTGGACGTCTTGCTGGCCTCCTCGGATTCACCGCGCCGCGCTCGCTCCTTGTTGACGGTGCGCGCTGCGATCTCCTCGGCCAGGTGCTCACCCTTGCCCTGCTCTTTCAGGCTGGACTTGATGTGCTCGTACTGGCGTTCACGCTTGGGGCTCCACGATTTTTCGGGCATGGGATTCTCCTTTCGATGACGATGGAAGCCGCCGGCACGTCAACGCGCTGCGGGTTTGGCCGGCGCAAACCCCAGCGTTTTCATCGCACGGCCCAGGCTCTGGCCGGCAGTGTCTGCACCGGCCCAGGGCGAGTTGCCCACGGGCACGCGTGCATCGATGTTCTGCACGGTCCAATGCGCGCCGCCGGTGAGCGAGCCCAGCTCATCCCACGTGATCGGCACCGACACACCCAGGCCCGCACGCGCACGCGCCGACCAGGCACAGACCGTCGTCGCGCCCAGGCCGTTGCGCAGGTAGTCGATGAAGATGCGGCCGACGCGGTTCTTCGGCCCGCTCTTGGCGACGAAGCGCTGAGGAATCACCTCGGCCATGTGCGCCACGATCGCCTGCGAAAAATCCTTGAGCGTCTCCCAGCCGTGCTGCGGCTTGAGCGGCACGACCACATGCAAGCCCTTGCCACCGCTGGTCTTGAGCAAGGCCTTCAGGCTGAGTTCGACGAGGAAGGCCCGCATCAGCGAAGCGGCTTCCTGCACCTGCGGCCACGCCACGCCCTCGCCGGGGTCGAGGTCGAAGATCAGGCGGTCGGGCTTGTGGATGTTCTTCGTCGTCGCGTTCCAGGTGTGGAACTCGATGACGTTCATCTGCGCAGCGGCCAGCACGCCTTGGGCGGAGCCGATGGCGAGCAAGGCGGCATGTTCGGGGAAATACCTCGGGTCGAGTTGATCGACACCGGGGATCGCCGTGGCGTCGGCATGCTTCTGGAAGAACGTGGCGCCGGCCACGCCGCTCGGCGCGCGCATCAACGAGACGGGGCGTTGCTTCAAGTGGGGCAACATGAGCGGCGCGACCGTCGCATAGAAGGCGACGAGTTCGCCCTTGGTGACGCCGCTGGCGGTGTCGATCACGCGCTCGGCATGCGTCACGCGCAAGGTGGGCGGTGCCGACCTGGCGGCTGCGCGTGCGTTGGCTGTCTTCGGACTCGGGCCCTTTGCTGCTTCGCCTCGGTTCGACTCTTTCGCGGACAAGACTTTGCTGGGACGCTCCACGCTCACCTCCTCTGCCGGCTTGTCCTCGCGCAACCCGTGAAACACCGAATGCCGGATGCGCCCGGTGTTCGTCCACTGCGCGAACGACACCTCGGCGATCAGCGTCGGCTTCACCCAATGGGGCTTCATGTCGCCACGCGCACCGACCTTGGCAGGCGCGTCGGCGAACGGGCTTTGCGTGGTATCGAGCCTGGCCAGCCCCGCCTTCAGCCCGGCGAGGGTGCGTTCGTCGAAACCCGTGCCCACATTGCCGGCAAATCGCAGCTTGCCCGCATCGTCATGGACGCCCAACAACAGCGAGCCGATGCCCGCGCGCGAACCCTTGGGGTCGGTGTAGCCGCCGATCACGAACTCCTGCCGCAACCGCGTCTTGAGCTTGACCCAATCGGGCGAACGGTCGGAGCGATAACTCGAGCCCTTGCGCTTGCCGATCAGGCCTTCGAGACCAGCCTCTTGTGCGGATTGGAGAAGTGCCGCGGGATCTTTTTCGAACGCTTCGCTGAAGCGAATCGCGCCGCTCGCTGAACCGAGCAGCTTCTGCAATAGCGCTCGTCGTTCGATCAGCGGCACGGCGCGCAAGTCCTGCCCATCGTGATACGGCAGGTCGAACACGAAGTATTGGATGCTCTCGGTTTGGCTTTCGTCGAAGGCGTTTTGCAGCGCCTGGAAATCGGGCGAGCCTTTGGCATCCGGCACGACGATTTCGCCATCGAGCCAGCAAGGCGCGAGCTTCGATGCACGCACCGCCTTGACCAGCGCCGAGAGCTTGTGCGACCAATCGTGGCCGTTGCGGGTGAAGCAGCGCACATCCCCTTTGGCATCGACGCGCGTCAGCAGGCGATAGCCGTCGAACTTGATCTCCCACAGCCAATCGTCGCCGGGCGGCACGCCATCGACCAGCGTGGCGAGCTGGGGCGCGAGCGTTTCGGGCAGCTTGGCATTGACTGCGCCAGCCAACGCCGCGTCTGGTTCAGCGGCTTGTCGGCTCTTCGACTTGACCGCAGCGGGCTTCGCAGCCTTCGCCGCGGCTGGCGCCGCGTTCTTTTTCGCGGCGGCGGATTTCTTCGGGCCGCTCAGCACACTGTCGGGCTCCGCCTCCACCACCTTGTATTCGGCAGCAGGCCGCGCGAACTCGTCGCGTTCCTTCATCAGCAACCAGGCCTCTTGCCGATCACCCTCGCGCTGCTTCATCCGCACCAGCGCCCAGCGGCCGTGCAGCTTGACGCCGTGCAGGTCGAACTTGAGCTTGCCGTCGCGGTAGCCGGCGTGCGGGTCGCCGATGGGAGCCCAGCTACCGTTGTCCCACACGATCACCGTGCCAGCGCCGTAGTGCTTCGGCGGTATCACGCCCTCGAAACTGCCGTACGACGTCGGATGGTCTTCCACATGCACCGCCATGCGCTTTTCGGAGGGGTCCAGGCTCGGGCCCTTGGGCACCGCCCAGCTCTTCAGCGTGCCATCGAGTTCCAAGCGGAAGTCGTAGTGCAGGCTGCGCGCCGCATGCTTCTGGATGACGAACGCGAGCGCGTCACCCGACGCCACCGCCACGCCCGCAGGCTCGGGCGATTGCGCAAAGTCGCGCATCTGGTTGTAGGCGCCGAGGGGGTTCGCTTTGGCCATGATGTCGGTGATGGCGAGCGAGGTCAGGAGGTGCTTGCGGGTCGTCGAAAGCCGATTCAAGCAGCGCGCTTTTTCGCGGCAGGCGATGCAGCCTTCCTCGCCGCAGCAGGCTTGGCCTTGCTCGCGGCAGGTGCCGCCTTCCCGGACTTGCCGTCTGCCTTGTCCTCACCCTTCGCGCCCTTGCCGCGCAAGCTGCGCTGCAGCAACTCGGTGAGGTCGATGATGTCGGCCGACTTGCTCTGCGGCGCTTCCTCTTCGGGCTGCAAGACAGTCTCGGTCTGGCCTGCCTGCACCTTCTTGTCGACGAGCGCCATCACCTCATCCTTGAACAGATCGCGGAACTGGCTCGGGTCCCACTTGGCGCTCATGTCGTCGACCAGCTGCGACGCCATCGCCAGCTCGCGCTCGCTCAAGCCCGCCGCCTTGCTGCCTTCGGCGGGCAGGTTCAGGTCTTCCCAGGAACGGATGTCCGCGCCCCAGCGCAGCAGGTTGAGCACCAGCGCCGGCCCGCTGGGCACGAGCGCAGCCAGGTGCTGCTTGGTCTGGATGACAACACGCGCCAAGCCGATCCGCTGGCTCTTGAGCAGCGTCTCGCGCAGCAGCGCATAGACCTTCTGGCCCTTGCCGATCGGCGCCAGGTAGTACGGCCGGTCGAGGTAGACGAAGGGAATTTCCGAGGCTTTCACGAAGCTCTCGATGTCGATGGATTGCGTCGACCGCGGGTACACCGCCGCGATCTCCTCATCGGTCAGCACCACGTACTTGCCGTCTTCGTACGCAATGCCCTTGACGATGTTCGCCTTGTCGATCTCCTTGCCGGTCTTCTTGTTGATGCACTTGTAACCCACCGGGTCCATGCTGCGCTTGTCGAGCCAATCGAAATCGATGCCGCTGTCGGTCGTGGCCGAATGCAGGCTCACGGGGATGTGCACCAGCCCGAAGCTGATGGCACCCTTCCAAAGAACCCGCGACGCGCCGGCCATGCTGTTTCCCCATCGATGTATTCGATGGATGTGATCGTATCCAGCGCACTGCGCGCCGGCAGTCATCGCGGGCGGATTCGGGTGTCGGACGGCGCCTACGGCGTCAGCGGGATTTGCGAGCCTTTGACTGCGGCTGCCACAGCGCGATGCAGCGCGCCCGTTTGCGCTTCGCGAAGTGGGGTCTTCGATATCACCCGCAAGCCGTTCAATGCCTCATCGAAAAGTGCGTAGCAATCTCGCCCGTACTGCTGCGCCGAACGATAGACGACGCCATCGAAGCCGTGCTCGTGTGCGTCGCGGGCCAGCATCTGCGTGCTGGCATAGCGCAGCGATTGCAACACCGGCCAACTCGCCGCGTGTGGGCGCAAGTCGAGCAAGTTTAGTGTCGCGGTCGTGTGCATCGAGAGCAAGACGCGTTGACCGACGGTGCCGATACTCAGCAGCGTTGCCTCGCGGCGCGCCAGGGTTTCGTAGATGGCCGTTTCAGCAGTTTCGGCAAAGTAGCCGGCAACCGCAGTGGACAAATCAAATCGACCCACCATCAAGCCGGCTGGTAGCAATCGCAGCACGCCGATAGACACGGTTCCTGGCCGCGAGCGGATGCGCTGGATTCGGTACAACACCGAATGCGCCGGTAACTGGCAGTCGGGCGCGTACTGTAGATCGGTGAGCCTCATGGCCGATGGGCGGCACGCGGATTGCTGACCGCGACCCGATCGTCAATGGCCTTCTTGCGCGGCGACAGTCAACACACGTGCCGCGTCGCCCCTCTCGATGGCAACCCGCGGCGTGATGCCGCCGAGCGCGCCGTTCGGCGTTTCCAGAAAGCCCAGCATCTGCCAGCCGTTTTGCGAACCGAGCGCGGCCGAGAGCGCCGGCAGCGCATCCCAGATGCGCGGCTCGAACTGCCAGGTCGGCACGCGAAAGCCGCGCTTGGTTTGCGCGAGGCCGATGCATCTGCCCTTGGCTATCCAGGCGTTGACGGTGACGCGCGAGGTGCCAGCCAGCAACGCGGCTTCGTCGGTGGACACCATGTCTTCGGCGGCGAGGCGTGCGTTGCGGGTGGCCAGGCTGTCGGCCAGCAAGGCGCGCGTTTCGCCGACGCTCACATAGGCCGAGTCGTCGTGCGCAGGACGAGGCGCGCGCGCCGGCCGCGCGGCACGATGCACAACGGGAATACTGGCACGGCTTTGCGTGGTGGCGATGGAAGCTTTCATGATCACGGTGGACGCTTGTGCCGAAGCGCGAACGTCTAGTGGTTAATCTCGTTAAGTTCGATTATATCGTTTACAGGCGGCAACTTGCAAGTTCGCCGCAAGCCTCGCTCACTCACACCCAACCCGAACGCCATTCCCCTCAACCAATCAACCCCATATCCCGCATCCGCGCGATCACCAGATCCGCCGCCTCTTCCGCGCTATCCTTCGTCGTATCCACCCGCAACTCCGGCTGCTCGGGCGCCTCGTACGGCGAATCGATGCCGGTGAAGTTACGCAGCTCACCGCGCCGCGCCTTGGCGTAGAGGCCTTTCACATCGCGCGTTTCAGCCACGGCCAAAGGCGTGTCCACATGCACCTCGATGAACTCATCCGCCGCCAGCAGCGAGCGCGCCATTTGACGCTCGGCGCGGAAGGGCGAGATGAAGGCGGTGATCACGATCAGCCCGGCATCGACCATGAGCTTGGAGACCTCCGCCACGCGGCGCACGTTCTCGACGCGGTCGGCTTCGGTGAAGCCCAGATCCTTGTTGAGCCCATGCCGCACGTTGTCGCCATCGAGCAGGTACGTGTGCCGGCCCATCGCGTGCAGCTTCTTCTCGACGATGTTGGCGATGGTCGACTTGCCCGCGCCCGACAGGCCGGTGAGCCACACCACGCCCGGTCGCTGACCCTTCTGCGCGCCGCGCGCCGCCTTGTCGACATCGACCGGCTGCAGGTGCACGTTCTGCGAGCGGCGCAGCGCAAAGTGCAGCATGCCGGCGCCGACGGTGTTGTTGGTCAGCCGATCGATCAGGATGAAGCCGCCGGTGTCGCGGTTGGCGGTGTAGGCATCGAAGGCGATGGCGCGGTCGAGCGCGATGTTGCACACGCCGATCTCGTTGACCTGCAGCACCTTGGCCGCCAGGTGCTCCATGGTGTTGACGTTGACCTTGTACTTGGGCTCGGCCACCGTCGCGCTCACGGTCTGCGTGCCGATCTTCAGCAGGTACGGGCGGCCGGGCAGCAAGGGCTCGTCGATCATCCAGACGATGGTGGCCTCGAACTGGTCGGCCACTTCTGCGGGCGCCGTTGCCGCCGAAATCACATCGCCGCGCGAGATGTCGATCTCGTCTTCGAGCGTGAGCGTGACCGATTGGCCGGCCACTGCCAGCGGCTGGTCGCCGGCCGGCGTGACGATCGCCTTGACGCGGCTTTCGCGGCCCGAAGGCTGGGCGCGAATGCGGTCCCCCGGCTTGATGCTGCCGCTCGCGATGAAGCCGCAGAAGCCGCGGAAATCGAGGTTGGGCCTGTTGACCCATTGCACCGGCATGCGGAACGGTTCGGCCTGCAGGCGCGACTCGTCGATGTCGACCGTCTCGAGATATTCCATCAGCGTCGGGCCGTGGTACCAGCGCGTGTTGGGGCTGGCCTCGGTCATGTTGTCGCCGCGCAGGGCCGAGAGCGGAATCGCCTGGATATCCGTCAGCCCGATCTGCTCGGCGAAGGCGCGGTATTCGGCCACGATGCGGTCGTACTCCTTCTGGGAGTAGTCGACCAGATCCATCTTGTTGATGGCGAGCACCACCTTCTTGATGCCGATCAGCGAGACGAGGTAGCTGTGCCTCCGCGTCTGCGTGAGCACGCCCTTGCGCGCGTCGATCAGGATCACGGCCAGATCAGCGGTGGAGGCGCCGGTGATCATGTTGCGCGTGTACTGCTCGTGGCCGGGCGTGTCGGCGACGATGAACTTGCGCCGGTCGGTCGAGAAGAAGCGGTAGGCCACATCGATGGTGATGCCCTGCTCGCGCTCCGCGGCCAGGCCATCGACCAGCAGCGCAAAGTCGATGTCACCGCCTTGCGTGCCCCACTTCTTCGAATCGGCTTCGATGGCGGCGAGCTGGTCTTCGAAGAGCATCTTCGATTCGAACAGCAGCCGGCCGATCACCGTGCTCTTGCCGTCGTCGACCGAGCCGCAGGTGATGAAGCGCAGCAGGCTCTTGGTTTCGTGCTGGGCGAGGTACGTGTCGATGTCGGACGCGATCAGGTCGGAAACGTGTGCCATCTCAAAAATACCCTTCCTGCTTTTTCTTCTCCATCGACGCACTGGCATCGTGGTCGATCATGCGGCCCTGGCGCTCCGAGGTCTTGGTGAGCAGCATCTCCTGGATGATGGCCGGCAGCGTGTCCGCTTCCGATTCCACCGCACCCGTCAGCGGGTAACAACCCAGCGTGCGGAAGCGCACCTTCTTCATCATCGGCACTTCGCCCGGCCTGAGTGGCATGCGCTCGTCATCGACCATGATCAGCGAGCCATCGCGCTCGACCACCGGGCGCTCGGCTGCGAAGTAAAGCGGCACGATGGGCACGTTCTCGAGGTGGATGTATTGCCAGATGTCGAGCTCGGTCCAGTTCGAGATCGGGAACACGCGGATCGATTCGCCGGGGTGCTTGCGGCCGGTGTAGAGGTGCCAGAGTTCGGGGCGCTGGTTCTTCGGGTCCCAGCGGTGCTGCGCGGTACGGAAGGAAAAGATGCGCTCCTTGGCGCGCGATTTTTCTTCGTCGCGCCGCGCACCGCCGAAGGCCGCGTCGAAACCGTAATGGTCCAGCGCCTGCTTCAAGCCCTGCGTCTTCCACATGTCGGTGTGGACCTGCGAGCCGTGGTCGAACGGATTGATGCCGAGCGACTCGGCCTCTGGGTTGTGGTGCACGAGAAGTTCCATACCGAGGTCGCGCGCCATGCGCTCGCGCATCTCGTACATGGCCTGGAACTTCCAGGTGGTGTCCACATGCAGCAGCGGGAACGGCGGCGGCGAAGGGTAAAACGCCTTCTTCGCCAGGTGCAGCATGACCGCGCTGTCCTTGCCGATCGAATACAGCATCACCGGTTTTTCGGATTCGGCCGCGACCTCGCGCATGATGTGGATGCTCTCGGCCTCGAGGCGCTGCAAATGGGTCAGAGGGGTCGGCTGGGTCATTGGAGTTCGACAGGTTGTGGCATGACAATGGCGCGGCAATCGCATGGCATTCGCACAAACGGGGGCGCGCCTGCTGTCAGCCGGGAATGATCGCCTAAACATGGGTCCGCCAGCACATGAATCACAGACCGTTTATTCAGAACGATATTCTCGAGAACCTCGTTCGCATCGCGCGTGAAGCGGCCGATGTCGTAATGGCCGTCTACGCGAGCGACTTCGCCGTGCGCGGCAAGGAAGACGCCTCACCGGTGACCGAAGCCGACGAAGCCGCCGAGGCCATCATCGTCGCGGCTTTGACCTCACTCACGCCCGACATCACCATCGTGGCCGAAGAAGCCGTGGCCGCCGAGGGCCCGCCCGCCGTCGGCAGCCGCTTCTGGCTGGTCGACCCGCTCGATGGCACGCGCGAGTTCGTGAGCCGCAACGGCGAGTTCACCGTCAACATCGCGCTGATCGAGCACGGCGAGCCGGTGATGGGTGTGGTTTTCGCACCGGCGCTAGGCGTCCTGTACGCCGGCGCAGCGGGCCTCGGCGCTTTCGTCGAGGAAGAGCAGGAAGCCTCCCGCGCCGGCCACCCCACGCGCCGCCGCGCTATCCACTGCCGAGCGGCACCTTCCGCCGGCGTCACCTGCGTGGCGAGCCGTTCACATGGCGATGCCGCCGCGCTCGATGTGTTCCTGGGCAACTACCTCGACGGCCGGCCGCTCGCCTCGCTGACCAACGCCGGCTCATCTCTGAAGCTCTGCCTCATCGCCGCCGGCGAGGCCGACCTGTACCCGCGCCTGGGCCGCACGATGGAGTGGGACATCGCCGCCGGCCACGCGGTGCTGGCCGCAGCCGGCGGGCAGGTGCGTGACCTGGATGGCGAGCCGCTTCGTTATGGCAAGCCGGGCTTCGAGAACCCGCACTTCGTGGCGAGCGGTTTGCCGGGCTGAAGCTGCACGTGACCTCGGTGTGACGCGGGGGTGTGAATAAGTCACTCCCGCACAGCGCACTCCTGCATCGCCGCGCCACCACGCGGTTCCTACAGTGGGCTCATCCGATCTGCATCGCAGGCCGGAAGCAGTCCCCACAAGAGCAGGAGCCGAGCATGTCCTCACAAAGCTGTCACGCCAGCGGCCACACGAGCCCACCAGCGGGCCTGCCAGAGCGCGCAAGCGCCCTGGCGCCCTACCGCATCCACCGCTACCCGGCGCACCTCATCGAAACCTGGCCGATGCCCGACGGGCGCCGCCTCACGTTGCGGCCGGTGCTGCCGCAGGACGATGTGCTGGAACAGGCCTTCATGGCGAGTCTCTCGGCCGCCTCGCGGCGCTACCGCTTCCACGGCGCGGTACGCAGCCTGAGCACGGGGCTCGCCACGCAGATGACCAACATCGACTATTGCCTTCACATGGGCTTCATCGTCACCGTGCTCGACGACCACGACGAAACCATGATCGCCGACGCCCGCTACGTGACCGCCGCCGATGGCGAAACTGCCGAGTTCGCCATTGCCGTGGCCGACGCTTGGGGCCGCCAGGGCATCGGTCAGCGCCTGCTCTCGGCCTTGTGCCTGGCAGCACGCCGCAACGGCCTGCGCTGGATCTGCGGCGAGGTGCTGGCCGACAACGCGGCGATGCTGTGCCTGGTCACGCGCTGCGGCTTCAGCGTGCGGCCGCAGGAGGACGACGAAACGCTGGTGCAGGTTGAGCGCAGCGTCGAGACGCATTTGCCTGCGGCACATCGGGAACCGCGTGGGGATTCGTTCTTCGGCGCGCTGGGGCAGTCGATCACGCAATGGATTCAGCCGTCACGCGGGCGGGTGGTCTAGGCCACTTGCGGGGAACCGCTCAGGCTGAGCTTGTCGAAGCCCTCGTGGAGTCCCCACCAGGCACTTCGACAGGCTCAGTGCGAACGGCCTTGGAATCCGTTTGCGCAGTGCCCGAATTTCCGATCTCGCTGCGAACGGGCTGGGAGCCCACAACCCTTCGCACAGCCCGCTTTCCGACAAGCACATCGATCACCTCAGGCGGCGTCTCATCCAGTACCTTCACCCCGTGCGCATGCCCTTGCGCCACGATCGCATCGAAGCGCTTCCAGGCCAGCATGCCGACGCGCTGCAAGGGCGGGTTGAAGTACAGATCGGTGAGCTTCTTGGCCTGCTTCTGGCGCGAGACGCTGTAGAGAATCGTCACGTTCATCAGGTAGGCCGCGAGCGACGGCAGCCAGTAGCGGCGCTTGGCCGCGGGGCGAAGCCGATCGCGCAGCACAGCCCAGCTGCCGGGCACGTCTTCGTGCTCGATGCGGCGTGACTTGCGCGCGTTGAGATCGACGCCTATCACCTTGCCGATGCCACGCATGCCGCGCATCACATCGACCGGAAAATTGTTGAAGGTGCCGCCATCGCACAGCAGATCGCCTTCGTGGATCACCGGCGGCAGCGCACCGGGAATCGAAATGCTGGCGAGCATCGCCTTGACCAGCGGGCCGCTCCTGAACTGCTGCTCCTGCGCCTGCGAATAATTCGTGGCGATGCAGTAGCAGCTCTTCCAGAGGTCTTCCACATCGGCATCGAAACCCAGCAGGTCGTGCACCGCGCCATCCAGGATCTTGCGCAGCCGCCGGCCCTTGATGAGCGAGAGCATGGGCACCCAGTTGAAGACGCCGGTCGGGTTGTTGCCGAAGGCGTGGCGCGCGTTCTTCATCACCTCGGGCAGCGGCTGGTCGGTGGCCACATAAGCGGCCATCACCGAGCCGATGCTGGTGCCGCCCACACAATCGATCTCGATGCCGCGCTCCTGCAAGGCGCGGTAAATGCCCAGGTGCGCCAGCCCGCGCGCGCCGCCGCCCGCCAGCACCAGGCCCACGCCGGTGCGGCTCTGGATGCGCGCGAGCCGGGCCATGTCCCGCTCGAGTTCGGGGCGGATGTGGATGTGGTCGGCGACCAGCCGGCGCGCCAACCAATGCCGCGTGCCGCGCGGCGAGCGCGTGTCGGCGGCATGCAGCAACACCAGGATCTCGGCGGCCTCGCTGCGTGCCGGGCGGCGCATCAGGCACTGCTCTTCGATGGGGTGGAGCATCGGCTCGGCGCTGGCGTCCGCGAGCAGCAGCAACTCATCGCTCTGGCGGCTGCAGCGCCGCGTCCACGGCGTGGGGCTGTCGTCCGCCACCAGCAGCACAAATTCGTGGGCCGCTTCGATCTCGTCGAGCAGCAAGGCGATACGGCGATTCGTCTCGCCGCTGCTGTCGTCCAGGTTCGCCGCACCGGGTTCATCAAGCAATTCGTCGATGGCGGCCGAGTCCAGCACGCGCACCCGGCCGATGCGCGCGAGCTGGGCCGCCAGGCTTTGCGCGAAGGCGAACGGCGCTACGCCCGCGGTGATGGGCAAGAGCCCGATCGTCACCGGCGGCTCCATCTCGGAGCGCTGCTGCGGTGCTTGCATGCGGTGGATGATCTGCCGCGTGAGCGCGATCGAGACTTGCGCGCTGCTCGCCAGCAAGCGCCTGAACTCGGATTTGGCCAGCCGCACCAGCACCGAATCGCGAATGGCCACCACGGTCGCCGAGCGCGGCTCGTCGGTGTAGAGGCTCATCTCGCCGATGCTGTGGCCACGCGCCATCTCGCGCACCATGCGCTGGGTGCCGTCTTCATCGCGCACATAAGCGCGCAGGCGCCCGCTGATCGAGAGGTACATCGAGTCCCCCGGCTCGCCCTGCGTCATCAGCACCTCGCCGCCGGCAATCTCGACCCACTGCAGATGCTGGCGCAGCAACTCCATCGCCGGCGCGTCGATCTCGCCGAGGAAGGCATGCAGATGCCGGGCGAGCAGTTGGTCCTGATGGCGCTGTGGTATCGAGTCGAATTCCATGAAGCCTTTTGGAGAGCGGGGGCCGTCGCTGGGCGGAGCGGGGAATGTAACGCCGGGGTCGCCACCGCGCCGAATTCGCCCGACAATGCGCCATCATCTGGTTGGCCACCGAGGCGCGTTATGGAACCCGACGAACCATCGATCGAACTGGTCTGCACCGCGTGCGGGCACACCTTCGCCGAATCCTTCTTCACGCTGCAGCGCCAGCCCGAACTCGCCTGCCCGGCCTGCCACCAGGTCTTTCGGCTCGACACCACGCCGCTGCCCGAACCGCTGAGCCACAGCGATTCGGTGCTCGCCGATCTCGACAAGGTGCTGAGCGGTTTCGGACGCCTGGAACGACGCTGATCTGGACGACACGCGGCGTGTTGACCGCGTAGTCGCGCTCCTACCTGTTGCGCCGGGCGTGGCCGACAGACACATCGCAACACCCGACTCAGACTGAAGCATCGTTTCGCGCCGCAGCGACTTTGTGTCTCGCGCGAACGGTCACTTCAAGGAGAGTCCCATGTTGCGCAACCTCAAAGACCTGCACGGCTATTCGATCCGCGCCACCGATGGCGACATCGGCAAGGTCAAGGACTTCTACTTCGACGACGAGCGTTTCACCGTTCGCTACCTCGTGGTCGAAACCGGCGGCTGGCTGTCGAGCCGGCAGGTGCTGATCTCGCCCTTCTCCATCGGCGAGCCCAACCACATCGACAAGGTGCTGCCAGTCTCCATCACCAAGGAACAGGTGAAGAACAGCCCCGACATCGACACCGACAAGCCCGTCTCACGCCAGCACGAGGCTGATTACCTTGCCTACTACGGCTACCCCGACTACTGGGGCGGTGTGGGCCTGTGGGGCAGCGAGGCCCTGCCCGGTACGATGACCGGCGTGGGCTATCTCGGTGTGCCGCCCAGCCCCGAACTCGACAAGACGATTGCCGATGCGCGCGCGCTGCGCCACGCCAATGACGACCCACATCTGCGCTCCTGCAAGGAAGTCACCGGCTACCACATCAAGGCGTCGGACGGCGAGATCGGGCACATCCAGAGCTTCATCGTCGACGAGCAGAGCTGGGCCATCCGCTACCTCGTGGCCGACACCAGCAACTGGTGGATGGGCCACCAGGTCATCGTCTCGCCGAACTGGATTCAGGACGTGAGCTGGGCCGAACGAAATGTCACGGTGCACATGACCCAGAAGGCCATTCAGGACGCACCGCCCTACGACCCTGTCGTGCTGATCGACCGCGCGCAGGAGATCGGCATCTACGAACATTACGGCCGCCCAGGCTACTGGTAATCGGGTAAGCGGGTAAGGGGAAAGCGCACAAGCGCGCCGACGGGAACGCCGTCAACTGGTACATCCACGGGGCTTCGGCCCCGTTTTCATGGGCAGAACAGCGTGGCACGCCGACTAGACTGGTGCCACATGAAAGAGCCTCCCTATGCATGGGTGGTCGTCTGGGGCACGTTCTTCAGCCTGGCGGTCATCTTCGGTGTGTCGTACTCGTTCGCCGCCCTCTTCGAATCCTTCTCGGCCGAGTTCGCCGCGCGCCGCGCCGATGTGGCGATGGTCTTCGGCCTTTCGGGCCTGATCTACTTTCTGTTCGGCGCCGGCGCCGGCATGCTGGCCGATCGGTTCGGCCCGCGCGTGGTGTGCTGCGCCGGCATGCTGTGCATCGCAGCCGGCTTGCTCGCGACGAGTTTTGCGCAATCGATGGCGATGGTGTACCTCGCTTACGGTGCCGGCGTGGGCATCGGCATCGCGCTGGTCTACACCCCGTCTATCGCCTGCGTGCAGCCCTGGTTCACGCACCGCCGCGGCCTGGCAGCCGGTCTCGCGAGCGCGGGCATCGGCGCGGGCACGGTCGTGGTGCCGCTGCTGGCCGCCAGCGCCATCGCCGCGCTCGAATGGCGCGGCGCCTTGCGCGTGATGGCGCTCGGTGTGCTCGTCGTCGGCCTGGCCGCCACCTTCTCGCTCAAGCGCGCGCCATCGGCATCGAATGCGTCGAAGGCAGGCGTGCCGGGTGCCACTCTCCGCGAAGCGCTGCACACGCCGCGCTTCTGGTGGATGTACCTCGCGACCGTCGCCGCCGGGCCGGTGATGTTCATCCCCTTCGCCCATGCATCGGCAGCAGCCCGCGATCTCGGCATCACCGAATCGCGTGCCGTGGGCCTCGTGGGCCTGATCGGCATCGGCAGCGTCATCGGCCGCTTCGCCATCGGCGCACTCGCCGACAAGCTCGGCCGCACCTTCACGCTGGCGCTGATGCAAGGCTCGATGGGGGCGTCGTTCCTGCTGTGGCAATCGGCGGGGACGCTCTCTGGGCTGTCTTCCGGTCCGTTTGCAGATGGCTACCTGCCTCTCGCGATCTTCGCCCTCTGGTTCGGCCTGAGCTACGGCGGCATCGTCTCGCTCATGCCCGCCATCTGCATGGACATGTTCGGCGCCCGCGCCGTCTCCAGCATCATCGGCACGCTCTACACCGGCGCCGCATTGGGCAACCTGCTGGGCCCCGTCATCGCCGGCGCGGTGTTCGACCGCACGCACAGTTATGCGCCGGTGATTTGGGGCTGTGTGGCGCTGGCGGGTGTGGCGGCGCTGGCGTCGGCGCGGGTCGCGCGGTTGTCGAGGGCCGCCGCGTATTGAGCCGTCGGCGCTGTGCGCAGCGCAGGCTCACATCAACACAATGTCGTACTGCTCCGGCGACCCCAGTGCCTCGGCCTGCAGCGAGATCGGCTTGCCGATGAAATCGCTGAGGCCTGCCAGGTGCTGGCTTTCTTCGTCGAGCAGCATCTCGATCACCGTGGCCGAGGCGATGACGCGGAATTCCTTGGGGTTGAACTGGCGGGCCTCGCGCAGGATTTCGCGCAGGATGTCGTAGCAGACGCTTCGGGCGGTCTTGACCTGGCCGCGGCCCTGGCAGGTGGGGCAGGTTTCGCAGAGCACGTGCGACAAGGACTCGCGCGTGCGCTTGCGCGTCATCTCGACCAGACCGAGCTGCGTGAAGCCGCTCACCGTGATCTTGGTGCGGTCGCGCGCGAGCTGCTTGCGCAATTCGGCAAGCACCGCGGCCTGGTGGTCTTCGCGGTTCATGTCGATGAAATCGATGATGATGATGCCGCCGAGGTTGCGCAGGCGCAGTTGGCGGGCGATGGCCTGGCCGGCTTCGAGGTTGGTCTTGAAGATGGTGTCGTCGAAGTTGCGCGCGCCCACGAAGCCCCCGGTGTTCACATCGATCGTCGTCAGCGCTTCGGTCTGGTCGACGATCAGGTAGCCGCCGGATTTGAGGTCGACCCGCCGCGTGAGCGCGCGCGCAATCTCCTCGTCGATGTTGAACAGGTCGAAGATCGGCCGCTCGCCCTTGTAGAGCGCGAGCTTGGCGACGGAGGTCGGCGTGTACTCGCGGCCGAACTGGCTGAGGATGTCGAACTGCAGTTGCGAATCGATGCGGATGGCCTGGGTGCCATCGTGCGCGAGGTCGCGCAACACGCGTTGAACGAGGCTCAGGTCCTGATGCAGCAGCGTGCCGGGCGGGGACTTGAAGCTGCGGTCCTTCACCGCCGCCCAGGTCTTGCGCAGGTAGCGGATGTCGTCGGAGAGTTCGTCGTCGGTTGCTTCCTCTGCATTCGTGCGCAGGATGAAGCCACCGGGCGGCCCCGAGCCTTCGGGCACTTGCGCGAGCACGTTCATGCGGGCTCGCAATTGCTCGCGCAGTTCGTGCGAGCCGATCTTTTGTGAGATGCCGATGTGGTTGTCTTGCGGCAGGAACACGAGCAGCCGGCCGGCGATGCTGATCTGCGTAGAAAGCCTTGCGCCCTTGGTGCCGATCGGGTCCTTGATGACCTGCACGGTGAGCGTCTGCCCTTCGAAGACCAGCCGCTCGATGGGCGTGGCCGGCGCCACGCTGCCTTCGGTGCGCGGCGCGTTGCCGGCGGCGCCGCGAGGCGTCACGCCGTTGACCTGCACATCGGCCACGTGAAGGAACGCCGCGCGCTCCAGGCCGATGTCGATGAAGGCCGACTGCATGCCCGGCAGCACACGCGCCACGCGGCCCGCATAGATGTTGCCGACGAGGCCACGCTCCAAAGCGCGCTCGACGTGCAGCTCCTGCACCGCGCCGTTTTCGACGATGGCCACGCGCGTTTCCTGGGGCGCCCAGTTGATCAGGATGTCTTGCATCGGTGTCTCGGGGGCTCTGGTTTTTCCGGTGTGATGAGTCGCTTTCTAGAACCCTGTCCTAGAACCCGACACCGGCTTGTCTCAGCAGTTGTGCCGTCTCGTAGAGAGGCAAACCCATGATACCGGAGTAGCTGCCTTCGATGCGCTCGATCCAGCCCGCCAGCGCGCTCTGGATGGCATAGGCGCCGGCCTTGCCGAAGGGCTCACCGCTGGCGACATAACGCTCGATCTCACGCGGCGGGATGGGCGCGAAATGCACGCGCGAAGTGCTCACCGCGAGTGCCTCGCTTCGACCACGACCCAGCGCCACGGCCGTGATCACACGATGCGTCTTTCCGGAGAGCAGCGTCAGTGTGCGCACCGCGTCGGCCGCATCCTTCGGCTTGCCGAGGATGCGGCGGCCGAGCGCCACGGTGGTGTCGGAACACAGGATAGGCGCCGCTTGCAGTCCGCTAGCCTTCAGCCGGGCGCGTGCGGCGTGCAGCTTGGCCAGCGTTACACGCTCGACGTAGTCGCCTGGCAGCTCGCCTGGGCGCTCGGCTTCCAGCGCTTCGGCGTCTTCGTCCGCACGTGGCAGCAGCAGTTCATGACGCACGCTGAGCTGGTCGAGCAATTGGCGCCGGCGTGGGCTTTGCGACGCAAGGTAGATGAAGGTCGACGGCATGGATTGCTGGCTGGGCCTATTCCCGGTGATACGGATGGTTCACCGTCACCGTCCACGCGCGGTACAGCGCCTCGGCCACCAGCACGCGCACGAAGGCATGCGGCAGTGTCAGGTCAGAGAGGCGCAGCGTTTCGTCGGCGGTTGCCTTCAGGCCCGCGTCAAGACCATCGGGCCCGCCGATCAACAAGGCGACATCTCGCCCATCGTTCAGCCAGACCTTCATGCGCGTGGCGAGTGCCACGGTGGTGAGCCGGTCACCACGCTCGTCGAACACCACGCGGCGCACGCCACGCGGCAGTGCCGCCTCCAGGCGCTGGGCTTCGGCGACCATGAGCTGTTCGGCCGTCTTGGCGCTGCGCGGCTCGGCCTTGACCGCCTTCAGCTCCAGCCGCATCTCGGGCGGAAAGCGCTTGGCGAAGTCGGCGTAGGCCGTGTCGGCCCAGGCCGGCTGGCGCTGGCCGACCGCGACCAGCCAGAGCTTCATGCCCGGGAGGAAGTCTTTCGGGCCGGGGCTTTCTTGGCGGCAGGCCGTTTGACCTCGACGCCACGCGCGGCCGCTTTCCGGGCATCGGCCTTCTTCGCCAGACTGGGGCTGTTGACGACGATCATCTTGATCGGCGTCTTGACACCGGTCGTGCGGGTCACTGCCTTCTTGGCCACGACGCGCTTGGCCGCGGTTTTGGCCGTCGTTTTGGCCGCGGTCTTGCCTGCGACTGGCGATGTCTTCTTGGCCGCAGGCGATTTGCGGGCCGGCGAGACCGCAGCCTCCTTGGCGGGCGACAGCTTGCCGACTGCCTTCTTGGCAGCGACCTTCGTCGCGGGCGCCTTTTTGGCCGCCGCGCGGGTCTTCTTCATCGGCTCTTCAGGCTCCTCGGCCTTGACGAGCCTGGCGGCGTTGCCGTCCATCTTCATCTTGACCGGCTTGTCGCCCCAGATTTCTTCGAGGTGGTAGTACTCGCGGATCGAGGGTTGCATGACATGCACGACGGCCGCGCCGCAGTCGACGATGATCCACTCGCCGTTGCCTTCGCCTTCCGTTCGCGGGACCGGGAACCCCGCTTCCTTGACCGCTTCGCGCACGCTGGAAGCCAGCGATTTGGTCTGCCGGTTGCTGGTGCCCGAGGCGATGATCACTCGCTCGAACAAGGCCGACAGATGCTCGGTGTTGTACACGGCGATGTTCTGGGCTTTGACGTCTTCCAGACCATCGACGATGACGCGTTGCAGTTTACGAATGTCCATTCAGCTCCTGAGAGGTCCCTGGTAAAGGTGGTGTGAGTCAATATAGCGCGCAACCGGTGCCGGCACCAGATCGGCGATGCCCTGTGCGGCAGCGATGCGCTGGCGGATCTCGGTCGACGATTCGTCGATCATCGGCAGATCGACGTTGGCGTGCGGCACGGCCAGCACTTCCGGGCTGGCCGCGCGGCGCTCGCCCGGCCGGTTGGCGACAGCCAGCGTGACGAGGCCCAGCAGTTCCTGCCAGCCGTGCCAGGTGTGAAAGCTTTCGTACTGGTCCTGCCCGATGATCAGAAACCATTCGGTGCCCGGCTGCTCGGCGCGCAGCTCGTGCACGGTGTCGAGCGTGTAGCTGGGGCCGGTGCGGCGCACTTCGCGCGTGTCGAGCACGAAGCGCGGCTCATGCGCGATGGCCAGGCTGACCATCGCCGCGCGATGCTCGGCGCTCGTGACCTGCCGCGCCTTGTGCCACGGCTGGCCGGTGAGCAGCCACCGCACTTCGGCCAGCGCGAGCTGAGCGAGTGCGACCTGCGCCAGCGCCAGGTGCGCGTTGTGCACCGGGTCGAAGCTGCCGCCGAAGAGGCCGACGCGCCGCGCCAGCGCCTTGCGTGTGTCGACGGTCAAGCGGCGGCCCAGTTGAGCCAATCACGCGGGCGCAGGAAATCGCTGTAGAGCCGCGCCTCCGGCGTGCCCGGCTCGGGCGCCCAGGCGTAGCGCCATTTGACAATGGGCGGCATCGACATCAGGATGCTTTCGGTGCGCCCGCCCGATTGCAGGCCGAACAGCGTGCCTCGGTCGAAGACGAGGTTGAACTCGACATAGCGCCCGCGCCGGTAGGCCTGGAAGTCACGCTCGCGCTCACCGTAGGCCATGTTCATGCGTCGCTCGGCGATCGGCACATAAGCGGCGGTGAAGGCATCGCCCACCGCCTGCATCATGGCAAAGCTGCGCTCGAAACCCAGCTCCGAGAAATCATCGAAGAAGATGCCGCCGATGCCGCGCGGCTCGTTACGGTGCTTCAGGAAGAAGTAGTCGTCGCACCAGGTCTTGAAGCGCGGGTACATGTCGTCGCCGAAGGGCGCGAGCGCTTCGTGGTTCGCGCGGTGAAAGTGCTGCGCGTCTTCCTCGAAGCCGTAGTAAGGCGTCAAGTCCATGCCGCCGCCGAACCACACCACCGGCTCGCGGCCGGCGGGCAGCGCGGCGAACATGCGCACGTTCATGTGCACCGTGGGCACATAGGGGTTGCGCGGGTGCATGACGAGCGAGACGCCCATCGCCTCGAAGGGCGCACCTGCCAGCTCGGGCCGGTGTTGCGTGGCCGAAGGCGGCATGGCCAGACCTTTGACATGCGAGAAGTTGCAGCCGCCGCGCTCCAGAAAGCGGCCGTCTTCCAACAGGCGCGAAAGGCCGTCGCCCTCCAGCTTGCCACCGGGCTCGCGCGCCCAGGCGTCCGTCAAAAACGGCTGGCCTTCGAGTGCTTCGAGCGAGCCGATGATCCGGCTCTGCAGCGCGAGCAGGTACTCGCGAACGGCGTTCACATCCATAGGGTCGATGTCGGCGCGTGCTTCAAGGCCAGCTTCAACGCTTGATCGCGCGAAAGCCGATGTCGCGCCGGTACAGCGCGCCATCGAAGTGGATGCCGGCCAGCACCGCATACGCGCGCTGCTGCGCGAGCTTGACCGAGTCACCGAGAGCCGTCACGCACAGCACGCGCCCGCCCGAGGTGTGCACGCCGCCTTCTTGCGCCACCGTGCCGGCGTGGAAGACCATGGCATCCGGCGCTTCGGCCGGCAGGCCGTGGATGGCATCGCCCTTGCGCGGGTTCAGCGGGTAGCCGCTGGCGGCCATCACCACGCCGAGCGCCACGCGGCGGTCCCATTGCAGCTCGACCTGGTCGAGCGTGCCATCGGTGGCGTGCATCAGCAGGTCGAAGAGATCGCTCTTGAGCCGCATCAGGATGGGCTGGGTTTCCGGGTCGCCGAGGCGGCAGTTGAACTCCACCGTGCGGGGCTGGCCTTGCGCGTCGATCATCAGGCCGGCATAGAGGAAGCCGGTGAACGGAATGCCGTCCTTGGCCATGCCCTGGATGGTCGGCAGGATGATCTCGTGCATCACCTTGGCATGCACATTGGGCGTGACGACCGGCGCGGGCGAATAGGCACCCATGCCGCCGGTGTTGGGGCCCTGGTCGTTGTCTTGCAGGCGCTTGTGGTCCTGGCTGGTGGCGAGCGAGACCACGTTGCGGCCATCGCACAGCACGATGAAGCTGGCTTCTTCGCCGGCCAGGAAGTCTTCGATCACCACGCGCGGCTGCTGCACGCCGCCGGTGCCCAGGTTGTGCTGCACGCCGAGCTTGTTGCCGGCTTCGTCCTCGGCCAGCATCCAGTCGATGGCCTGGTGCGCTTCGGCCGGCGTCATCGCCACCACCACGCCCTTGCCTGCGGCCAGGCCATCGGCCTTGATGACGATGGGCGCGCCGCTCTGGCCCACGCGCGCCTCCACATACGCATGCGCCGCGGCCACGTCGACGAAGGTCTCGAAAGCCGCCGTGGGGATCTTGTGCCGCTGCATGAAGGCCTTGGCGAAGGCCTTGGAGCTTTCGAGCTGCGCCGCACCCTTGGTCGGGCCGAACACGCGAAGCCCGCGCGCGCGGAACACATCGACCAGCCCGCCCGCCAGCGGCGCCTCGGGTCCGACGACGGTGAGCGCGATCTTCTCGGCGTGGGCGAAATCGGCGAGTTGCGCGAAGTCGGTGACGGCGATGTTGTGCAGGCGGGCATCTGCCGCAGTGCCGCCGTTGCCGGGCGCCACGTAGACGGCTTGCACCTTGGGCGATTGCGCCAGCTTCCAGGCGAGAGCGTGTTCGCGGCCGCCGTTGCCGATGACGAGGACTTTCATGCTTCGATGTCCGATGGGTCTGAGTCCGAGAAATCCGCGTTGTGGTACAGCTCCTGCACGTCGTCCAGGTCTTCGATCACGTCGAGCAGTTTTTGCATGCGCTGGGCATCATCGCCAGTCAACGCCACGTTGTTTTCGGCGCGCATGGTCACTTCCGCCACCTCGGGCGTGAAGCCGGCAGCTTCGAGCGCCGCCTTCACCGCTTCGAACGCCGGCGGCGCGCACAGCACTTCGATGGCGCCATCGTCGTCGGTCACCACATCGTCGGCGCCGGCTTCGAGTGCCACTTCCATCAGCTTGTCTTCATCGGTGCCGGGCGCGAACACGAACTGGCCGACATGCTTGAACTGGAACGAGACCGAACCATCGGTGCCCAGGTTGCCGCCGTACTTGCTGAAGGCGTGGCGCACCTCGGCCACGGTACGCACCTTGTTGTCGGTCATGGTGTCGACGATGATCGCCGCACCGCCGATGCCATAGCCCTCGTAGCGGATCTCTTCGTAGCTCACGCCCTCCAAGTTGCCGGTCGCCTTGTCGATGTTCTTCTTGACGGTATCGGCCGGCATGTTGGAGGCCTTGGCCTTCTCGACCGCCAACCGCAGGCGCGGGTTCATCGCCAGGTCGGCGCCGCCCAGGCGTGCCGCGACCGTGATCTCGCGGATGATCCGCGTCCACACCTTGCCGCGCTTTTCGTCCTGGCGCCCCTTGCGGTGCTGGATGTTGGCCCATTTGGAATGACCGGCCATGAGGCTCCCTTTTTGTGCTGCATCTGCCGCCCGGTCGAGCCCGGCGCGGCAGTGTTTGTTCGATAGACTGCAATTTTACTTGCCGCCCTGGGAGCACCGATGGCCGAGCCGATCCTGATTGCCAAGCACCTCGCCCCCGCTGGCGCCCCCATCGAGTGCTTCCTGCTGCCCGCGCTGGCCAACCGGCACGGCCTGATCACCGGCGCCACCGGCACCGGCAAGACCATCACGCTGCAGACGCTGGCCGAGAACTTCAGCCGCCTCGGCGTGCCGGTCTTCATGGCCGATGTGAAAGGCGACCTCACCGGCATCACCCAGGCTGGCAAGGTGAGCGACAAGCTCGCGGCGATCCTGAAAGAGCGCGGCATCGATGCGCCCGAATCCATCGCCTGCCCGGCGACGCTGTGGGATGTGTTTGCGTCCGATAAGGCAGTGGATGACAAGAGCGCCGTCGGCGCTCAGGGCCACCCGGTGCGCGCCACCATCAGCGACATGGGCCCACTGCTGCTCGCGCGCATGCTTGCGCTCAACGAAACCCAGCAAGGTGTGCTGCAGCTCGTCTTCAAGATCGCGGACGACAACGGCCTCTTGCTGCTCGACCTCAAAGACCTGCGCGCGATGCTGCAATACGTGGGCGACAACGCCTCGCAGTTCACCACCGAATACGGCAACGTGAGCGCCGCCAGCATCGGCGCCATCCAGCGCGGCATCCTGCAGATCGACAGCCAGGGCGGCGACAAGTTCTTCGGCGAGCCGATGCTGAACATCGCCGACTTCATGCAGACGGTCGACGGCCGCGGCGTCATCAACATCCTCGCCGCCGATCAATTGATGAACGCGCCGCGCCTCTACGCGACCTTCCTGCTGTGGATGCTGAGCGAACTCTTCGAGCAGTTGCCCGAAGTCGGCGACCTCGACCAGCCCAAGCTGGTGTTCTTCTTCGACGAAGCGCACTTGCTGTTCAAGGAAGCGCCGGGCGCGCTGGTCGAGCGCATCGAGCTCGTCGTGCGGCTGGTGCGCAGCAAGGGCGTGGGCGTCTACTTCGTGACCCAGAACCCGCTCGACATCCCCGACACCGTGCTCGCCCAACTCGGCAACCGCGTGCAGCACGCGCTGCGCGCCTTCACCCCGCGTGACCAGAAAGCGGTGAAGGCGGCGGCGAGCACCATGCGCGCGAACCCGGGGCTCGACATCGAAACCGCGATCACCGAGCTGGCGGTCGGCGAGGCGTTGGTAAGCATGCTGGACGAGAAGGGGCGGCCGAGCGTC
>JAMFRW010000031.1 GCA_026224975.1 Rhodoferax sp. | reverse complement strand
CGTGGCGCTCGACAGCCCGAGCTGCACGACCGGGATGCTGGACGCTGAATACTTGATCACCAGCGGCGGCGTGATGCCCGGCGGCAGCGAGCGCAACTGCGACTGCTCCACCGCGGTGACCTGCGCCAGCGCGGTCTGGATGTTGGCGGTCGGCTGGAAGAAGACCTTGATGATGGCGATGCCGGCGAGCGAGGTCGACTCGATGTGCTCGATGTCGCTCACCGTCGTCGTCAGGCTGCGCTCGTTCTGCGCCGCGATCCGCTGGCCCATTTCCTGGGCCGGCAGCCCGTTGTAGTTCCAGACGATGCTGATCACCGGAATGTTGATTTCCGGAAAGATGTCGGTCGCCATGTTGAGCAACGCGAACGGCGTTGCCAGGACGATGAGCATCGCCATCACGATGAACGTGTAAGGGCGTTTCAGCGCCAACTGGACCATGGACACGGCTGCTTACTTCCTCGGGCAGGGGAGCCGCATGATATTCAGGTTGCGTTAACCTTGTCTGGGGCGGTCATCGGCGCAGCGTCGCCGAACCCGAAAGAAGGTCAGAACACCACGCCCGAATACAGAATGACGTTGGCGTAAGGCGTGAATTCGCCGGTGCGGACGATGGCGCGGGCGGTGGCGGAGAGGCGCTTGAAGTCGGTGTGGGGCACGGCGGTGAGGGGCGTGGCGCCCAGTTGATCGGCCAGGCGCGCGGCGGCTTGTGGGCTGTTGGCTTCCATTTCGAGCGCACACGTCGCGCGCTCGACCTGCATTTCGGCGAGCACGGCTTGCAGCACCTGGTCGAAGGACGGCACGCCGCGCATCAGGGCGAGATCGATGCAGCGCGTGCCGGGCGGCACGGGGAGGCCGGCGTCGGCGATGACGAGGGCGTCGCCGTGGCCGAGGGTGGCGATCAGGTGTGAGAGTTCGCCGTGCAGCAGGGTGGTTTTTTTCATGCGCTGGCCGCTTTCAACGGCGGCAGATCGCCGACGCGTGGCATCGCATCGATGGTGCCGGCGCGCGCGACGCTGAACGCTGCTGCTTGCTGGGCGTAGGCCACGGCTGCGTGCAAGTAGGCACCGGCGCAGCGTGCGGCGGCGTAGGCGCCGATGAAGGTGTCGCCGGCGCCGGTGGTGTCGATGGCCTTGACGGGCTTAGCGGCGATGTGGCGGTTGTTGCCATCACCGGCCACCTGGACGCCTGCGGCGCCCAGCGTGACGATCACCGTTCGCGGCCCGAGCGCGCGCAAGGCTTCGGCGGCTGCGGCGGCATCGAAGGCCGCGCCCGGTACCAGCCCGAGCAGCACGGCGGCCTCGCTCTCGTTCGGCACCAGCACGTCGACCTGCGCCAGCAATTCGGCTGGTAGCGGCTGAGCCGGCGCGGGGTTCAGCAGCACCGGCACGCCGGCCGCGTGCGCGATGGCGATGGCGCGTTGCACGGCGGGCAAGGGTGATTCGAGCTGGCAGATCAGCAGGGCAGCGCCTTCGATCGTCGCGGCTGCCTCATCGACCTGCGCTACGCTCAGCGCGCCGTTCGCGCCTGCCGAGAGCGCGATGCAGTTCTGCCCCGAGGCTTCGACCATGATCATTGCCACGCCGGTGGCGACACCCGCAACGGTGCGAAGTTGCGAAGTGTCGATGCCCTCGGCGACCAGCACGGCCCGCGTGCTGCGGCCGAAATCATCGTCGCCCACGCAGCCGATGAAGCTCACCGCCGCGCCCAGCCGCACTGCGGCGACGGCCTGGTTGGCGCCTTTGCCGCCAGGCAAGGTCTTGAAGTCATCGCCCTGCACAGTCTGCCCGGGCAAGGGCAGAGTCGGGCAGTTGAGCACCAGGTCCATGTTGACGCTGCCGAGCACGACGATGGGCTTCATGGACTCACCTCGTCCTTCGTGCTTTCACGCACCCCGGTCGATTGCCGCACCACCAGCGAGGGCTGAAGAATCTCCCGCTGCAAGGCGCGGCCGGGCTTGGCGATGCGTTCCAGTAGCAGGCGCGCGGCGAGCGCGCCGGTCTGGTGCTTGGGCTGCACGACGGTGGTGAGCGGCGGGTTGCTGAAGGCGGCGAGCGCGATGTCGTCGAAGCCGATCACCGAGATATCTTGCGGCAGCCGAAGGCCGTGGCTGGCCGCCGCGCACACCGCGCCGATGGCCATCAGGTCATTCGATGCGAACACGGCGGTCGGCTGTGGCCGCACGCTGGCCGATTCGAGCAGCGATGTCATCGCCGCGTGCCCGCCGGCGCTGGTGAAGTCGCCGCTGCGCAGCAGCTTGCGATCGACCGCTACGCCGGCCTCCTGCAGCGCGCGCTTGTAGCCTTCCACCCGCTGCCGGGCCGACGACAAGCCCTGCGGCCCGGCGATGCAGGCGATGCGCTGGTGGCCGAGTTGCAGCAGGTGCTGCGTGGCCAGAAAGCCGCCCGCCTCATGGTTGACCTCGACCAGGTCGGCCTCCAGATCATCGATCTCGCGGTCGACCACCACCTGCGGCATCTTGGCGGCGCGCAGCGTGTCCAGCAGTTCCATGTCGCCGCCCGATGACATCACTATCAGCCCATCGACCTGCTTTTCGCTCAGCAGCCGTACATAGGTGCTCTGCTTTTGCGGATCGTCGTCGGAGTTGCAGAGGATCACGTTGAAGCCGGCTTCGAAGCAGGTGTCTTCGATGCCGCGGATGATCTCGGCGAAGTACGGGTTGGAGCTGTTCGGAATCATCATCCCGATGGTGTGCGTGCGGTTGCTCTTGAGGCTGCGGGCGAGCGCGCTCGGCACGTAGCGCAGCTCGGCGATGGCCTGCTGCACGCGCAGCCGCGCCGCGTCGCTGACGAAGCGGGTCTGGTTGACCACATGCGAAACGGTCGTGACCGACACCTGCGCGTGCTGCGCCACATCGCGGATGGTGATCATCACGCGGCGCCACGCGTCAGCCGCGCGCGATACACGTCGAGCACCACCGCCAGGATGATGACGAAGCCGGTGACCATTTGCCGCAGAAAGTCGCTCATGCCGATCAGTATCAGGCCGTTTGCCAGCACGCCGATGATGCACGCGCCGAGCAGGGTGCCGACGATGGAGCCGCGCCCGCCCGACAAACTGGTGCCGCCGATGATCACCGCGGCGATGGCGTTGAGTTCGAAGCCGATGCCGGAGATGGGGCTCGCGATGGTCAGGCGCGTCATGTAGATCACCGCCCCCACGCCGACCGCCGCGCCGCAGATCACGAAGGCCGCGATGCGGTAGGCGCGCACGTTGTGGCCGGCCAGGCGCACCGCTTCTTCGTTGTTGCCGATGGCGTAGATCAGCCGGCCGAAGACGGTGCGGTTGAGCACGAACCAGCCGATGGCGACCAGCGCCAGCGCCACCAGAAAGATGGCCGGCACGCCGAGCACGGTCGCGCTGCCGAAGTTGTTGAACGCATCCGGAAACTCGTAGATCGAGCGCGCCTGCGTCCACTGCAGCGCCGCGCCGCGGGCGATGTTGAGCATGCCGAGCGTGACGATGAACGACGGGATCGCCCAGAAGGCCGAGATCCAGCCGTTGGCCAGCCCGCAGACTGCGCCGACGGCAATGCTGGCGAGCAGCGCGAGGGAGATCGCCATGCCGACATCCAGCCCTTCGAGCTTCAACACCGTGCCGGCGACCACGGCGCAGAACGCCATCACCGAGCCCACGGAGAGATCGATGCCGCCGATCAGGATCACGAAGGTCATGCCGACGGCCAAGATCACGTTGATCGAGATCTGCGTGAAGATGTTGGTGATGTTGCCGGTCGTCAGAAAGATCGGCGAGTGGAGTGCGAACACGCCGACGAGCAGCACGAGGGCGACGCCGATGCCGGCTTCGCGCAGCACGGTTTGGGATTTGCTGCGGAGGGTGCTGGGGGGTGTTAGCCGTGCAGCGCGCGGGGCGGTTGAGGGGGTTGGGGTTGTCATTGTTTTTGGCTCGGATGTGCCGATCTCCATCTCCGTTCGCACTGAGCCTGTCCAAGTGCCTGCACCGAGGTGCTCGGGGCTTCGACAGGCTCAGCCTGAACGGAGTGTTCGCCCGGAACGGAAGGTTCGCCCTGCCGCATGTACTCCGAATAAGCCAGCGCCAGAATCGCCTCTTCGTCGAACTGCGCGCGGGCCACTTCACCGGCCACCACGCCGCGGCTCAGGACCAGCATGCGGTCGCAGAGCGTCATCAGCTCGCGCAGGTCGGACGACACCACCAGCACCGCCATGCCGAGCGCGGCCATGCGTTCGAGCAGTGAATGGATCTCGGCCTTGGCGCCGACATCGACGCCGCGCGTGGGCTCGTCGAGCAGCAGCACCTGCGGCTCGCGCAGCAGCCATTTGCCGAGCACCACCTTTTGCTGGTTGCCGCCGGAGAGTTCGCGCACCGGCTGTTCGATGGACGCGAGGCGAATCTGCAGCTCGGCCACCATGCGCTGGGCCGCATCGGCTTCGAGCGATGCGTTCATCAAACCCGAGCGTGACACCGCGCCCAGGTTCGCCAGGCTGATGTTCGCCCGGATCGGCATGCCGAGCACCAGGCCTTCGTCCTTGCGGTTCTCGGTGACGAGGCAGATGCCGTGGGCGAGCGCATCGCGCGGGCTGGCGATCTGCACCGGCTTTTCGTCGCGAAAGATCTGCCCGGCCGTGAGCCGGTCGGCGCCGAAGATCGCGCGCACCGTCTCCGTCCGCCCCGAGCCCACCAACCCGGCCAGGCCCACGATCTCGCCATAACGCAAGGCGAAGTCGATCGGCGCCGCGCCGCGCTGGCCGTGAAAGCGCAGCCCTTGCACGCGCAACGCAACCGGCCGGTTCGCATCGAGCACCGGCGGCTGCCGCTCGGCGCGTTCGGCGAGGTCGCGCCCCACCATCAGCCGCACCAGGTCATCGGTGCTGGTGCCGGCCATGGGTTGCGTCGCGACCTTGCGGCCGTTGCGCAGCACGGTCACGCGGTCGCACACGTCGAAGAGTTCTTGCAAATGATGCGAGACGAACACCACTGCCACGCCACCATCGCGCAACTGCCGGATGATCTGCAGCAGGCGGTCGGTTTCGCGCGGCGTGAGCGTGGCGGTGGGCTCGTCCATGATGACGATGCGGCTCTGGCTGGAGAGCGCCTTGGCGATCTCGATCAACTGCCGCTGCGCCATGCCCAGGCCGGCCACGCGCGTGGAAGGTGCCAGGTCATCGAGCCCGACGAGCGCGAGCAGTTCGGTCGCCCGCCGCGTCATCGCCGCACGGTCCAGCAGGCCGAGCTTCGTGCGCGGCAGCTTCTCGAACAGCAGGTTCTCGGCGACCGACAACTCGTCGAGCATGTGCAGTTCCTGGTGCACCACGCGGATGCCGGCGCGCATCGCATCCAGCGGCGTGTGCGGCGCATAAGGCTCGCCGAACAAGCTCATCGTGCCCGCATCGGGCCGGTCGGCACCGCACAGGATCTTGATCAGGCTCGACTTGCCCGCGCCGTTCTCGCCGGCCAGCGCATGCACCTCGCCGCGCATCAGCGTGAGGTCCACGCCGTCGAGCGCGAGCACGCCCGGATAACGGCGCGTGAGCCCACGCAGTTCGAGCGCGACGGGGTTGGTCATTACTTGACGTTCTTCGCCGTCACCAGTTCGATCGGCGTCTTGATCCAGCCCTTGAGCGGCTTGTTGTCCTTGCGCGATTTGATGCCGTAGTCGATGGCGTTGGCCGCCATGTCCACGCCGAACTGATCGACCGTCGCCAGCACCTTGCCCTGCTTGATCAGCGGGCGGATGGCCGGGATGTTGTCGAAGGCCACGACTTTGATCGCGCCCGATTTGCCGGCTGCATCGAGCGCCTTGACCACACCGACCGCCATCGAATCGTTGGCGACCATCACGCCCTTGATGTCGGGGTTGGCGGTCAGGATGTTGGTGAACACGGCGTTGGCTTCTTCGGTTTCCCAGTGCGCGGTTTGCGAAGCGACGATGGTCAGCTTGCCGGCCTTGGCCGCGTCCTCGAAGCCGAGCTTGCGCTGCAGCGCGTTGTCGGCGCCGGGGTTGCCTTCGATCACCACGATCTTGGCGCCCGGGCCCACCGCCTTGGCCAGTTCGTCACCGGCCATCTTCGCGCCGGCGCGGTTGTCGGGGCCGACGAAGGCCACGTCGAGCCCGGCTTTCTTCAGCGCAGCCGGGTCGAGTGCCACGTCGAAGTTGACAACCGTGATGCCGGCCTTCAGCGCCTTGGCGACGGGTGCCACCATGGCGCGCGAATCTGCCGGCGCGACCACGATCACGTCGTACTTCTGCGTGATGAAGTTTTCGACGGCGGCGGTCTGCGCATCGAAGTCGGTTTCGGACTGCATGCCGACCGCCTTGAGCGCGAAGTCGCCGCGCTTCTTCTCATACGCCAGCGCACCTTCGGTCATGTTCTTGAAGAACTCGTTGGCCAGCGATTTCATCACCAGCCCGACCTTGGGCTTGGCGTCCTGGGCATGGGCGGTTGGGGCCAGGAGCGTAGTGCCGAAAGCCACGGCAATGGCCACGGCAGCCGCGCGGCGGGTGAAGGTCTTGTTCATGTGGTGTCTCCTCGAGGGTGGTGGTCGCGACGGGCACCGAAGCCGCCGCTGTAGTCGTTGCGCAAACGTTTGCGCCAACGTTTGCTATTCAAGCGCCGTAGGCTCGTCGAGGGAATAGGGAATACCCCGAATCTCGACCGAAGAGGCCAGCGAACGCGTCGACCTACGGCGCGCGACGACGAGGCTGCTCCCGGCCGCCGAGGTTGACTTTCGTGTCCGCCTCACGCGTGAGGCACACGCTGATCTGGGGCGGCTCTTCGACTTCATCCTCGAACGAGAACTCGATCGCGCGGATGGCGATCTCGAACTGGCCGAGCAGGCCCTCGCTGCCTTTCATGCAGCCGTGCAGTCGCTGAAGATCTCGCCGTTCATCTGCCGAAGAGCCGGCCTCGAGCCATTGCTGCGGGAACTCGTCATCTCGTTCGGACGCTCGGGCTATGTGGCGCTGTTCGAGATCGTGGGCACGACCGATGTGGTGGTCTCGGCGGTGCGGCATCAACTCGAAGACGACTATCACTGAAGCGTCTGGCCCTTGCGCGGCGATCAATGACCCAGCGACACTGGCACAGGCCGCGTCAGCAGGTCGACATAGAACTCGAAGAAGCGCGCGTTGTCGAACTTCTTCACGACCGTCATCTTCTGCAGCGTCACGCCGGCGGGCGGCGCGTCCTTGTAGCCGATCGAGCGCCCGTCATCGACGCCGACGGTGGTCACCACATCGACGTATTCGCTCGTGGTTTCCGTGGCGAAGCTCGGGTCGATCAGGTAGGCGAGGGTGAGCGTGTCCCAGATGTTCTGGGTGTAGTTCGGGTTGGTCTCGAAGCCATTTTTTCCGTCGAAACCGTAGCCGTTGAGCTTCTGGAAGATGGCGGCGATCAGGCCGGGTTGGGCCGGGTGGGCGATGCGGTTGTAGATGGGCGCGGTGAGCGAGACCGTGTCGGTCACGTCGAGCGGCACCACCACCTGCGGGATCGGCAGGCGCAGCACCGTTTGCACGGCTTCCGGGTCGAACCACCAGTTGAACTCGGCAGTGTTGGTGGTGTTGCCGGCCACGTCGATGGCTCCGCCCATGTAGATGATCTTCTTGATCAGCGGCACGATCTCGGGGTTGCGCCGCACGGCCTGCGCGATGTTGGTCAGCGGGCCGATGGCGAGGATGGTGATCTCGTTCGGGTTGGCCTTGACGGTGTCGACGATGAAGTCGACGGCGCCCTTGGTCTGCACCGCGGTGTAGAGTGCAAAGCCATCGGGCGGCGCGACCAGGTCGGCATCGGTCAGCGGCTCGGGCGTGCCCCAGGCGCCCAGGTAGCCGTCACCGCCTGCACCCGCCGCCATCTCGGCCTGGATGGTCTCGAACGAATGCGAGAGCGCGAGGTTGGCGCCGGCATACACACCGATCTGGCTGCCCACGCCCAGCCGCTCGACCGACTTGAGCGCATCGGCCACGCCCTGCTTCAGCCACTGGTTGCCCGAGACCACGCTGATCCCCATCACCTTGACCTTGCCCTGCGACTGCAACTGCACCGCCATCACGCCGAGCTGGCCGTCGTCGCTCATGGTGTTGTAGTCGCTGTCGATGATGATCTTCTGCGGAGCCGGGTCGTCGCTGCCGCCGCAGCCGATGAGTGCGGCGGCGCAGGCCAGGGCGGCGAAGACATGGGCCATCCGGCGGCGCGAAGGCAGCGCCACGCGCACCTCGCCGTTCGGGTCGAACAAGGCCGCAGCGCTGTCGCGCGGGTTGAAGTGAGTTGTCATCTGCTTGTCTCCTCGAGTCCAACGCGTCGTAGTCCCGGCCTGCAGTTCGAAGCCGCCACCGGGGTTCGCGCAAACGTTTGCGCGAACGATTGGCATTCGACGCCTCAGAGCCGGCCGCGAGAAGCCGGGATTACCCGGGAGTCTGTTTGCAGACGTAAGGGGCGCGCGTTCCAGGCGCTCGCCGAGGGATCGAAATCGGCACGTTATTCTTCCCGCCATGTACGCGCCCTTTTTCGGCCTGACCCAGGAGCCGTTTTCCATTGCGCCCGACCCCCGCTACCTCTTCATGAGCGAGCGGCATCGGGAGGCCTTGGCGCATCTGCTGTATGGCGTCAACGGTGGTGGCGGGTTCGTGCTGCTGAGCGGGGAGATCGGCGCGGGCAAGACGACGGTGTGCCGATGCTTCCTGGAGCAGATTCCCAAGCGCTGTAACGTGGCCTACATCTTCAACCCGAAGCTGACGGTGGGCGAGCTGCTCACCTCGATCTGCGAGGAGTTTCGGGTGCCATTCAGGCACCAGGGGCCGGGCGTGCCGACGGTGAAGGACTGCATCGATCCGCTCAACGAATTCCTGCTGCGCACGCACGCGGTCGGCCAGAACAACGTGCTCATCATCGACGAGGCGCAGATGCTCTCGGTCGACGTGCTGGAGCAATTGCGGCTGCTCACCAACCTGGAGACCAACGAGCGCAAGCTGCTGCAGATCGTGCTGATCGGCCAGCCGGAGCTGCGCGAGATGCTGGCGCGGCCGGAGCTGGAGCAACTGGCGCAACGGGTGATTGCGCGCTTTCACCTGGAGGCGCTGTCAGAGGCCGAAACCGAGCAGTACATCCGCCACCGGCTCTCGATCGCTGGCCTGGCGGGCGCGCCGCCGTTCGACCGGGCGGCGCTCTCGCGCATCCACCAGCTTTCGCGCGGCGTGCCGCGGCGCATCAACCTGCTGTGCGACCGCGCGCTGCTGGGTGCGTACGCGACGGGCACGACGACCGTGGGCCGGTCTATCGTGGACAAGGCTGCGGGGGAAGTGTTCGATGCCGGTGAAGTGGCCGGCGCGCGGCGTGGGTTGCCGGGGCGCGCGGCCTGGGTAGCGCTGGGGCTGGTGACGGGCGCGGCGCTGGTGGGGGCGGGTGTGTACCTGAACGGCAAGCCGGGCAATGTGGCGGTGGCGGTGGCGAAGGCGGGGCAGGGGGGCGCGTCGGGCGTGGCGGCGCGGGGTTCGGCGTCGTCGGCTGCTTCAGGACCGTTCGGAGCGGCAGCTTCATCGCCGATCTCTGCAGCGGCCTCGGCCGCGAGAGGGGCCGCGGCGGCGTCTGCCCCATCGTCCGCGTCATCGCCCTCAATAACGCTCGCCGCCATCGATCTGAAAGCGCAGTTCAAGACGCTGACGCGCGACGAGAAGACCGCGTGGCGCGAACTGGCGTCGGACTGGAAGCTCACGCTTGCCGCCGATGCCGACCCTTGCCCCAGCGCACAGCGCCAGCAGGTCTACTGCTTCAAGAGCACGGCGAGCACGCTGGCGCTGATCCGCCAGCTCGACCGCCCTGGCATCCTGACCTTGAGCGACGACACCGGCCGCGCCGTCTACGCGCTGCTCACCGGCCTGAGCACACGCGGTGCCACGCTGCGCATGGGCGGCGTCTCGCAGACGGTGTCGCTCGCCTCGCTGGCGCAGGTGTGGCGCGGCGATTTTTCGACGCTGTGGCGCGCGCCAGCCGGCTACAGCGGCAAGCTTGTCGACGGCAGTTCGGGCGTGGTCGCTGAAGGGCTGGCGACGCAGTTGGCGGGCTTGCAGGGTGATGCCGCCGGCGCAACGTCTGCGCTCTCAGGTGAATCGCTCAAGGCGCAAGTGGCAGCCTTCCAGCTCGGCCAGGGCCTGAAGCCCGACGGCCTGGCTGGGCCGACGACTTTCATGCAGCTCAACCGCGCAACCGGCGTAGCCGAGCCGCGGCTGTCGGCCGAATGATGTTTCAACTGACCTGACGTTCCGCCACCATGTCCTACATCCTCGACGCCCTGCGCAAGGCCGAAGCCGAACGCGAACGGGGCAGCGTCCCGGGCATCCATGCGCAGCCGGTTCGGCAGGCTGCGGCTGAGGCCGCCGTGCGCTCCCGTGTGCCGGCTTGGGTTTGGGTCGTTGTCGCGGCGTGCGTGGTGTTGGCGGGCTTGCTGGTGTGGCAGATGGTGTGGCAGATGGTGGGGCGGGGCGGTGAGACGGTTGTGACAGCAGCCGCGCCAACTACGTCGGCCGCGACCGCGACACCGGCTGCGACGGTATCGACGACGCCAGCAACAGTAACAACGCCAACGCCGATGACGGCATCGCCGACAGCACAGCCCACCTTGACGGCGACGCCATCTGCGAAGTCACCGCCCGTGCCGGCCATCGCGGCCGCGCTGCGTGAAGCCGCGCCGGCAGTGCGCAAACCCGCCCCTGCAGCGTCGGCCGTCGGCGCTTCACCGACGTCATCCACGGCGCCTCCCGTTGCGCTCGCGCTTCCATCCGCCGCGCAACCCGTGCCACCGGCCATCGCCCAGAAGCCCGTCGCACTCGTTGCATCGAACCCAGCCGGCGCACAGCCGACCGAACCGCGCATCTATGCCCTCAACGAACTCCCCGACGACATCCGCCGCCAGCTCCCGAACCTCAGCGTCAGCGGCTCGATGTATTCCGCGGTGCCGGCCAACCGGCTGGTGATCTTCAACGGCCAGGTCTTCCACGAAGGCGACAAGGTCACGACCGACCTCATGCTGGAGCAGATCAAACCCAAGGCCGCGGTGCTGCGCTACAAGGCCTACCGCTATCAGTTGACGTACTGATCCCGGCCCGAACACCGAACCCGAAGGTCGCGATGGACCATACCTTCCTTTCCGCGTTCATCCTGTTGCTGCTGGTGCTCGACCCGCTGGGCAGCCTGGCGATCTTCATCCCGATCATGCGAACAGTGCCGCCGGACCGGCGACGCTGGGTGGCGGTGCGCGAAGTGAGCATCGCGTTCGGCGTACTTTTCGCGTTCATGTTCTTCGGCGAGGCGTTCCTGCGCGTGATGCGGCTTTCGGAACGCTCGCTCGAAGTGGCGGGTGGCGTGATCCTGCTGATGGTGGCCATCCGCATGATCTTCAGCCAGGAGGGCGGCGTCTACGGCACGCCCGAGGGCAAGGAGCCGCTGGTCTTCCCGCTCGCCGTGCCTTTGCTGGCAGGGCCGTCGGCGATGGCGACGGTGCTGCTGCTGGCCTCGCGCCAACCGGATCGTGTGATGTCGTGGGTGGGTGCGTTGAGTTGCGCGATGTTGGTCTCGGGCCTTGTGCTGCTGCTGTGCGACCGCATCCGCCGGCTGCTCGGTGATTCGGTGGTGTCGGCCATCGAGAAGCTGATGGGGCTGGTGCTGACGGCGATTGCGGTCGAGATGATTCTGGCGGGGTTGAAGCGTTATTTCATGTCGCCGTTGTGAGGGGCGGGGCCGTTGGGGCGGGGCTTCGACAGGCTCAGCCTGAGCGGAGGGTGGGTCAGCCTGAACGGAGGATGGCTCAGGCTGAACTGAGCGGACCTACACAAACCGCTCGCACTGAGCCTGTCGAAGTGCCCGACCGCCCTGAGCCTGTCGAAGGGACTGCCCGACCCTCACTTGTCTATGCCACCCAAGCAGATGTACTTGATCTCCAGAAAGTCATCCAGCCCGTACTTCGACCCCTCGCGCCCCAAGCCCGATTGCTTGACCCCGCCGAACGGCGCTTCGGGTGTCGAAATCAAGCCAGTGTTCACGCCAACCATGCCTGATTCCAGCCGCTCTGCCACGCGCATCACACGCCCGATGTCGCGGCTGTAGAAGTACGAGGCCAGGCCGAACTCGCTGTCGTTGGCGAGTTCGATCACTTCGGCTTCCGAATCGAACGCGAAGATCGGTGCCAGCGGGCCGAAGGTTTCTTCGTGGGCGACGAGCATGTCGGCCGTTGCACCGGCGATCACCGTCGGCTCGAAGAACAGGCCGCCGAGCGCGTGGCGCTTGCCGCCGGTCAGCACTTCGCCGCCCTTGGCGCGCGCATCGGCGATGTGCTCTTCGATCTTGGCGACGGCCTTCGAATCGATCAGTGGGCCTTGCGTGACGCCGGCTTCCAGGCCGTTGCCGACCTTCAAGGCCTTGACCTTGGCGACGAGCTTGTCGGTGAAGGCCTGCAGCACGCCGCGCTGCACATAGATGCGGTTGGCGCAGACGCAGGTCTGGCCAGTGTTGCGGTATTTGCTGATCATCGCGCCATCGACGGCGGCATCCAGATCGGCATCGTCGAACACGATGAAGGGCGCGTTGCCGCCGAGTTCGAGCGAGAGCTTCTTGATGGTGTCGGCGCTCTGGCGCATCAGGGTGCGGCCGACTTCGGTGGAGCCTGTGAAGGTCAACTTGCGCACGATGGGGCTGCGCGTCATCTCGCCGCCGATCTGCGCAGCCGACCCGGTCAGCACCGAGAGCAGGCCCTTGGGCACGCCGGCGCGCTCCGCCAGTTCGGCAAAGGCGAGCGCGGAGAACGGCGTTTGCGTGGCCGGCTTGACGACCATCGAGCAACCCGCCGCGAGTGCCGGGCCGGCCTTGCGCGTCAACATCGCAGTCGGAAAATTCCACGGCGTGATGGCCGCCGTCACGCCCACCGGCTGCTTGATGGCAAGGATGCGGCGGTCGTTGCTGGGCGCCGGAATGGTGTCGCCATACGTGCGCCGGGCTTCGTCGGCAAACCACTCGATGAAGGACGCGGCGTAGGCGATTTCGCCCTTGGCTTCGGCCAGTGGCTTGCCCTGCTCGGAGGTCATGATGAGCGCCAGGTCTTCGGTGTTGGCGAGCATCAGGTCGTTGAGCTTGCGCAGGATCGCGGTGCGCTCCTTTGCCGGCACATCGCGCCAGGCGCGCTGCGCCACTTCGGCGGCGGCAATCGCGCGCACCGTCTCGGCCGTGCCGCACATGGGGACGGTGCCGATGGTCTCGCCGGTGGCCGGGTTGGTCACATCGACTGTCTTGCCGTCGTCGGCATCGACCCAGGCGCCGGCGATGTAACACTGCTGGCGCAGCAGGCTGGGGTCTTTGAGGTTCAGCATCTTGGGTACTCCTGAAGCGAGGAAATGGTCAACCTTCGAGTGCCGAGGCGAGGATGCCCATGGCTTCGTCGAACACGGCGTCCTGGATCGTCAGCGGGTAGAGGAAGCGGATCACGTTGCCATAAACGCCGCAGCTCAGCAGCAGCAGGCCCTTGTCGATGGCGCGCTTCTGCACCGCCTGCGTGAAGGCGGCATCCGGCGCGCCCGTGGCGGGGTCGGCAAATTCCACCGCCACCATCGAGCCCGGCCCGCGGACTTCGGAGATGCGCGGCTGCGTGGCGCGGGCCTTGTTCAGCGTGGCCTTGAGCCGCTCGCCCAGCACGTTGGCGCGGGCGCACAGGCCTTCTTCTTCGATCACATCGAGCACCGCATGCGCCGAGGCCACGGCCATCGCGTTGCCGGCGTAGGTGCCGCCCAGGCCGCCGGGCGCGGGCGCATCCATCACCTCGGCGCGGCCGCATACGCCGGAGAGCGGCATGCCGCCGGCGAGGCTCTTGGCGATGGTCATGATGTCGGGCAGCACGTCGTAGTGCTCCATCGCGAACATCTTGCCGGTGCGCGCGAAGCCGGTCTGCACTTCGTCGGCGATCAGCAGGATGCCGTGCTCGTCGCAGAGCTTGCGCAGCGCGCGCATGAAGTCGGCGGGCATCATGTAGAAGCCGCCTTCTCCCTGCACTGGCTCGACGATGAAGGCCGCGACCTGCTTCGGGTCGATGTCGGCCTTGAACAGCGTGGCGATGGCCTTGAGCGAATCGGCTGTGCTCACGCCGTGCAGTTCGATCGGCGCCGGCACGTGGTAGATGCTGCCCGGGAACGGCCCGAAGCCGAGCTTGTACGGCGCGACCTTGCCGGTGAGCGACATGCCCATGAAGGTGCGGCCGTGGAAGGCACCCGAGAGCGCGATGATCCCCGGCCGGCCGGTGTGCGAGCGCGCGATCTTCACCGCGTTTTCGACGGCTTCGGCACCGGTCGTGAAGAAGGCGGTTTTCTTGGCGTGCGTTCCCGGCGTGACGGCGTTGATGCGTTCGGCGAGTGCCACATAGCTCTCGTAGGGCACGATCTGGTAGGCGGTGTGGGTGAAGCAGTCGAGCTGCCTCTTCATCGCCTCGACGAGCTTCGGATGCCGGTGCCCGGTGTTGAGCACAGCGATGCCGCTGGCGAAGTCGATGACGCGGCGGCCTTCCACATCCCACAGCTCGGCGTTGAGCGCCTTGGCGGCGTAGAAGTCACACATCACACCCACGCCGCGCGGGGCCGCGGCAACTCGCCGGGCAGTGAGCCCGGCGTTGGTGACGGGTTCGGACAAAGGCTGGCGTGCGGTCATGGTTTTCTCCAGTGAGTGCGTTGCAAATTCTCGCACGCTGACTCTTCTCCACGAAGCCGGACGCGGTACGCTCACGGCACGCTTGTCGTTGGGACGCCGGGCGATCAACGCGGCGGGCAGGCACTCGCTGCCAGGAGCAATGAAATGGCCCAAGTCGAACAACCTGTCAAGCAACCCGCCAAGCCGCGCGCGCGCGGCCCCGACCGCAGTGCGGCCCTCGAACAATACCGGCGCCGCGCCGATGTCTACGACGTCGAACTCGCGCTGCTGGAGCCGGTGCGCAAGCGTGCCATCGAGCGCCTCGCATTGAAGCCCGGCGACACCGTGCTCGACGTGGGCTGCGGCACCGGCATGAGCCTGCCGCTACTGCAGCGAGCCGTGGGCCCGACCGGCCGCATCATCGGCATCGAGCAAAGCCCCGACATGATCGAGAAGGCGCGCCACCGCGTGGCCGAAGCGGGTTGGCGCAATGTGACGCTCGTCAACGCGCCGGTGGAAGTGGCCGATCTGGCCTCGGCGATGCCGCAATTGGCCGATGCCGCGCTGTTCCATTTCACCCACGACATCCTGCGCCAGCCGCAGGCCGTGGCCCATGTGCTGGCCCACCTCGCGCCCGGCGCCAAAGTGGTCGCCTCCGGCCTCAAATGGGCCAGCCCGTGGCTCTGGCCCATCAACCTCTTCGTGCTGCCAGCCGCGCTGCATTCGGTGACCTCGCTGGACGGCCTGGACAAACCCTGGAGCCACCTGATCGGCGTTACCGAAGACCGCGGGACGGAGACGATGCTGGGTGGCGGTGTCTACATCGCGAGCAGGGTGTGCAAGGGTGTGAAGGGGCGCTGAGCTTGTCGAAGTGCCCGCCCGGCGCGCAACTAGATCGGCCGAACCCTCAGCGGATGCGCCCGTACCATCCAGAGATAAAGCAGCGCCCCAGCAAACAACGCCGCCGCCGCAATCTCCAATGAGTGCGTGAACCCTTCGCCGGCGCTCCCACTGTGCGCCAACAGCAGCGCCACCAGCGGCGGCCCGACGATCTGGCCGATGCCGTACGTCGCCGTCAACAGCCCCATGTAGCTAGCGGCCAGCGCCGGGCGCAGGCGCCGCACTTCCTGCATCGCGAAGAAGGTGATCGCGGTGAACGGCAGGCCCAGCATCAGGCTGCCGATCGCAAAGCCGGCGAGGCTGGGGCTCCACAGGCTCGCCGCGATCCCGGCCGACTGCAGCAGGTAGCTGCCCGCCAGCCGCAGGCGCCGGTCGCCGGTGGCGGGCAGGCGCGTGGCGAGCAGCGCACCCACGACGACGCCCGCGCCGAAGATCGGCCAGAACATGTCGATCCAGGCCGAACCGGGCAAGGCGACGCGTGCGATTACCGGCAGGAAGGTGGCGGTGATGATGTAGCCGAAGCCGGCCAGGCCGTAGGCGACCGTGAGCAGCGCAACCTCTCGTCCGCTGCCGGCCGCCACTGGCGCACTGCTGGCCGAAGCCGAAGCCGAAGCCGCGGGCACAGGCGCCCGCCCGCGAAAAATCCCCCACGCCGCTGCCGTCAGCCCCAAGGCCAGCACGCCGAAGATCACCCAACCGGTCGACGCCCGCCATTGCCACGCGACCATGCCGCTCGCGAACAGGCCGCTCACGATGATGCCGCCGCCAGGCCCCGCGTAGATCACGCCGCCCAGCGGTGACGCGCCGAGCTGCGCCAGCCGTGCCAGACACCAGCCTGAGGTGTAGACGAAGACCACCGCGCTTGCCACGCCTGCGGCGAAGCGCAGCACGGGCCAACTGCTCGGAAGCGGCAGCGCCATGCCCAGCGTCAGCAAGGCGGTCGTGACCAGCCCGGCGCGCACCAGCGTCGTGCCGACGATGGCCGGCAGCCACCTCACGCGCGCCCAGATCCACGGCTGAAAGGTGCAGAGCAGCGCGCCGGCCAGGTAGCCGAGGTAGTTGGCGCTGGCCAACCAACTGGCGGTGGGCAGATCGAGCGTGCCGTCGTGCAACATCATCGGCAGCAGCGGCGTGAAGGCAAAGCGCCCGATGCCCATCGCGATGGCGAGCGAGACCATGCCGGCGAGCGCCACGGACCACGGGGCCGAGGCGGTGCGGGCAGGCAATTCGAGCGGCGTGGCGGTCGTCATCGGGGATCGGGTGCCTGCGAGGGCGTCGTGCAAAAAGGAGCCGCAATCATCGGCGATATCGCGCGGAGCCGTCGGGCGCGGGCTCGAGCGCACGCGCCCGCCGTAGGACGAGGCCCACGCGCAGCCGCCGTTCGAGCCGACCGGCGCGGTGGCGGTCGTCCGCTCGTGGTGCCGCGACGCTGCCTCGATCATGGAGATTCAGGAATTCGACGCGATGGCTACACGCTCAGCACGCCGATTTCCGCCCACTTCGAAGGAGAAGATCATGTCTGCCACCAACCCCGCTGGTTTCACGTCGACCCCCGCCAACGTCGTCGAGCGCGCCTCCGATCGCGCCGATGAGGCCATCCGTGCCACGCAGCGCGCGACGAACGCCGCGCTCGACAACGTTGCCGACAAGGTGCATCACCTGCGCGACCGGGCTTCGCCAGTGGTGGACCGCGTGACGGCGCCGTTCGATTCGGTTGCCAACTACACGCAACAGGCACCGCTGAAGTCGCTGCTGGCCGCTGCCGCCGCGGGTGCCGTGCTGCTGGCGCTGGTGAGCTTGCTGACGCGCAGCCGCGATTGAGATCTGTCTCAGCCGTGACGTAAGTCACTGTGCAGGCCCTCCCCCATCAAGGGGAGGGCCTAACTCATGTCGTCCTACAAAATCTGTGGCAGTATCGTTTCATACTGCACTGCAACATTTCAGGAGCGACATGATGGAGACGGCCCAGTTGTTCGGGCAATACGCAAGGCTTCGACGCGAACTCGAAGAAGCCTGTACCGCGCCCGTGTGGCACGCGGGGCGCATCGAGCGCCTCACGGCCGAAATCGTGGAAACCGATCGGCTGCTCGCCGATTCGCAACCGGTCGACGAGCAAACCGCGGATTCACTTCCCGGCATCTTCCGCTGAAGATGCGCTGACGTCGGCTGATTGCCGAGACGCAGCTTCGCCCCTGCAGCTGAAACGAGCGACTGTCACACGAGCGAATACCGCTCCTCCAGGTACGCCAGCAGCGTGCGCAAGGTCTGCGCCTCGCCCCCCACTGGTCGCCCCGGCCGCGACTGGTCGTTCCAGGCGAACATGTCGATGTGCAGCCAGGGCGTTTGTGCAGGAACGAAATCCTCCAGAAAAATCGCCGCGTTGATCGCGCCGGCGAGCGCATTGCGCCCGGTGTTGACGATGTCGGCCACGTCGCTTTCGATGCCGGCGTGGTAGTCACGCCAGAGCGGCAGGTGCCACAGCGGATCGTGCAGAAGCAGGCCGCGGTCGACCAGATCGCGCGCCAGGGCCGTGTCGCGGCAAAAGAGCGCCGGCAGTTGCGCGCCGAGCGCCACGCGGGCAGCGCCGGTCAGCGTGGCCATGTCGATCATCAAATCGGGCTGGCTTTCGGCGCCATAGGCCAGCGCATCGCACAGGATCACGCGGCCTTCGGCATCGGTATTGCCGATTTCGATTTGCAGGCCCTTGCGCGTTTCGAGCACATCGCCCGGGCGAAACGCATTTCCGGCAATGGCGTTTTCGACCGCCGGGATCAGCAATTGCAGTCGCACTGGCAGCTTCAGCGCCATGATCAACGAGGCCAGCCCCAGCGCGTTGGCTGCGCCGCCCATGTCTTTTTTCATGTGGCGCATGCCGTCGGCGCTCTTGATGTCGAGCCCGCCGCTGTCGAAGCACACACCCTTGCCGACCAGCGTGAGCCGCGGATCGCGTGGCCGGCCCCACGTCACTTCGATGAAGCGCGGCGCCCGCGTGGCCGCCCGGCCCACCGCATGCACCGCAGGGAAGCGGGCCTTCAGCAGCGCGTTGCCCACCGTCTCCTTGAAGGTGCCACCGTATTGCGAGGCGACGGCCCGCACTGCTTCGGCCAACTCGGCCGGCCCCATGTGCTCGGCGGGGGTGTTGACCAGGTCGCGCGTGGCGGCGATGGCCTCGGCGATCAGCAGGCCGCGGCTCGCCTCGGCACTCGGCATCAGCATCAGCTCGGCCGCTTCGCGCTTGCGCGCCTTGTAGCGGTCGAACTGGTAGCCGCCGAGCCGCCACGAGAGCGCGGCGGCTTCGGCGTCCAGCGTCAACCCACGCGAATCGTCCAGCCGGTAGCGGCCGGGCGGCAAGGTCTTGGGCAGCGCGGCCAGCGCCCAGGGATGCGCCGCATCGCGCACGCCGGCCCAGACGGCCGCCAGCGCACCATCCGCGCCCGGCAGCAGCGCGTGCGTGTCCGGCGCGCCGGTGAAACCGACAGTCTCCAGCCACCGCTTTGTTGCGGCCGGCGCGGCGGCCACGGCAGCGGCCAAGCCGGCGCGGTCGACCAGGTGGATGGGCGCCGCGCTGGCGACGGGCTTCTTGAGGTGAACGGTCATGGCAGGCGAGAGCAGGGTGGCGGGGCGTCCATTGTGGTCACGCACGCGGCCGGGTGTGTGGGGCGCTTGCGCAGCGGCTCTGCGCCGATGCCGCCGTCGCACACGCCTGAGAAGTCGCTCACGAAAACAAGCACTCCGCGTAAAGTCCAACGATGGATCTCCCGCTGCAAGCCCGTCTGCAGGCGTCGCTCGACGGCGCGGGCCTCGGCTTTGCCTTGTTCGACCCGGACGACAGGCTTCGCATGGCGAACGCGTGGTTCGAGCAGGCCTACGAGGTGAGCGCCGCGGCAGGCGATGTCACCTGGGAATCCATGATGCGCGACTGCCATGCGCGCCACCGCGGCGTGTTGATCGAAACCACTGACATCGATGGCTGGCTGATGCGCGTGCGCACCAAGTATCGGCAATTACCGGTCCGCGCTTTCGAATCCGATCTGGTCGACGGCCGCTGGGTCTGGGTCACCGAAACCTTGCAGCCCGACGGCTGGCTCTCGATGGTCGTGAGCGATGTCTCGTCCCTGAAAGCCACCGAGTCCGACCTGCGCAAGGCGCGCGACGAGGCGGTGCGCATCTCGAGAAAGACCCGCTCACCGATCTCTACAACCGCCGCTTCATCATGGGCCACCTCGGCGAAATGCTCGCCGGCTCCCGTGCCATGCGCTGGCCGCTGACGCTCGCCATGCTGGACATCGACCACTTCAAGCGCATCAACGACAGCGCCGGTCACGACGTGGGCGACGCCGTGCTGTGCCACTTCGCCACGCAGTTGCGCCATCAGCTCCGGCCGATGGACGCGGTGGGCCGCATCGGCGGCGAAGAGTTCCTGCTGGTGCTCACCAACACCGGCATCGAGGGCGCCGCCTTGACGCTCGCCCGCATTCGCCAGCTCATCGCCGAATCGACCGAGACCGAGAACCAGCCGGTGCCCGAATACACCTTTTCCGCCGGTATCGCCCTCGCGACCGCCGACGACAGCGTCGACAGCATCTTTCGCCGGGCCGATCAGGCCCTGTTCCAGGCCAAGCGCGACGGCCGAAACCGGGACTGGGCGGTCAATTCGCGGTCGATACGGCTTTGAGGCCGGCGCGAAGGCGCTGCGCTTCGAGCTAGTGCAAACCGGCGCTGTGCCGCACGCCGAAACGATCTGCAAGCGTGGCCAGGCGCTTGTCCAGTGTCCACAACGACGCGCCGATGGTGAGGATCGTCGACGCCAACAGCACCATGTCGACCAGACCGCAGCCCAGCCCATACAGTTCTTCGCGCTCGATGAAGTCCGTCACCTCGCGCAAGCTCGCTTGTTGTGTCTGTTGCAGCAGCGCGATGTCGTGAAGCGTTTGTGCGCGCGGCGCCGGTGGCGTCCCGCAGGCCAGTTCGGCCAGCACCATGGGATGTGTCAGCACAAGATCGGCACCGAGCAAGTCGACCAGAACCTTGTTGCGCCGCTTGAAGTGATCGACCCACACCGAGGTGTCGACCAGCACGCCCTTCATGCAGAAGGCGCCGCGCGCCGCCGGGGCACATCCTTCATCTCAGGCGCGGTGCCGCCCAACGCGGTCAGGCGCTTGGCGGCCTGTACCCGCACGAAAGTCTTGATCGCCTCGCGGAACAGATCGGCCCGGTCCATGCCTGGATCGGCCGCTTCCAGTGCCCTTTGGTACAGGTCATCGTCGATCGTGACGGTCGTGCGCATGCAAATCCTTGACATCAATTGAGATGTGAGTTTGCATCTTGTGGCGCATCTCTACAAGCCTCGCGGGGTGTGCCACTCACGATTGCTTACCAAGCCACATCAGCGAACGGAGTTTGACCGAAAGCGACTGCTCCACATCCCGCAACGTTTCCCCATCTCACGCATCACTTTCAGTAATTCGTGCAAGTCCTTATTTTTGAACGCATTTCCTGACAAAACACAACTTTTCGATTCGTCCGTAAGTCTTTGATTCCATTGATTTTTATTTCAATGGAAGTTTGAAAACGCCTCGTCCGTCAGCTAAAGTGGCGCAAAGTGCACTTTAGTGGGATTTTGTGGCGAGCATCGTATTTCAAGGGCCTGCAGCTCTGACGTTGGACAGCAAGGGACGCATCGCGGTCCCGGCGCGCCATCGTGAGCTGCTCACGGCCATGGATGTCGCCCAGCTCACCATCACCAAGCACCCCGAGGGCTCGCTGATGATTTTCCCGCGCCCGGCGTGGGAGAACTTCCGCGATCGCGTCGCCGCCCTGCCGATGGAGGCCAGCGGCTGGAAGCGCGTGTTCCTCGGCAACGCGATGGATGTGGACATCGATGCCTCCTCGCGCCTCTTGATCCCGCCCGAGCTGCGCAAGTCGGCCGGCCTGGAGCGCGACGTGATGCTGCTCGGCATGGGCAGCCACTTCGAACTGTGGGATGCCACGTTGCACGCCGAGCACGAAGCCGCGGTGATGAAATCCGAGATGCCGGATTCGCTCAAGAGCTTTGCCTTCTGACGGCCATGAACCCGCCCATGGACGCTCCTGACACCAGCCCCGCCGCCAACGACGACTTCCAGCACACCACCGTGTTGCTGGGCGAGGCGATCGATGCGCTCGTCACCACGCCCGACGGCATTTATGTCGACGGCACCTTCGGCCGCGGCGGGCATTCGCGCGCGCTGCTGGCGCGGCTCTCGCCGCGGGGAAGGGTGGTGGCGATCGACCGGGATCTGTCTGCCGTGGAGGCGGCAGGTTCTGGCGCAACGCGGGTCACGGACCCGCGTTTTTCCATCCATCACACCAGCTTTGCGCACCTGCTGCCGCTGATGGCGTCGCTGGGCGTGGACAAGGTCGATGGTCTGCTTCTGGATCTGGGCGTCTCGTCGCCGCAGATCGACAACCCCGAGCGCGGGTTCAGCTTCCGTTTCGACGGCCCGCTGGACATGCGCATGGACACGAGCCGCGGCGAGAGCGCTGCGGATTTTCTGGCTCGTGCCGACGAGCGCCACATTGCGGAGGTGATTCGTGACTATGGGGAAGAACGGTTTGCTGTACAGGTTGCAAAGGCGCTTGTTGCTCGGCGCGAAAGCGGGCACCCGGTTCGAACCACTGCAGAGCTTTCCAGTGTCGTGGCTGGTGCGGTCCGGACCCGCGAAGCGGGCCAGAACCCTGCAACGCGCACATTTCAGGCTCTTCGGATTTTCGTCAACGCTGAGCTCGAGGAACTCGAACAAGGGCTGAAGGCGTCCATCGACCTGCTGGTGCCGAACGGCCGGCTGGTCGTGATCAGTTTCCACTCGCTCGAAGACCGCATCGTCAAGACTTTCATCGCGCGCGAGAGCCGCAGCGAGGTCGATCGCCGCGCGCCCTTCGCGCCCGAAAAGGCGCACCGCCTGAAGGCGCTGGGCCGCGTCAAGCCGGGCGACGACGAAGTGCGCGCCAACGGCCGCTCGCGCTCCGCCGTGATGCGGGTGGCCGAACGCACCGATGCGCCGCCGCCCGCGCCGCCCGGGAGCCGCCGATGACGCGAATCAACGTGCTCTTGCTGCTCGCGCTGATGGTGAGCTGCGTCTACCTGGTGCGCGTCTCGCACACCTCGCGCAGCCTCTTTGCCGAGCTCGACAAGGCGCGCACCGAAGAGCGCCTGCTCGACAGCGAGATGGAGCGCCTGAAGTCCGAGAAGCAATCGCAGGCCACGCCGCTGCGCGTCGAAAAGACCGCGCGCGACAAGCTCGCCATGCGCACCGCCACGCCGGCTGTCACGCAGTACGTGAGGTATGCGGCGCGCACGGCATCGGGCGTGGATGCGTCGGTGGATCGATTGCCTTCGGCCACCACACGCGCGGGGAGCGCACCATGAGCTGGTTCAAGTCATCGAAGCGGGATGCAGGCGCAACCCCCAGCCGCGGTGCCCGGCAGCGCCCGAGCGGCGGCGCCACCTCGCGTGGCCGGGCCGGTGCGTCGAACGTGCGCAGCGTGGTCTATTCGAGCAGCCCGCTGCTGGCCTCGAAGACGCCACCATGGCGCTCGAAGTTCCTCGTCGCGATCGTCGGCGCGAGCTTTTGCGTGCTGCTCGGCCGCGCGGTCTATGTCCAGGTGATCGACCAGGCCTTCTTCCTGCGCCAGGGCGAGATCCGCTATGCGCGCAACATCGAGCTGCCGGCGAGCCGCGGCCGTATCCTCGACCGCAACGGGCAGATCCTGGCATCGAGCATCCCGGCGCCTTCGCTGTGGGCGATCCCGAAAGATCTGGACACCGACCCGGCCGAGCGCGCCAAGCTCGCCAAGCTGCTCGGCATGACGCCCAAGGAGCTGGAAAACCGGCTCGACGACAACCCCAACTTCGTGTGGCTGCGCCGCCAGGTCGACGACCAGGTCGCCAAGGACGTGCTCGCGCTCGACATCAAGGGCGTGCACCAGGTGCGCGAGTACAAGCGCAAGTACCCCGAGGGTGAATCGGCGACGCACGTGGTCGGCTTCACCGATGTGGAAGACAAGGGCCAGGAGGGCATGGAACTCGCCCACCAGAAGGACTTGTCGGGCCGCAACGGCACGCGCCGCGTCATCAAGGACCGGCTCGGCCGCGTGGTCGAGGACATCGGCGACAGCGTGGCCCCGGTCGATGGCAAGGACCTCGACCTCAGCATCGATTCGAAGGTGCAGTTCTTCGCCTACCAGCGCATCCGCGATGCGGTGGCCGAGAACAAGGCCAAAGCCGGCAGCGTGGTCGTGCTCGATGCGCAAAGCGGCGAAGTGCTGGCGCTGGCCAACTTCCCCAGCTACACGCCGGCCGACCGCCGCAACCTGAGCGGCGCGCAGTTGCGCAACCGCGCGCTCACCGACACCTTCGAGCCCGGATCCACCGTCAAGCCCTTCATCGCCGCCTGGGCGCTCGAGACCAAGCGCGTCACGCCCAACACCATCATCCACACCGCGCCGGGCAAGATCTCGATGGGCGGCTTCGTCATCAGCGATTCGCACGCCCATGGCGACTTGACGGTATCGGAAGTCATCCAGAAATCGAGCAACATCGGCGCGATGCGCATGGGGCTGATGTTCCAGCCGCGCGAGATGTGGGAGCTGTACACCCAGGCCGGGTTCGACCAGAAGCCGCAGCTCTCTTTCCCTGGCGCCGTGACGGGGCGCCTGCGGCCGTACAAGACCTGGCGCCCGATCGAGCAGGCGACCATGAGCTACGGCTACGGCCTGTCGGCGTCGCTGTTCCAGATCGCGCATGCCTACACCGTGTTCGCGCACGACGGCGAATTCATTCCCGTCACGCTGACCAAGGTCGCCAACGAACCGGCAGCCGCCACGGCCGACGCCAACGCCGCGAGCGCCGCCATGGGCCAGGGGCCGCGCGTCAACGGCATCCGCGTGATCTCGCCCGAGACAGCCGCGACCATCCGCAAGATGCTCAACCTCGTCACCGGCCCCGGTGGCACGGCGCCCAAGGCGCAGGCCATGGGCTACTCGGTGGGCGGCAAATCGGGCACGGCCTACAAGCAGGAGGGCAAGGGCTACGCGGTCAAGAAGTACCGCTCCTGGTTCGTCGGCATGGCGCCCATCGACCACCCGCGCATCATCGTCGCGGTGATGGTCGACGAGCCGAGCAACGGCAAGTGGTACGGCGGCGATGTGGCCGCGCCTGTGTTCAGCGATCTGGTCTCGCAGACCCTGCGCACCCTCGGCGTGCAACCCGATCTGGACGTGAAGACGCAGATCATCACCAAGAACATTCCCGCCGAAGAGGAGAGCTTCTGATGGCGGTGCGCGCGCTCGCGTCGATCGATGCGGCTCTGGCCTGGCTGGCCGAGCGCGGCGTGCGTGCGCTCGCGACAGACAGCCGTCGCGTGCAGCCCGGCGATGCGTTCATTGCGTGGCCGGGTTATGCGGTCGATGGCCGGCAGTTCGTGCGCGCGGCGCTAGCTGCGGGCGCGGTGGCTTGCCTGATCGAGGCGGAGGGCGCGGAGGCGTTCGACTTCGAGGATTCGTCGGCAGTCGCTTCGCTGCCGGGCCTCAAGGCCAGCACCGGCGGCATCGCCAGCGGCTTCATGAAATCGCCGAGCGAAGCACTAGCCGTCATCGCCATCACCGGCACCAACGGCAAGACGTCTGTGGCCTGGTGGGTCGCGCAGGCGCTCGGCGCCCTCGGCCGCCGCAGCGGCCTCATCGGCACGCTGGGCGTGGGCGAGCCACCCGTTGCTGGACGAGCATCGGCCATCTCTTTCACCGGCATGACCACGCCCGACCCGGTCACCGTGCAGGCGGGCCTGCGCCAGTTCGCCGACGCGGGCTTTGCGGTTTGCGCGATCGAAGCGACCTCCATCGGCATCGCCGAGCAACGGCTCGCAGGCACGCGCATTTCAGTCGCGCTGTTCACCAATTTCACGCAGGATCACTTGGACTTTCACGGCTCGATGGACGCTTATTGGCAAGCCAAGGCGCAACTTTTTTCATGGCCCGGTTTGCAGGCCGCGGTGGTTAACATCGACGATGCGCAGGGCGCTTCGCTCGCGTCTTCGTTGATGGACAAGCTGCCGGCGGTGTGGACGTATTCGGCGGGTGCTTCCAGCAAGGCATCGCTTGTGGCATCCCACATCCGCTACGACGGAGGCGGCTTGAGCTTCGAGCTGGCCGAAGGCGATGAGCGCGCCTCGGTCGCCACCGCATTGATCGGTGACTACAACGTGAGCAACCTGCTCGCGGCCATCGGCGGCATGCGCGCACTCGGCGTGTCACTCGCCGATGCAGCAAGCGCCTGCGCCGCGCTCACGCCGGTGCCCGGCCGCATGCAACGCGTGGCGAAGGCAGCCGACACGAGCCCGAGTGCCGGGCCGCCCCAAGCCGGGCTCGACCCCCTCGGGGGGGCGCTCGCGGTAAGCCGCGAGCGGGGGGCTCCGTTCCTACCGGAAGTCATTGTCGACTTCGCCCACACGCCGGATGCGCTCGAAAAAGCGCTCACCGCCCTGAAGCCCTTCGCGCAAGAGCGCGGCGGCGAGCTCTGGTGTGTGTTCGGCTGTGGTGGCAACCGTGATGCCGGCAAGCGCCCGCTGATGGGCGCGCTGGCGCAGCGGCTGGCCGACCACACCGTCATCACCAGCGACAACCCGCGCCACGAAGCGCCGGCCTTCATCCTGCTGCAGATCGTGGCAGGTTTGGCGGGCTCGCAAGAGCGCGTCAAGGTCATCGAAGACCGCCGCGCCGCCATCGCCCACGCGGTGCGCAACGCCGATGCGCGCGACGTGATCCTCGTCGCCGGCAAGGGCCACGAGGACTACCAAGAGATCCGCGGCGTGAAGCAGCATTTTTCCGATGTGGAAGAAGCCAGCGCAGCGCTCGCTGCACGCGCCAGCCTGCACAAGGGAGCCGCCGCATGATGACGCTGGCCCAGGCCCACGCGCTGCTGCCCTCGGCCACGCTGGTGGGCGATGGCTCTGTGGCGATACATCGTGTGCACAGCGACACACGCAGCCTGCGCGCCGGTGACTTGTTCGTCGCACTCAAGGGCGAGAACTTCGATGCGCACGACTTCCTCGCACAGGCCCGCGCCAGCGGTGCGGTCGCTGCCATTGCAGAACATGGCCTCGCCGAAGCAGGTCTTCCCGGCCTGCAAGTCGCCGACACCCAAGCAGCCCTCACCGCACTCGCCGCCGCCTGGCGCCCGCGCTTCGAGCTGCCGCTGATCGCCGTCACCGGCAGCAACGGCAAGACGACCGTCACGCAGATGATCGCGAGCATTCTGCGCGCGTGGCTCGGCGATGCGGCGTTCTCGACCGAAGGCAACTTCAACAACCACATCGGCGTGCCGCTCACGCTGCTGCGCCTGCGGCAAGACGAGGTGGTGGGCCATCGCGCCGGCGTCGTCGAACTCGGCATGAACCACCCCGGCGAGATCGCGCACCTGGCCGCGATCGCGCGGCCGACGGTCGCGCTGGTCAACAACGCGCAGCGCGAACACCTGGAATTCATGGAAAGCGTGGAAGCCGTCGCACGCGAAAACGGCTCGGTGATCGAATCGCTCGGCACCACCGGCGTGGCGGTGTTTCCGGCCGACGACGCCCACGCGCCGCTGTGGCACAGCCTCGCCGGCACCCGCCCCACGCTGACCTTCGCGCTGCAAGGCAAGGCCGATGTGACCTGCCACGCGGTCTGGGACGCGACCCATTGGGCGCTGATGCTGCACACGCCGCCCGGCACCGTCACGCTGCAACTGCATGTGGCCGGCTGGCACAACGTGAAGAACGCGCTTGCCGCCGCCGCCTGCGCGCTGGCAGCAGGCTGCCCGCTCGAAGCCATCGGCCGCGGCCTCGAAGCCTTTGCGCCGGTCAAGGGCCGCTCGCAAGTGCGATCCTTCCTGCAGGGCGGCCGCCTCGTCACGCTGATCGACGACACCTACAACGCCAACCCGGATTCGGTGCGCGCCGTGATCGATGTGCTGGCTTCGCTGCCCGGCCCGCGCTGGCTGGTGCTGGGCGACATGGGCGAGGTGGGCGACCAAGGGCCGGCCTTCCACCACGAAGTCGGCACCTATGCGCACGAGCGCGGCATCGATGCGGTGTGGCTGGCCGGCACGATGAGCGCGCATGCGGCGCAGGCCTTTCCCGGCGCGCGCCACTTCGATGCCGTGCCCAGCCTGATCGCCGCGCTGGCGCAGGCGCCGCATTGCAATGCGGCGGCGGTGAAGGGTTCGCGCTTCATGCAGATGGAGCGCGTGGTGGCTGCCCTGATCGCTTCGGAGGCCACGCATGCTGCTTAGCCTGGCCAACTGGCTGCAGACGCTGTCGCCGGAGTTCGGCTTCTTCCGCGTCTTCCAGTACCTGACTTTCCGCGCGGTGATGGCGGCGCTGACCGCGCTGCTCATCGGCCTTTCGTTCGGGCCCTGGGTGATCCGGCGATTGACCTCGCTCAAGATCGGCCAGCCGGTGCGCAACTACGGCGTGGAAGCGCACATGGTCAAGAGCGGCACGCCCACGATGGGCGGCGTGTTGATCCTGATCGGCATCGGCATCTCGACGCTGCTGTGGTTCGACTGGAGCAACCGCTTCGTCTGGATCGTGATGCTGGTGACACTCGGCTTCGGCGCCATTGGCTGGGCCGACGACTGGCGCAAGGTCGTGCAGAAGAACCCCGAAGGCATGCCCTCGGGCGAGAAGTACCTGTGGCAATCGGTGATTGGCCTGGTGGCCGCGCTCTACCTCGCCTTCAGCGTCAGCGAAACCTCCAACCTGCGCGTGTTCGAACTCTTCGTGCGCTGGATCCAGAGCGGCTTCTCCAACGACCTGCCACCCAAGGCCGACTTGATCGTGCCCTTCTTCAAGACCATCAGCTACCCGCTGGGCGTGTTCGGCTTCATCGCGCTGACCTACTTCGTGATCGTCGGTGCCAGCAACGCCGTCAACCTGACCGACGGGCTCGATGGCCTGGCCATCATGCCGGTGGTGATGGTGGGCTCGTCGCTCGGTGTGTTCGCCTACATCACCGGCAGCTCGGTGTTCAGCCGCTACCTGTTGTTCCCCTACATCCCGGGCGCCGGCGAACTGCTGATCTTCTGCGCGGCGATGGCCGGCGCGGGGCTGGCCTTTTTGTGGTTCAACACGCACCCGGCGCAGGTGTTCATGGGTGACGTGGGCGCGCTCTCCTTGGGCGGCGCGCTCGGCACCATCGCCGTCATCACGCGGCAGGAAATCGTGCTCGGCATCATGGGTGGCGTGTTCGTGGCCGAGGCGTTGTCGGTGATGTTGCAGGTGGGCTGGTTCAAGTTCACCAAGAAGCGCTACGGCACCGGCCGGCGCATCCTCAAGATGGCGCCGCTGCACCATCACTTCGAAAAATCCGGCTGGAAGGAAACGCAGGTCGTCGTGCGCTTCTGGATCATCACCATGCTGCTGTGCCTGATCGGGCTGGCGAGCTTGAAGCTGCGGTGATGCGACTGCTGCCGAGCCGCCTCAAAGCAGTCGACACCCCCTCGGGGGGCCGGCGCGCAGCGCCGTGGGGGCTGTCATGACTTACCTCAAGGACGCCACTGTTCTGGTGCTGGGCCTCGGCGAATCGGGCCTGGCGATGGCGCGCTGGGTGGCGCGCTTCGGTGCGGTCGTGCGGGTTTGGGATTCTCGGAATGTGGCGCCGAATGCCGGTGCTTTGGCCGAGCATGTTCCATCTGCAACGGTGCTGAATGGGTCGTTGACGGATGAGGCGTTTGCGGGCGTGAAGCTGGTGCTCAAGAGCCCGGGGTTGTCGATGCTCGATGAGCGCATCGCCGGGCCGCTTTCGCGTTGCATGGATGCGGGTGTGCCGGTGCAGGGCGAGCTGGACTTGTTTGCGCGGGCGCTGGCCGATCTGAAGGCTGTGCGCGGGTATGCGCCGAAGGTGATTGCGATCACCGGCACGAACGGCAAGACCACCACCACCGCGATGGCGGCGATGTTGATCGAGCGGGCTGGCAAGCGGGTGGCGATGGCCGGGAACATCGGGCCGACGATGTTGCAGACGCTGGCGGATGCGTTGGATGTGGAGCCGGCTGGTGATGCCGCTGGCCCTCACCCCAGCCCTCTACCGGAGGGAGAGGGGCCAATTCAAGAGGATGTCGCCGCAGAAGACCACGAGTCACCAGACACCTTGGCCGAAGCCGACCTTCCCTCTCCCCCTGGGAGAGGGACCGAGGGTGAGGGCGACGAAGCGCTCCAGAGCAGCGAGGAAGAACCCACCCCCATCCTCCCCGATCCACCCCCGCCGCTGCCCATCTTCGAACACCTCCCGGAAGTCTGGGTGCTGGAACTCTCCAGCTTCCAACTCGACGAAGTCAAGGGCTTCGAGCCGAGCGCGGCGACGGTGCTCAACATCACGCAGGATCACCTCGACTGGCATGGCGACATGGCGGCCTACATCGCGGCCAAGGCGCGCATCTTCGGCAAGACGGCGGTGATGGTGATCAACCGTGACGATGCGCAGGTCGAGAAGCTGATCCCCGAGTCGCTCATCGTCAAGGGTGGCAAGGGCCGGCCATCGCGCACGGTGCATCGTCAGGTGGTGCGCTTCGGCCTCGACGCGCCGCGCCATCCCGGTGACTTCGGCTTGCTCGACGAGAACGGCATGGCCTGGCTGGTGCGCGCGCTCGAAAGCGACGAGACCATCATCAAACGCCCCAAGCGCGGCAGCATCGCCGAGCCCGAAGAGCTGGTCATCCAGCGCCTGATGCCGGCCGATGCGCTGCGCGTGCGCGGCCGCCACAACGCCGCCAACGCGCTGGCCGCACTGGCGCTCGCGACGGCCGTCGGCTGCCCGCTCGCGCCCATGCTGCACGGCCTGCGTGAATACGCTGGCGAGCCGCATCGCGTGCAGTTCATCGCGACTGTCAACCGCATCGATGCCTTCGACGACAGCAAGGGCACGAACGTCGGCGCGACGGTCGCAGCGCTCTTCGGCCTCGGTGCCGACAAGGCGCCGGGCCAGCTCGTCGTGATCCTGGGTGGCGATGGCAAGGGGCAGGACTTCTCGCCGCTCAAAGAGCCGGTGCGCCGCCATGCGCGCGCCGTGGCGCTGATCGGCCGTGATGCCAATCGCATCGAAGAGGCGCTGGCCGGCACCGGCGTGCCGATGCAGCGCCACGCCACGCTGGAAGCCGCCGCACGCTGGTGCTTCGAACAGGCGCAAGCGGGCGATGCCGTGCTGCTGAGCCCGGCCTGCGCCAGCCTCGACATGTTCCGCAACTACGGCCATCGCGCGCAGGTTTTCGTGGCCGAAGTGCACGCGCTGGCTTCTGATCTGGGGGAGGTGGCTGCATGAATACCGCATCCAACAACGCAGCCCCACCGAGCCGCTTCGGCCTCGACGGGATTCGCGCCGCCTTCGCATCGCTCACCTCGCGCGGCGCCAAGGCCGACGACCTGCGCGAATCGGTGCCGGTGCGCGACTGGATCAACGTCGGCAGTGGCCAGCCCACGCGCTTGCTGGGCTTCGACCAGGCGCTGGTCTGGGTCATCGTCGCCTTGCTGGCGCTCGGCATGGTGATGGTCTACAGCGCCTCGGTGGCACTGCCCGACAGCCCCAAGTTCGCGCTCTACACCTCCACCCATTTCCTCACCCGCCACATCCTGCAGGTGAGCCTGGCCTGCATCGCGGCTTTCGTGGCCGTGCAGATCCCGGTGAGCACCTGGGAGAAGGCGGCGCCGTGGATCTTCGTCATCGCGCTCGTGCTGCTGGTGCTGGTGCTGGTGCCGGGCATCGGCAAGGTCGTCAACAAGTCGCGCCGGTGGATTCCGCTGGGCGTCATGAACTTCCAGCCGAGCGAGCTGGCCAAGGTCGCGATGGCCATGTATGCCGCGAGCTACATGACGCGCAAGATGGACGTGAAAGAGAACTTCGTGCAGGCCGTGTGGCCCATGGCGGTGGCGCTCGGCATCACCGGCGCGCTGCTGCTGCGCGAGCCCGACATGGGCGCCTTCATGGTGGTTGCGCTCATCTCGATGGGCGTTCTCTTCCTGGGTGGCGTCAACGGCCGCATGTTCCTGCTGAGCGGCGCGGTGCTGGTGGGCACCTTCTGCCTGGTGATCGCCTCCAGCCCTGAAAAGCGAGAGCGCATCTTTGCCTACCTGCGGCCATGGGACCCGGAATACGCGCTCGGCAAGGCCTATCAGTTGACGCACTCGCTGATCGCCTTCGGCCGCGGCGAAATCTTCGGACAAGGATTGGGGTCGAGCGTGGAAAAGCTGCATTACCTGCCCGAGGCACACACCGACTTTCTGCTCGCGGTGATCGGCGAAGAACTCGGCTTCGTCGGCGTGGCCTGCGTGATCCTCGCGTTCTTCTGGCTCTCGCGCCGCCTCTTCCACATCGGCCGCCAGGCCATCGCGCTCGACCGTGTGTTCGCCGGCCTGTATGCGCAAGGCATCGGCATCTGGATGGGCGGCCAGGCCTTCATCAACATGGGCGTGAACCTCGGCGTGCTGCCGACCAAGGGGCTAACACTGCCGCTGATGAGTTACGGCGGCTCGGCGATCGTGATGAACATGATTGCGTTGGCGATCGTTCTACGCATTGATATCGAGAATCGGCAAATGATGCGAGGCGGTCGCGCATGACGACGCGCCATCTCATCATCATGGCCGCAGGCACGGGCGGGCACGTGATTCCCGGCCTCGCCGTCGCGCGCGAAATGCAGTCGCGCGGCTGGAGCATCAGCTGGCTGGGCACGCCGCAGGGCATGGAGAACAGATTAGTGCCGCCGAGCGGCATCCCCATCGACACCATCGCCTTCGCCGGCCTGCGTGGCAAGGGCCTGCTGCAGACGCTGACCGGCGGCCTGCGCTTGCTGGTGGCCTTTTGGAGCTGCCTGCAGATCATCCGCCGCCGCCATGCCAACGCCGTGCTCGGCATGGGCGGCTATGTGTGCTTTCCCGGCGGGCTGATGGCCTCGCTGCTGGGCAAGCCGCTGATGCTGGTCAACGCCGACGCGGCCTTGCTGATGAGCAACCGCGCCTTGCTGCCGGTGGCTGATCGCGTGGCCTTTGGCTTCGATGGACCCGCCGCGAGCAAGACCAAGAATGCCGTCGTCACCGGCAACCCGGTGCGGGCGGAGATCGAATCCTTGCCGGCGCCTGCACAGCGCTTCGAAGGCCGCACTGGCGCGCTGCGCCTGCTGGTCGTCGGCGGCAGCCTGGGCGCGAAGGCGCTCAACGACTGCGTGCCACAAGCACTCGCCCTGCTCACCGAAGCGCAGCGTCCGCGCGTCACGCATCAAACCGGCCAGGCGCACCACGCAACGGTCCAAGCCGCATACGACGTCGCGCAAGTACAAGCCGAAGTGCTGCCCTTCATCGACGACATGGCAAAGCGTCTGGCGGAGTGCGACCTCATCGTCTGCCGCGCCGGCGCCATCACCGTCAGCGAGTTGTGCGCGGCCGGCGTTCCTTCCGTGCTGGTGCCGCTGATCGTGAGCACGACCTCGCACCAGCGCGACAACGCGCAATGGCTGGCCGGGCATGGTGCGGGCATTCATCTGCCGCAGAGTGAGTTGTCGCCACGGAAGTTGGCGGACTTGCTGGCTGGTTTGACACGGGACGTTTTGACGGCCATGGCTATCAAGGCAAAGGCACTCGCCAAGCCGAAAGCCGCTGCACATGTGGCGGACGAATTAGAAAGGCTGGCGATCGCATGAAGCACGCCGTCAAACACATCCACTTCGTCGGCATCGGCGGCTCGGGCATGAGCGGCATTGCCGAAGTGCTGCACAACCTCGGCTACGTGATCTCGGGTTCCGACCAGAGCGAGAGCGCGACGACGCGCCGGCTCGCGTCCATCGGCATCCGCATCGACATCGGCCATGACGCGCACAACATCGAAGGCGCCGAAGCGGTCGTCACCTCGACCGCTGTGAAGGGCGACAACCCCGAGGTGATCGCCGCCCGCACCAAGCGCGTGCCGGTCGTGCCGCGCGCCGTCATGTTGGCCGAGCTGATGCGGCTCAAGCAAGGCATCGCCATCGCTGGCACGCACGGCAAGACGACCACCACCAGCCTCGTCACCAGCGTGCTCGCGCAGGCCGGGCTCGACCCCACTTTCGTGATCGGCGGCCGGTTGAATGCGGCAGGCGCGAACTCGCGGCTCGGTTCGGGCGACTACATCGTGGTCGAGGCCGACGAATCGGATGCCTCGTTCCTCAACCTGATGCCGGTGATGGCCGTCGTGACCAACATCGACGCCGACCACATGGACACCTACGGCCACGACTTCGCCAAGCTCAAGGCGGCGTTCGTGGAATTCATCCACCGCATGCCGTTCTATGGCGCCGCCATCTTGTGCAGTGACGACCCTGGTGTGCGTTCCATCATGCCGATGATCTCGCGCCCGGTGGTGACCTACGGCTTCGGTGAAGACGCGATGGTGCGCGCTGTCGAAGTGGTGGCCGATGCCGGCACCATGCACTTCACCGTGCAGCGCCGCAACGGCATCCGCATGCCCGACATGCGCGTCACGCTCAACCTGCCGGGTGACCACAACGTGCTCAACGCGCTCGCGGCCATTGCCGTGGCGACCGAACTCGAACTGGCCGATGCGCCCGTGGTGCAAGGCCTGGCCGAGTTCCACGGCGTGGGCCGGCGCTTCCAGCGCTATGGGGAACAGCCGGTGAGCGCGGCCCAAGGGGGAGGCAGCTTCACGCTGATCGACGATTACGGCCATCACCCGGTCGAGATGGCGGCCACGCTGGCCGCAGCGCGCGGTGCGTTCCCGGGGCGGCGCCTCGTGCTGGCCTTTCAGCCGCACCGCTACACCCGCACGCGCGATTGTTTCGAGGACTTCGTCAAGGTCATCGGCACGGCCGATGCGGTGCTGCTGGCCGAGGTCTATGCGGCGGGCGAGCTGCCCATCGTCGCGGCAGATGGCCGGGCGCTGGCGCGCGCGCTGCGCGTGGCCGGCAAGGTCGATCCGGTGTTCGTCGACGAGATCGGCGCCATGCCGCAGACCATCGCCGAACAGGTGCGAAACGGCGATGTGGTGATCTCGATGGGCGCGGGTTCGATCGGCAATGTGCCTGGGTTGGTCAGCGAGATGCTGGCCGCATCGGCCGCCGGAACTTCAGGAAAGGGAAGCGCATGAATGTGGACGTCAAGGCGCTGGGCAAGGTCGCCGTCCTGATGGGCGGCACCTCGGCCGAGCGCGAGATTTCGCTGATGTCGGGCACGGGCGTGTTGAACGCGCTGCGCTCGCAAGGTGTGGATGCGCATGCCTTCGACCCGGCCGAGCGCGAGCTGGTCGAGCTGAAGCACGAGGGCTTCGCGCGCTGCTTCATCGCGCTGCACGGCCGGCTCGGTGAGGACGGCGCGATGCAAGGCGCGCTCGAACTGCTGCACATGCCTTACACCGGCTCCGGCGTGCTCGCCTCGGCCATCGCGATGGACAAGGTCATGACCAAGCGCGTGTGGATCGCCGAAGGCCTGCCCACGCCGCGCTACCGCTGGTTGAGCACCGAGCAGCGCACGCGCGAGAACATCCGCACCGTGCCCGATGACCTGGGCCTGCCGGTGATCGTGAAGCCGCCGCGTGAAGGCTCCTCCATCGGCATTACCAAGGTGGCAGGCTATTCGCAGATGCAGGAAGCGGTGGAACTGGCTGCCAAGTACGACCCCGATGTGCTTTGCGAAGAGTTCATCGACGGCATCGAGATCACCTGCCCGGTACTGGGCCAGGGCGCGTCGGCCCACGCCTTGCCGATCGTGCGCATCAACGCCCCCGAAGGCGCTTACGACTACCAGAACAAGTACTTCACCGACACCGTTCAGTACCAGTGCCCGAGCGGCTTGCCGGCCGATGAAGAAGCCGAGATCCAGCGCATCGTCGTGCAGGCCTATCGCACGCTCGGCTGCCGCGGCTGGGGCCGGGCCGACCTGATGGTGCGTGCCAGCGACCGCAAGGCCTTTTTGCTGGAGATGAACACTTCGCCGGGCATGACCTCGCATTCGCTGGTGCCGATTTCGGCCCGCGCCGCGGGCATCAGCTACGAGCAACTGTGCGTGCGCCTGATCGCCGACGCGGCGCTGGACGCATCTCGCCCTGTGGCTGCCTGACGGAACGCAAGAAAGAACAATGGCCACCCGCTCCGCCTCCTTCGACACCGTGTTGCCGGGCGACATCCGCCTGATGAACGCGACCGCCGGTTTCCTGGCGACGGTTGGCGTGGTGGCGTTGCTGGCGACGGCGGTGGTGTGGGTTGCGCGGCAGCCGCTGTTTGCGTTGCACGAGATTCGCATCGAAGGCGATGTGACGCGCAACAGCGTCTCGACCATCCGCGCCAATGCGGTACCGCGGCTCGTCGGCAGCTTCTTCACGATGGACCTCACGGCAGGCCGGCATGCGTTCGAATCGGTGCCCTGGGTGCGCGCGGCCATCGTGCGCCGTGTGTGGCCCAACCGGCTCACGGTGCAGCTCGAAGAGCATCGTGCCGTGGCTTTGTGGAGCGGCGTGGGCGCGGCCGATGAGACAGACAAAAGCGCCGTGAATGAGATCAGCGAGAAGGTCAAGGCGAGTGCCAAGGCCAGCGCGGCGTTGGCGGCCGAGAGCGGGCAAGACAAGCTCGTCAACAACTTCGGCGAGGTCTTCGAAGCCAACCTCGGCGATGTGGAAGACGACGCGTTGCCCACGCTGGCCGGCCCCGATGGCAGCTCGGCGCACATGCTCGCGCTGCTGGGGCGGCTCGGCAAGGTGTTCGCGCCACTCGATGCGCACATCGAAACGCTGGCGCTCTCCGGCCGCGGCTCCTGGCATGTGGAGCTGGACACCGGCGCCGAAGTGGAGCTGGGCCGTGGTAGCGATGACGAGGTGATCGCGCGCACCCAGCGCTTCGTGGGCACGCTCACGCAGATCACCCAGCGCTACCAGCGCCCGCTCGAATACGCCGACCTGCGTCACAACCAGGGTTACGCAGTGCGCCTCAAGGGCATCACGACAACGATCAATGCCACTGATAAGCCGGCGAAGAAATAGGAACTAGAACATGGCCAAGGAATACAAGGATCTGGTGGTCGGCCTGGACATCGGCACCGCGAAGGTGATGGTGGTCGTGGCCGAGGTGATGCCTGGGGGCGAGCTGCGCATCGCGGGTCTCGGCAGTGCGCCGGCGCACGGGCTCAAGCGCGGCGTCGTCGTCAACATCGATGCGACCGTGCAGTCCATCCAGCAGGCCTTGAAAGAGGCCGAGATGATGGCCGACTGCAAGATCACGCGCGTCTACACCGGCATCACCGGCAGCCACATCCGCGGGCAAAACTCGACCGGCATGGTCATCGTGCGCGACAAGGAAGTCACGCCGGTCGACGTTGCCCGCGTGGTCGAAACCGCCAAGGCCATCAACATCCCGAACGACCAGCGGCTGCTCTTGGTGCAGGCGCAGGAATTCGTGATCGACGGCCACGAAGTGAAGGAGCCGATCGGCATGAGCGGTGGGCGCCTCGAGGTGAAGGTGCACATCGTGACCGGCGCACAAAGCGCGGCCGAGAACATCGTGAAGTGCGTGCGGCGCTGCGGGCTGGAAGTCGATCAGCTCGTGCTGAACCCCAGCGCATCGAGCCACGCGGTCTTGACCGAAGACGAGAAGGACCTGGGCGTGGCGCTGGTCGACATCGGCGCCGGCACCACCGACATCGCGATCTATACCCAGGGCTCGATCCGCTATACCGCTTCGCTGCCGGTCGGCGGCGATCAGGTCACCAGCGGCCATGTCCCACTCGTTCTTCGGCGACAGGGCCAGCATGGCGTCGACATCGCCACAGGCCACCGAACAGAGCCGGTAGGCGATGGCGTTGCGGCTCTCGACACGCATTTCGGGCCACGGTGTCGGCCAAGCCGGGTGTTTGAGCATGGCCAGGTCCGCCAGCATGGCCGAGCCTTCCAGGTCCAGGGTATTGCTGGCGGCGATGGGCCGGCCGTTCATGCGCGCGCCGCCGCCGGCGGTGGCCTCGAACACCTCGCCGCGATCGGGCGCGGCGACCACGCCGGCGATCGGCCGGCCGT
>JAMFRW010000254.1 GCA_026224975.1 Rhodoferax sp. | reverse complement strand
GGCTTCCTACCTCGACCGTTGCGAGGGCCGCAACGCAAGACGCCAACCTCGCGGTTGGCGTCTGCTACGGCTCCGGGCTTCGAACGTCCGTCGTGTTCTTGGTTGCGAGGGCAGGATTTGAACCTGCGACCTTTGGGTTATGAGCCCAACGAGCTACCAGACTGCTCCACCTCGCGACTGAGCCTACAAGTATAGCAGGATTTGTGGTCGCGCGCCACTCTTCACAATCCGGCGAGACTTAATGTCTGCAAGAAGCGCGCGCTGTTCTGGAATCCGATGAGGCGTGCCGCCGTAATTTCGTGGCCTTGGGCGTCGAAGAAGATCGTGCCGGGCGGGCCGAAGAGTTGGAAACGCTTGAGCAGTTCGCGGTCTTGCGTGCTGTTGGCGGTCACGTCGGCCTTGAGGAGCAACGCGCCGGCCAGCTTGGCCTGCACGGCCGCGTTGGTGAAGGTGAAGCGTTCCATCTCCTTGCAGGAGACGCACCAATCGGCGTAGAAATCGACCATGACGGGGCGGCCCGCTGTTTGCAGGGCGGTATCGAGTTCGGCCACGCTGCGGACGAGTTGGAAGCGCGGTGACGTGTTTGCCTGCTCACCGCCGCCGATTCTCCCGGCGAGGTGTGCGAGCGGCTGCAGCGGGTCGGATCCGCCTGAGGCCGCGCCCATGAGTTGCAGCAGGCCGCAGCAGGCGAGCACGGCGGCCACGGCGCGGCGCCAGAGGCTCTTGGACCAGCCGGCGCGGTGGCCTCGGCTGTGCGCGGAGACCAGCAGCACTGCCGAGGTGATGAGCAGCGCGCCCCACAGCGCCAGCGCCAAGCTCGCCGGCAGTACCGATTGCAGCGTCCACACCGCGACGCCGAGCAGCAGCAGGCCGAAGACGCGCTTGACCTCGTTCATCCAGCCGCCGGCGCGGGGCAACAACGCACCGGCAGAGGCGCCGATCAGCAGCAGCGGTACGCTCATGCCGGCCGCCAGCGAAAACAGCGCGGCGCCACCCAGCCACACGTCGCGCGTCTGGCTGAGGTAAACGAGTGCGCCGGCCAGCGGTGCCGCCACGCAGGGGCTGACGATCAACGCCGAGACGCCGCCCATCGCGAAGACGCTGGCCACGCGCCCGGCAGGCAGGCGCTTCGACGCGCCGCTGAGTCGGCTGGTGAGCGCGACCGGCAATTGCAGTTCGTAAACGCCGAACATCGACATCGCCAAGACCACGAGCCCGGCCGCGAAGACGCTCAGCACCCACGGGTTTTGCAGCGTCGCCGCCAGGCCCTCGCCTGCCAGCCCTGCCGCGACGCCAAGGGCGGTGTAGACCAGCGCCATGCCTAGCGAATAACTCGCCGCCAGCCCGAAGCCGCGTCCGCGCGACACGTTCGCGCCCTGGCCGACAATGATGGACGAGAGGATGGGCAGCATCGGCAGCACGCACGGCGTGAGCGAGAGCAGCAGGCCGGCGATGAAGAAGACGCCGACGACGGGCCAGAAGCGGCCGTCGCGCAGGGCAGCGTCGATGCGCGAGCCTTCGGGTGCCGCAACGGAAGCATTGGCGCTGGTGGCCTTGGCATCGGCGACGGGGGTGCTGTTCGTCGATGCATTGGCCAGAGCGTTGGCATCGCCGCTGCTGGTGCCGACCTCGGCGCCCGGCGCCGGCATCTCGTTCGCGGCCAACATGCGCATGCTGCCGTTGCCGCCGAACGCCACCAGGCTGACCTCGACGCCGCGTTGCATCGGCGGGTAGCACAGGCCCTTGTCGGCGCAGCCCTGGTTGGTCACCAGCAGCTTGAACGGGCCGGCCGCCTGCGTCACCGGAATGACGATGCGAACGCCGTCGTGGTAGGTCTCGACGTTCTTCTGGAAGGTCTCGTCGAACTTGACCTTGCCGGCCGGGATGACGGGCGCGCCCAGTGTGGCGCCAGCGGCCTCGAACTTGAACTGCTCGCGATAGAGGTAGTAGCCGGGTGCAACCTCGAAATTCAGCTCGACGGATTTGTCGTCAACCGCACGGGCGGAGAGCTTGAAGGCAACTTCAGGGTCTAGAAACTCATCCGCCGCCAGGGCGCCGAACACCGCCGGCAGCAGCAGTGACATCGCCAACGCGCGCAGCCACAACAAGAGGAGATGAGGTATCGGCATGGGGCGAAGTCGGCGGGACGGTGAGTGCTCGTGCGTGGGGCTGGGCGAAAGACTTCTGTCGGTGGAAGAGGTTCCGAACTTACCGCCGATCGTATTCGAAATGGCCGGCCCACAACGCCAAAGGGCCAGCATGTGCCGGCCCCTTTGGCTCTTGGCTCGGAAGCGGTCGATTTGCACCGATCGGCTCCGAGTGGTCAAGTGACGATCACTCTTCCGCAGCGCCTTCGGCAGCAGCGATTTCCGGGCGATCGACCAGCTCGACAAACGCCATCGGCGCGTTGTCGCCGACGCGGAAGCCCATCTTCAGGATGCGGGTGTAGCCGCCCGGGCGCGCGTTGTAGCGCGGGCCCAGTTCGCCGAACAGCTTGGTGACGACATCGCGGTCACGCGTGCGGTCGAAGGCCAGGCGGCGGTTGGCCAACGTCGGCTCCTTGGCAAGCGTGATGAGCGGCTCGACAACGCGGCGCAGTTCCTTGGCCTTGGGGAGCGTGGTCTTGATCGCTTCGTGCTTGAGCAGCGAATTGCACATATTGCGAAGCATCGCCTGGCGATGTTCCGACGTGCGGTTGAGTTTGCGGAGTCCGTTACGGTGGCGCATGGTGCTGTTTCCTTCTGACTGACTTATTGAACCCCAGCCGTGTCAGGTACTGGGGTGTGCACGACAAACGTTTTATCGTTTATCAAGGCCCTGCGGGGGCCAATTCTCCAGCCGCGCGCCGAGCGTGAGCCCGCGCGAAGCCAGAACTTCCTTGATTTCGTTGAGCGACTTGCGACCCAGATTCGGGGTCTTGAGCAGCTCGGTTTCGGTGCGCTGG
>JAMFRW010000253.1 GCA_026224975.1 Rhodoferax sp. | reverse complement strand
TACTTGTCGGCCGCGATCATCACGGCCTTGTAGCCGGCGATGTTGGCTTGGCTACTCAGCACATCCATGCTTTGCGCGCGGGTGGTGCGTGGTGCGGCTTCGAGCGCGAAGCTGGTGATGCCGGCGCCGGCCAGGCGGTGCAGGCCGTCGCTGTCGAAGGGGTTCAACATGCCGACGAGGTTGGCGCCGGTCTTCATCAGCGAGAGTTCGCTGTGCAGCGGCGCGCGCACCTTCAGCACCAGATCGCAGCCGAGCGCACCGGCCTGGTCGGTGATCTCGGCGCCGGCGGCTTCGTACGCGGCATCGGTGACGCTGGCGGCCACGCCCGCGCCGGATTGAACCTTGATGGTGTGGCCTTGCGCCTTCAGCTTTTTGGCTGTCTCGGGCGTGACGGACACGCGCGTTTCACCGGCCGCTGTTTCGAGCGGAACCCCTATCAGCATGGAAGCCTCCTCAGGCGCTTGGTTTTATGGAATTTCGTGAAGCTTACACAAAGATGACGCGCGTACCTGCAGATAAGATGCCGCGCATGGCAGAGCGTTGGAAACCGAGCGTCACCGTGGCCGCGATCATCGAGCGGAAGGCGGATGGCGCCAGCCAGTTCCTGCTGGTCGAAGAGCACACGCCCGAAGGCCTGATGCTCAACAACCCGGCCGGCCACCTCGACCCCGAAGAGTCGCCCTTGCAGGGCGTGGTCCGCGAGGCACTCGAAGAAACCGCACGCGTGTTCACACCGCAGCGGCTGGTCGGCGTGTACCTCTCTCGCTTTCAGCGGCCCTCGCGCGGTGAAGACGTGACCTACCTGCGCTTTGCCTTCGCCGGCACCTGCAGCGAGCCCGAACCGGGCCGCGCGCTCGACACCGGCATCGTGCGCACGCTGTGGATGACGCTGGATGAACTGCGCGCCAGCCGCTCGCGGCACCGCAGCGCTCATGTGCTGCGGTGCATCGAGGACTTTCTCGCCGGCAAGACCTATCCGCTGGACGCAATCACGACGGATGCGACGGTGTATGTGCCGGAGATCAAGCGCTGACCCGTTGGCTCAAGCCAGCGCCGCTTCGCCCTCGCGTCGCCATTCGACCAGTTCGGCAATCGTCAGCATCGGCAGATCGTGCAACTGCGCGAAGCGTTCGACCTGCACGCCGCGGGCCATGGTGCCGTCGGGGTTCATCAGTTCGCAGAGCACCGCCGCGGGCTTGAGGCCGGCGAGCACCGCCAGCTCGACCGCGCCTTCGGTGTGGCCACGGCGTTCCAACACACCTCCGGACACGGCCCGCAACGGGAAGACGTGGCCAGGCCGCGCCAGGTGCTCGGGTTTGGCGTCATCGGCAATGGCCGCGCGGATGGTGGTGACGCGGTCGGCCGCGCTCACGCCGGTCGTCACGCCGTCGCGCGCTTCGATCGATACGGTGAAAGCCGTGCCGTGGCGGCTCTCGTTGCGCGCGACCATCGGCGGCAGCGCCAGACGTTGCATCGTGCCGTCCGGAAGGCAAAGGCAGACGATGCCGCTGCCCTCACGGATCATCAAAGCCATGGTGTCGTCGGCGATGAGTTCGGCGGCAACGATCAGATCCGCTTCGTTCTCGCGGTCGTCATCGTCGAACAGCAGGATGGGCCGCCCCTCACGCAAGGCATCGACGGCGGCTCGCAGGCGGGGCGGCAAGGCCGTGCCAAGGACGGCACCGAAGCCGGACCAGGACGTGGGAATGGAAGTGGATACAGAAGTGGAAAGGTCGTGAGACATTGAAATGCTCCTCGCATGAATACAAACATGGTCGAAAGACATTCCAGGGCGCAGCGAACCCACGCGCTTCGAAGCGCACGCGAGCCGCATCCGCGCCGCAACTCTTCGCCTTGCAGAAGCACAGCGAGTCGTGGCGAACGCAAGCACGGCCCGCACGGCAACCAAGCGCGCGAGTCCGCCACATCTTCTTTCATCCGGACTGTGCCGCCGAAGCGAAGCACCTGTGAAGGCGCTTCGCTTCGGCGGAAAACCGTCGGCTCTGGCATCGCACCAGATCTGCTGACCCTGGCCTCGGGAGAGGCCAGGCGCTCGCGGGCTTCATCGTCGGCCCCAAGGCTTTCGATTTACCGCCGGTGGGGAATCTCACCCCGCCCTGAAGACGTGTGCCGGCCTGTGACGGCCGGCACGTGAATCTTACGGCGCGGTTCAAGCCCGTACAGGTCGCCAGGGTGACAGCGGCGCACCCTGCCGGCCGATCACCGGCCACCTAAAATTGTGTCGATGAAACCCCAGCGTGTCGTCGTCGGCCTGTCGGGCGGCGTCGATTCGGCCGTCAGCGCGTGGCTGCTCCAGCAGCAGGGCCACGAGGTGGTAGGTATCTTCATGAAGAATTGGGAAGGCGACGACGACGACGAATACTGCTCGTCGAACATCGATTTCGTCGACGCCGCATCGGTCGCCGATGTGCTCGGCATCGAGATCGAACATGTCAACTTCGCGGCCGACTACAAGGACCGCGTCTTCGCCGAATTCCTGCGCGAATACGAAGCCGGCCGCACGCCCAACCCCGATGTGCTGTGCAATGCCGAGATCAAGTTCAAGGCCTTCCTGGACCACGCGATGCGCTTGGGCGCCGAGAAGATCGCGACCGGCCACTATGCCCGCGTTCGTGAACGCGAGGGCTCGGCCGCCGCCGGGCCGTCCCAAGGCGGCCGGCGCCCCCTTGGGGGGCGGGAGCACAGCGACGTGGGGGCTGTCAGGTTCGAACTGCTCAAGGGCCTGGACCCGCTGAAGGACCAGAGCTACTTCCTGCATCGGCTCAATCAGGCGCAGCTCTCGAAGACTCTGTTTCCGGTCGGCGAGTTGCCAAAGACCGAGGTTCGGCGCATCGCCGAAAGCATCGGCCTGCCGAACGCCAAGAAAAAGGATTCGACCGGCATCTGCTTCATCGGCGAGCGGCCGTTTCGAGACTTCCTCAATCGCTACCTGGCGAACAAGCCCGGGCCGATCATCGACGACCGCGGGCGCACGATCGGCGAGCACGTGGGCCTGAGCTTCTACACGCTCGGCCAGCGCAAGGGCATCGGCATCGGCGGGCTGAAGGAGCGCGGAGCACCGCGCGGCGTGGGCGACCACGCGCCCTGGTTCGTCGCCCGCAAGGACATGGCGGCCAACGTGCTCTATGCCGTGCAGGGGCACGATCACCCCTGGCTGCAATCGGGCGCACTCGCGGCCGACGATGCAAGCTGGGTGTCGGGCCAAGCGCCTGCGGCTGGCGCGCTTGCGGCCAAGACGCGCTACCGGCAGGCCGATTCGCCCTGCGCGCTCGCGCCCGGCGCGAACGGCTCGTTCGCGCTCCAGTTCGAGCACCCGCAATGGGCCGTCACGCCGGGGCAGTCGGCGGTGGTGTACGACGGTGACGTGTGCCTGGGCGGTGGCGTGATCGCCGCCGCCTCGAAAAACTAAGGCCAAGCGGACGCCGTGGATCCGGCTCTGCCGGTCCGGTGGCGTCGCCCCCTGGAGGGGAGCGCCGAAGGCGCTTCGGGGGTCGGCCCATCAGCGCGGCTGGCCCACGTTCAAGGACCAGTAGGTGCGGTAGAGCGTGTGTGGCGTGCCGGAGACGCAGGCCAGGCCGACTTCGCGCACTTTGGGGTTCATCAGCGTGGCGCAGTGGCTGGCGCTGGCGAGCCAGGCGTCCATCACCGATTCGATGCTCGGGTAGCCGGCGGCGATGTCTTCGCCGACGCTGCGCCATTCGTAGCCGGTGCCGTTGACACGGTCGGCCAGCGTGCGGCCATCGGCGCTCACATGCGAGAAGTAGTCGCGCGTCGCCATGTCGTTCGCGTGGCCGTGCGCCGACTGGGTGAGCAGGATGCTCCACGCGAGCGGCGGAACGCGATCGAAGCGGCCCGCCGAACCGCAATCGGCACCCGCGGCGCGCAGCGCATTCAGGTATGCCAGCGCACGCATTTGCAGATCGGCCAGGCCGCACATCGGTACGGCGCGCGGCGACTCGAAGACGCGGGGTGCGTAGACGGCTAGATTGGCATCGGCGGGTTGCGCCATCGCCGGATGCGTCGCAGCGGCAATCAAGGCCACGACCAGCCATGAGAGCCTGACGACATAGATCAGCCGCCCACGCACTTGGCTTGCCTGCTTTGCGCCGGCCGCCCGCCGCGATGCGCAGACGTGCAAGCGAACGCTTGGAGGAAACAAGGTGTAACGGCTTAAGGGCATGGCGGCGGAGCGTAGCAAGCCTCGCCTCGCCCGGGAACGCCCCTTCCAGGGGGCAGATCACACATTCGCAAGCGGCGTGAAGTCACACACGGCTGCTGGGATGTTGCTGTCAACACGCGCCAACCGCGCGCATTTGTGCATTGACTTGCACGTATGCGCAGCGCCGGCCACAGCGCCCGGCCACCACGCGGTGAGCAGCCACCTACACCACCGACCGCGCCCGAGTCTTCCCGCCTCAAGTCCGATTCCCCCAAGCCGATAGCCCAAAGAACGCGGGGCGGGTGCTCCGGCCCCCGCTTTGCCCAACTTGTAACGCCGACCGTGCCAGCCGCCATCTCAGCCGCCATCCCCTTCCATCCGCCCCTTGGCCTGGTCCGCTGGCGCGCCCTGCACGCCAGTGCGGCGCTGGCCGTGCTGGTGGCCTTCGCAAGCCACGCCGGTGGCGCGCGCGCTGCCAACTTCACCGTCGCGTTCACCGATGGGCAGGGCAAGCCACTCGTCGACGCGGTCGCGATGCTGGAGCCGGCTGGGGGCAAGGGGGCGGTCAAGCCGCTGGCCGATGTGGAAGTCTCACAAGCCAAGCGCCAGTTCAACCCGCGCATCACGGTGATCACCACCGGCACGAAGGTGACGTTTCCCAACTTCGACACCGTGCGCCACCAGGTTTATTCGTTCTCACCGATCAAGACCTTCGAGTTGAAGCTCTATGCCGCAGGTCCGGGCGCGCCGATCACGTTCGACAAACCCGGTGTGGCCGTACTCGGCTGCAACATCCACGACACCATGGCCGCCTGGATCCTCGTCACCGACACGCCGCTTTTTGCGCTCAGCGCGGCCAGCGGCAAGGCGCAGATCGAATCGGTGCCGGCCGGCAACTACAAGCTGCGCGTCTGGCACGCCGGCCTCAATGGCCCCGAGCCGGCGTCGGTGACCGTGACGGTCGGCGCCGCGAATGCGGAACAGGCGGTGCGCCTGGCCGTGACGCTCGAACCATGAAAGCCCGCCGATGAAAGCGTTCGTGAACCCGCTCGCCCACTGGATGGGGCGCTCCATCGGCGCGCGCATCGTCGGCGTGTTTCTGGGGCTGTTGCTGATCGTGCAGATCGCGAGCTTCACCGCCATCAGTGCCAGCCTGGGCCAGCACGCGCGCAGCGGGCTGCCGGGCCAGCTCACCGTGGGCGAACGCGTGCTGCAAAGCCTGCTGCAGCAGCGTGCCCAAAAGCTGACCGAAGGCGCGCGCCTGCTCGCCGCCGACTACGGTTTTCGCTCGGCACTGCTCTCGAACGACGCGCTCACCATCGGCTCGGTCCTCGAAAACCACGGCGCGCGCATCGGCGCCACCGAATCGGCGCTGCTCACCACCGACTTCACGCTGCGCGCCGCCAGCGGCCGTGACACGCGCGAGCTGGCGCCGGTGATCCAGCGCCTGGCCGCAGGCGCATCGGCCAGCGGCGCGGCGAGCGAAATCGCCATGCTCGCCGGCCGGCCGCATCAGGTGGTGCTGGTGCCGGTCAAGGCGCCGGTGATGGTCGGCTGGGTGCTGATGGGCTTCCCGCTCGACGCGCATCTGGCCGCCGACATGAAAGGCCTCTCGGCCCTGAACATGACCCTGCTGACGCGCGACGGCGCCACGAGCCCCTGGAGCGCCGCGCTCACCAGCCTCTCGCCCGAGTTGGCCGAAGGCCTGGCGCGCCAAACCTGGCCGGCGCAAATGGCGGAAGCCTCGGGCATGCGCTCGGTCGACCTGGACCATGAAGAATTCGGCGTGCGTGCCCAGTGGCTTACGCCGGTGCCGCAGGCCAGCGACGCGATCACCGGCAAGAACGGCGCGGCGGTGCTGGCGCTCGTCTCGCTCTCCATCGACGAAGCCGTGCGCCCGCCGCGCGACCTGCAGATCAGCCTGCTGGTGATCACGCTGCTGGGCTTTGCCGTCTTCGTGGCCGGCAGCACGCTCACCGCACGCCGCATGACCACGCCGCTGCGCGAACTCTCGGCTGCGGCCGAGCGGCTGGGCGGCGGCGACTACACCACGCCCATCAGCGGGCAAGCGCGCCACGACGAAATCGGTCACCTCGCGCAGGCCTTCGAACACATGCGCATCAATGTCGGTGAGAAGCAGGAGCAGATCCTGAAGCTCGCGTACTGGGACAGCCTCACCGCCCTGCCCAACCGCGTGAAGTTCCGCGATGCGGTCGGCGAGGCCATCGCGCAGGCACAAGCCGGCGGCCACACCGTCGCGGTGCTGATGCTCGACCTCGACCGCTTCAAGCATGTGAACGACGTGCTGGGTTACCGCTTCGGCGACATGCTGCTCAAGGGCGTGGCCGAGCGGCTCGCCAACCAGATCGTGCGCGATGGCGACATGGTGGCGCGCCTCGGTGGCGATGAATTCGCCGTGCTGCTGCGCCGGGGCGACGAAGCGCTGGCCGCCAGCGTCGCCCAGCGCATCGCCCTGGCCTTCGACGAACCGCTCAAGCTCGAAGAACACACGGTGGACATGGGCGCCGGCATCGGCATGGCCTGCTGGCCGGCGCACGCAACCGATGCCGACACGCTGCTCAGCCATGCCGAAGTGGCGATGTACGCCGCCAAGCGCCGCACCGAAGGCCCGCTGATGTACGACGCCTCGATCGACGCGGCGAGCGCGCAAACGCTCTCGCTGCTGACCGAGCTGCGCCATGCGGTGGAACACGGCGAGCTGCGCCTCTACCTGCAGCCCAAGCTCGAACTCGACAGTGGCGTGGTCGCCGGCGCCGAGACTCTCGTGCGCTGGAAGCACCCGACGCGCGGCCTCGTCCCGCCGATGGAATTCATCCCCTTCGCCGAGCAGACCGGCTTCATCCGCACGCTGACCATGTGGGTCTTCGAAGAAGCCGCGCGCCACTGGCTGATGCTGTATGCCGAAGGCATGCCGATGCGCCTCTCGGTGAACCTCTCGACGCGCGATCTGCTCGACCAGGACCTGCCGGCCAAGTTCGATGCGCTGCTCGTCAAGCACCGCGTGCCGGCCGAGGCGTTCTGCCTCGAGATCACCGAAAGCGCGATCATGGACGACCCGCAGCGCGCGCTGGCCACGCTCAACAAGCTCAGCGGCCTGGGCTTCAAGCTCTCGATCGACGACTTCGGCACCGGCTATTCGTCGCTGGCCTATTTGAAGCGCCTGCCGGTCGACGAGCTGAAGATCGACAAGTCTTTCGTGATGAGCATGGAGAAGGATCTGGAAGACGCGAAGATCGTGCGCTCGACCATCGACCTCGCCCACAACCTGGGGCTCACCGTGGTCGCCGAAGGCGTGGAAAACGCCAAGGTCTGGGAGCTGCTGCGCGAGCTCGATTGCGACGAAGCGCAGGGCTACCACATGGGCAAGCCCATGCCAGCCGACGAGTTCCGGAATTGGTCGATGAGCTGGATGGCGCGGCAGAAGCCGGGCCAGTATTCGGCCTCGGCGTTCATGTTGCACTGAGCTTTTTCGGCACTGATCTTTCGCATCAGGGCATCTGCCGCGCCAGGGCGCGCGCCGCGCGCGCCAACGCCGCCTCGTCGTAGCCGGCATAACCGAACAACCAGCCTCGGCGATCCGCCGCAATGCAGTAGCGCGAGATCGGCGCGAGCTGCACGCCGCCTCGCTCTGCCCGCTCGCTCAACTCGGTGTCGCGCACACGCTCACCCGCTTCGAGCGCCAGGTGCATGCCTTGCGCGCTGGGCGCCAGCGTGATCGCGCCAGCCGTGGCCCGCGCCAGCGCATGGATCATCACGCCCTGGCGTTCACGGTACAGCTCGCGCATGCGCCGCAGGTGGCGCAGCAGATGGCCCTCGGCGATGAAGCGGGCCAGCACGTCTTGCAGCGCGCCGGGCGATTGCCGGTCGCTCAGCGCACGCGCCCGGGTGAACGCATCGACCAGCACATCCGGCAACACCACAAAGCCCAGCCGCAAACCCGCGCCCAAGGACTTCGAGAATGTGCCCACATAGAGCACACGCGCGTCGTGCGCCATGCTGCAGAGCGCGGGAATGCGCTGCGCGCCGTACTGGAACTCGCCGTCGTAATCGTCTTCGACGATCCAGGCGCGTGCCGCCCTCGCCCAATCGATCAGCGCAATGCGGCGTGCCAGGCTCATGCGCACGCCGAGCGGAAACTGGTGCGTGGGCGTGACCACCGCGAGCTTCGCGTTCGGGTAGAGCGCCGCGCCCTGCGCAATGCACAAGCCTTCATCATCGATGGGCACCGGCCGCGCCACCGCGCCTTGCGCGACCAGGTTGGCGTGAACGCCCCAATAGCCCGGATCTTCGACCAGCACCTCTTCACCCACATCGAGCAACAGTCGCGCGATGAGGTCCAGCGCCTGCTGCGAGCCGGCGGTGATCAACACCTGGCCGGCATCGCAGCGGATGCCGCGCGAGACCAGCAGCCATTGCGCGATGGCCGATCGCAACGGCGCGTGGCCGGCTGCGTCGGCATACCCGGCACCAGCGATACGCGCGGCCATCGGGGTGCTGCGCTCCAGCCGCTGCCACAGCGCGAACGGAAACTCTTCGAGTGCCGGCCGGCCGATGCGAAACGGCAGAGATTCGCCGGTCGCCGGGCCCCAGCGCAGGCCGGTCTCGGCGATCAACTGACCGCGGCGCGACAGCAGTTGATGCGCACCTGCCGTCAGTGCACGCGGGTTGCTGCGCGTGGGTGCGGACTTCGCACGCAGGGGTTCTGGCGATGCGTTGCGGACCGGTACGCTGCGCTTGGCCACATAAGTGCCATCGCCGACCCGCGCGACCAGATAACCCTCCGCCTGCAAACGCTCCACCGCCCACAACACGGTGTTGCGCGATACGCCCAGCACCCGCGCATGCTCGCGTGACGCCGGCAGGCGCGCGCCCGGCGCAAAGGTGCCGGCGTCGATCGCGTCGCGCAGTCGCAGGTAGACCTGCTGGCGCAGTTCAGCCGGAACGGCTCTTTTCAGTGGCACTCGAATGGCTCCCTGGACAGTCTGGTTTGTTTCTACGATGAAGAACCATTCGCTGCAAGGAGTTTTTCCATGAACCCACAACCCGTGACGCTGACCGGCCCCTTCGTGCGGCTGGAGCCCTTGACGCTGGATCACGTGCCGGAGCTCGCCCGCGTCGGCTGCGATCCTTCCATCTGGCAGTGGGTGCCGACGCCGGTGCCTGATGCCGACGCCATGCGCGCCTGGGCCGCGCTCGCGCTTGCCGACCAGGCGCGTGGCCTCGCATTGCCGTTCGTCATCGTCGATGCCATCAGCGGCGAGGTGATCGGCAGCACCCGCTACGGCAACATCGACCGCGCCAACCGCCGCGTCGAGATCGGCTGGACCTGGCTGGCCGTCTCGCACCAGCGCAGCGCCGCGAACACCAACGCCAAGCGCCTGCTGCTCGGCCACGCGTTCGACGATCTGGGTGCGATGCGGGTCGAGCTGAAGACCGATGCGCTCAACGACAAGTCGCGCAACGCCATCGCACGCATCGGCGCCACGCAGGAAGGCATCTTTCGCAAGCACCTGATCACCGCCTCGGGCCGTGTGCGCGACACGGTCTACTTCTCGATCATCGACAGCGAATGGCCCGCTGTTCGGTGCAAACTCGATGCGCGGCTGGCGCGCGCCGCAGATGCCGCTTCGCCGCCCGCCGCCATCGCCCCAGCTTCCACTTTGTGAGCCGCCATGTACCTGCCCTCCCACTTCGAAGAAACCCGCCCCGAGGTGCTGCACCAACTCGTGCGCAACGAGCCGCTCGGCCTGCTGATCACGACCGGCGCGGATGGCCCGCGCGCGGATGCGATCCCCTTCATCCTCGATGCCGACCCCACCACCGGCAAGACCACGCTGCGCGCGCACGTGGCACGGGCCAACCCGCTGTGGCGCGAGGCGCGCACCGATGTGCCGTCGCTCGTCGTCTTTCAAGGCCCGCAGGCCTACATCTCGCCTTCGATGTACCCGACCAAGGCGGTGCACGGCAAGGTCGTGCCGACCTGGAACTATGTGATGGTGCAGGCGCGTGGCACGCTGCGCGCCATCGACGATGCGGCCTGGCTGCATGCCTTCGTCACGCGGCTCACCGAGCGCCATGAAGCAGCGCGCCCGGCGCCGTGGGCGGTGAGCGATGCGCCGGCCGATTACATCGCGCCGATGCTGCGCGCCATCGTCGGCATCGAGATCGAGCTCACCTCGTTGACCGGCAAGTGGAAGGTCAGCCAGAACCGCCCGGCGGTGGACCGCGATGGCGTGATACTCGGCCTGCGCGAACACGCCGAACGGTCTGGCGACGCGCAAGCTGCGGCAATGGCGGCGCTGATACCGAGTGGTTCGGCCGCTGGCTGAGCCGCCGATCTGTCAGCGACCACGCCGGAAGGACTGCACGTGAAATTCCTGATCGCCCGCCTGAACCACGAGACCAACACCTTCTCGCCGGTCGCCACACCACTCGCGGCCTTCGAGCCGACTTACGACGGCGATGCCTATCGCGCCAACTTTGGGCTGAAGACCGCCATGTCGGCCTTCATCGATCTGGCCGAGAGCATGGGCGCGCAGATCGTCACGCCGGTCTCGGCATCGGCCAACCCGAGCGGGCCGGTCGATGCGGCGGCTTATGACGCGCTGTGCGCGCGCATCGTGAACGCGGCCGCCGGCTGCGACGCGATCCTGCTCGACCTGCATGGCGCCATGGTGGCGCAGAACAGCGACGACGGCGAAGGCGACCTGCTCGCGCGCCTGCGCGCCGCGGCGCCCGGTGTGCCCATCGGCGTGGCGCTCGACCTGCACGCCAACGTCACACCGAAGATGGTGGCCAACGCCGATGTGATGGTCGGCTTCAAGACCTATCCGCACGTTGACATGTACGAGACCGGCGCGCATGCCGGCCGCCTGCTGCGCGAGTTGATCGAGGGCAAATCGAAGCCAGTGGTGCGCTGGCACCCGTTGCCGCTGATGGCCCACACGCTGCAGAGCGCAACCGGCAGCGGCGCCATGCAGCGCGCGGTGCAAGCGGCGCGGGCCGAAGAGCGCGGCGGCGTCACGGCCGTCAGCGTGTTCGCGGGCTTTTCGCTCTCCGACATTCCCGCGCCCTGCATGTGCGTGGTGACCACCGGCGAGCCCGAGGCCGCACAAGCGGCCGCCGACCGCGTAGCCGCGCAGATCTGGTCCGAGCGCGAACAGTTCGCGTATCGGAGTGAGCCGCTTGCCGACTCCATCGCACGCGCGAAAGCGCTCGCCGCCGACGCGACGAAGCCGGTGCTGCTGCTCGACCACGGCGACAACTGCATGTCGGGCGGCACCTGCGACACCATGGACGCACTGCAGGAAGCGCTCGCCCAAGGCCTCACCGGCATCGCAGTCGGCCCGCTGTGCGATCCACAAGCGGTGGCCGAACTGATCGCCGCCGGCGAAGGCGCCACCGCGACCATCGCGCTCGGCAACAAGATCCCGCTGACGCAGCTCGGCATCACCAAACCGCCCGTCACCCTGAGCGGCACCGTGCGCGTCATCAGCAACGGCAGCTACACCATCACCGGCCCCACCTACACCGGCATGCGCAGCCACATGGGCCGCACCGTGCTGTTCGACATCGGCGCCGCGCAAATCGTCGTCACCGAAAAGACCCAGGAGCCCTGGGATCTCGGCGTCTTCGAATGCACCGGCCTCGACCCGCGCACCGCCCGCTTCCTGCTGCTCAAGTCCCGCATGTACTGCCGGCCGGTCTTCGTGCCCATCGCCTCGCACCTGATCGAGTGCGACAGCCGGGGGGTGACGAGTTCGGACTATTCGCTGTTCCCGTTCACGCGGCCGGTGCGGCCGGTGTTTCCGTTGGATGCGGGGTAGAGCGCCCGACAGCCTATTCGCTGCGCTCGAAGGTGAAGTCGGCGCCGTTTCTCTGGTAGCCGATCACGATGATGTCGTCCTCGATGGCCTTGGCGACGCGCGGGCTCTGCGCGCCGGCGGCACGGGGCCAGACCAGCATCTTCTTGCCGCGACTCACGTCGATCGCGCTATTGGCAATGCCGGTCGTCGCATTCAGGAATTCGACGAAGGCGCTTCGAACATCCGGCTCCTCCGTCTCCCGCTCGATGTTGTCGAGCTGCTCCAACAGCCTTCCCAAGCTTCGCGCATATTTCAACTCGACATACACGGGGAAATAGGTATCTCCCTTTCTGCCGAGAGCAATGATGTCCGCCCTGCAAGTCTTGGCCTCGCTAGCCGTGTTCCGATCACCCATCGAGATTTCGTCGCACACAAAGACAAGGTCGTCGATACCGCAGGCGCTCAGCTCGGGGAACAGCGTCATCATCGACCTGCCGTTACTCAATGCCGACTTGATGAGATAGGCCTGCAGCGTTCTTTCTTCTCCCGGCGCTTGCGTCGAAGGCTCCGCATGACTGGACGAGCCTATTTTGGGGATCAGGTTCGCCAAAGTCTTGGTCGAGCCCAGGCCCGCGCCGTTTATTTCCAATTGCATGAGCGGCGTTCGAGAATCGATGGAGATCAAGCGAACCGATTCACCGAGAACCCGAATGTATTTACCCGCCTTCGCAAGCGCTGCGTGATCGAATGCCATCGCTCTCAGTTCTTCGGCATAGCGCGCCATGTTGCCGAGCCTCCAAATGATCAACTTCTTGCGGTCTGTCGGCTTGATCTTTTGGTCGTTCATATGATGTCGATGTCAGGAGATACTGGGTCAATGAAATTCGGACAGGCAATAAGGTCGCTGGCTGCCATACTCAAACGGTGAGTGGCTGCCCATCGGCAAGCCTGGAGATGTGCGGGAACCCCAGCACATCGTGATCCCAAGCCACGCCGTGGATCGGCACCATCGTCTTCGCGTCCATCGCGGCCGCGAATTCACGCAGCATTGTGGGCGACGCATGGCCACTCGTATGAGCATGTTTCGACCGGACGCCGCCTGCATCGAACCACGCATGGATCTTCGCGCCATCGTCTCGACCCAGATACCCGCGCCACATCGACCAGGCCCAGGCGTCTTCGGGACATGGAGTGATTTCTGCGCGCTCGTAGTCTGCGATCAGTGACGAGCGGATCATGGTCACCCACCTGCGCGGTGTCTCCGCCAGCTTGCGCGCGGCCACACCATGCTTTGCCATGCGGTCGACAAACTCGCCGCGGCCGGTGCTTCGATACATTCGAGCAAAGTTCTTGGTGATGACGACCTTCAACTGCGGCCAGCCCGGCTGTGGAATCTTCCCATGCTGCGAGAGGGTTTCCAGAACTTCGGCGGTGTAGAGGTCCACCAAGAGCGTTCGGCCGGGTTTTGAGGCACGCCCGGTAAAGCGTCACCGTGCGGTCGATGTTTTGTGCCGACCAAGTGACGAACACCCGGCCAGCGGTGTCTTCGAACAGACCGACGAACTCATCTTCCAGTTCGGCTTCGGCGATGCAAGGTTTGTCGCTGCCGAGGTTGGTGCCCTCCATCAAAAGCACATCGATGTTTGCCGGGGGCGATTCCATCAACGCGCGAACCAGCGTCGCCTTTCGCCCGTGCGCGCGAAAGTCGCCCGAGTACAGAAGCCGTTTCCCCGCCACGTCGATCAGCAGCATGTGGGCGTCGAAGGCCGAGTGGTCGGTCAGCAGGGGCGTCACGGTGAATTCGCCGACGACGAACGGCCGACCACTCTTCCAAGGTCTGAGTTCCTGCTCGATGCGGTGCCCGGAAATCTGGAGGCTGAGCTGCATCAGCTTGGCACTTGCCTCGCCGCAGTACACGGGCCAGCTCTTCGGAACCTCTCCGAGCAGCCCGAAGTGATCCTGGTGCGGATGAGAGATCAGCACCCCATCCACCGCCAACTCC
>JAMFRW010000252.1 GCA_026224975.1 Rhodoferax sp. | reverse complement strand
GCCTGTCGATCGGCATCCTGTCCTCGCTCAAGGGCGTGGGCTACGGCACGCCGAAGCAGCCCATTCCCATCGTCTCGGGGCAAGACGCCGAAGTTGCATCGGTCAAGTCGATGCTGCGCGGCGAGCAGAGCTCGACCGTGTTCAAGGACACACGCGAACTGGCGCGCGTCACGGTGAACATGGTCGACGCGATGCTCTCCGGCAAGACCCCGGAAGTCAACGACACCAAGACCTACAACAACGGCGTGAAGGTCGTGCCTTCGTATCTGCTCAAGCCGGTGAGCGTGGATGTGTCGAACTGGAAGCCGATCCTGATCGACAGCGGTTACTACAAGGAATCGCAGATCAAGTAAGCGGCACGCGCATCATGACGATCTTAGAGATGCGCGGCATCACCAAGCGCTTTCACGGCGTGACGGCGTTGTCCAACGTCGACCTCGCCGTGAAAGCCGGTGAGATCCATGCCGTGGTCGGTGAAAACGGCGCCGGCAAATCCACGCTGATGAAGGTGCTGAGCGGCGTGTACGGCTTCGGCGAGTACGAAGGTGCGATCCATTTCGAGGGCACCGAGCGGCAGTTTCGCGGCATTGCCGACAGTGAACACGCCGGCATCATCATCATCCACCAGGAACTGGCGCTGGTGCCGCTGCTCTCGATTTCCGAGAACATTTTCCTCGGAAATGAACCGTCCAAATTCGGCGTGATCGACTGGTTCTCTGCCCATGCACAAACCCAGGCGCTGCTGCGCAAGGTGGGCCTGAACGAAGCGCCGGGCACCTTGATCACCGACCTGGGTGTGGGCAAGCAGCAACTGGTGGAGATTGCCAAGGCACTTTCCAAGCAGGTCAAGCTGCTGATCCTCGACGAACCGACCGCGAGCCTGAACGAAACCGACAGCGATGCGCTGCTCGCCCTGCTGCTCGACCTCAAGGCGCACGGCATCGCCTGCATCCTCATCTCGCACAAGCTCAACGAGATCGCCAAGGTGGCCGACACCATCACCGTGATCCGCGATGGCAGCACGGTGCGCAGCTTCGACTGCCGGACCGAGAAGGTCAGCGAAGACCAGGTGATCCAGGCGATGGTGGGCCGCGAGATGGCCGACCGCTACCCGCACCGCACGCCGCACATCGGCGACACGGTGTTCGAGATTCGCGACTGGCGCGTGTACCACCCGGAGCATGCCGAGCGGCTGGTGATCAAGGGCGTGAATCTGCAAGCGCGCCGCGGCGAGATCGTCGGCATCGCCGGGCTGATGGGCGCCGGGCGCACCGAACTCGCGATGAGCGTCTTCGGCCGCTCCTACGGCCGCAAGATCAGTGGGCAGGTGCTGCTGCACGGCCGCGAGGCGGATGTGAGCACGATCGAGCGCGCCATCGCCCACGGCATCGCCTACGTGACCGAAGACCGCAAGGGCTACGGCCTGGTGCTGGACGACGACATCCAGCGCAACGTCTCTCTCGCCAACCTGGGCGGCGTGTCGCGCGCCATGGTGATCGACGATGGGCGCGAGTTCGCCGTGGCTGTCGACTACCAGCAAAAGCTGCGCATCCGCTGCTCGGGCGTCAACCAGCCCGTGGTGAACCTTTCGGGTGGCAACCAGCAGAAGGTGGTGTTGGCCAAGTGGCTCTTCGCCGGGCCGGAGGTGCTGATCCTCGATGAGCCGACGCGCGGCATCGATGTCGGCGCCAAGTTCGAGATCTACACGCTGATGGCCGAGTTGGCGGCCGCCGGCAAGTGCGTGCTGATGATTTCGTCGGAGATGCCGGAGTTGCTCGGCATGTGCGACCGCATCTATGTGATGAACGAAGGGCGCTTCGTCGGCGAATTTTCCGGCGCGGAAGCGTCGCAGGAGAAGATCATGCGTTCGATCGTGACCGCCGGAGCCGCCTGATGGCCACCGGCTTCCTCAAGAACAATTTGCGCGAGTACGGCATGCTGATCTCGCTCGTCGCGATCATGGCGTTCTTCCAGTTCATGACCGACGGCACGCTGCTGCAGCCGCTCAACCTCACGAACCTGGTGCTGCAGAACAGCTACATCGTGATCATGGCGCTCGGCATGCTGCTGGTGATCGTGGCCGGGCACATCGATCTGTCGGTGGGCTCGGTGGTCGGCTTCGTCGGGGCGCTGGCCGCGGTGCTGATGGTCGAATATGGCTGGCATTTCGTGCCGGCGACGATGGTGTGCCTGCTGGCCGGCGCGGCAATAGGCGCGGCGCAGGGCTGGTTCGTGGCCTTCTTTCGCATACCGTCCTTCATCGTCACGCTGGCCGGCATGCTGATCTTCAAGGGCCTGAGCCTGGCGCTGCTGCAGGGTCAGTCGGTCGGGCCGTTCCCGCAGGCCTTCCAGTTGCTCAGTTCCGGCTTCATCCCCGACTGGCTGGCCGGCGAGACGCTCCGCACCACCTCGCTGATCGCCGGCATCGCGGTGGCACTCGCCCTGCTGGTGGCCAAGCTGCGCGAGCGCAGCAACCAGATGCGCCACGGCATCGAGGCCGAGCCCACGCCGTTTTTCGTCGCCAAGAACCTGGTCTTCGTCGCGATCATCGTTGCTTTCACCTGGAAGCTCGCCTCGTACAAGGGCCTGCCCAATGTGCTGATCATCATGACGCTGCTGATGCTGTTCTACGACTTCGTGACCACGCGCACCACCGTCGGCCGGCGCATCTACGCACTCGGCGGCAACGAGAAAGCGGCGCGGCTCTCGGGCGTGAAAACGCAGTGGCTCTCGTTCTATACCTTCGTGAACATGGGCGTGCTCGCCGCCGTGGCCGGGCTGGTGTTCGCCGCGAGGCTCAACACCGCCACGCCCAAGGCCGGCACCGGTTTCGAGCTGGATGTGATCGCCGCGTGTTTCATCGGCGGAGCTTCGGCCTCGGGTGGCGTGGGCAAGGTGCTGGGCGCGGTGATCGGCGCTTTCATCATGGGCGTGATGAACAACGGCATGTCGATTCTGGGCATCGGCATCGACTACCAGCAGGTCATCAAGGGGCTGGTGTTGCTGGCGGCGGTATTCGTGGATGTGTACAACAAGCGCAAGAGCTGAAGGGCGGAATCACAGGAGAAGGCAGCGTGGCGGCAGCCAAACGCCCTTCAGAGAGGTCGAAACCGGCGCCACGGGCAGCACCGGAGGCTTCCTCGGGGAAACACTCCGGGCCGTACCTTAGCGGCGCCTTAACATCGCGGGCACTCGTCAAAGACCGCCCGATGAAACTGCTGCTCGCCGAAGACGACTCGATCCTGGCCGATGCGCTCACCGTGAGCCTCAAGGGCAGCGGCTTCGACGTGGAAGTCGCCGCCAACGGCGCGGTGGCCGAATACCTGCTGCTGCGCCACGAATTCGACATCGGCGTGCTCGACCTCGGCCTGCCGCTGGTCGATGGCCTGACGGTGCTCAAGCGCGTGCGCGAGGCCAAACCCGCCCTGCCGATGATGGTGCTGACCGCCCTCGACGGCCTGGAGCAGCGCGTGGCCGGCCTGAACGCCGGGGCCGACGACTACCTGACCAAACCCTTCGACTTCCCCGAGCTGGAAGCGCGCATCCGCGCCCTGCTGCGGCGCGCGCAAGGCGCCGGCGGCGCGGTCACGGTGCAGGTGACCGGCCTGTTGCGCTTCGACCGCGAAGCCCACCGCGCCACCGTCGACAAGACGCCGCTCGAACTCTCGCCGCGTGAATGGACGCTGCTCGACCTGCTGCTGGCGCAGCGCGACCGCGTGGTCACCAAGGAGCAGATCGTGCAGGTGTGGACGCCCGATTTGAACGAGCAGAACCCCGGCTCGGTCGAGGTCTACATCCACCGCATCCGCCGCAAGCTCGAAGGTTCGAAGGTCTCGATTCGCACGGTGCGCGGCCTGGGCTACCTGCTCGAGGTCGAGGCCGAAATTTGACCCCCTCGATGGCCAGGCGCTGGATCGGCCGCCTGCCGCTGGGTGCGCTGCGGCGGGTACCGGGCCTCACGCCGGGTACGCGCTCGCTGCACCGGCACCTGCTGCTGTGGCTGCTGCTGCCGCAGATCGTGCTCTGGATCACCGGCGCCTGTTTCACCTACCAGTTGGCCGATTCGTATGCCAACCTGGCCATCGATGCGAGCCTGACCACTGCCTCGCGCGCGCTCGCACGCCAGGTCAAGCCGAGCGGCAATGGCCTCCTGATCGACTTTCCGCGCGCGGCGCAAGACATCATCGAGGCCGACCCGGACGACCGCGTCTACTACATGGTGAGCACGCCTCCGGGTGAATTCATCCTCGGCAACAGCCAGATGCCGGCGCCACCGCCCAACGACAACCCGCGCCTCGGCCAGCCCTATCTCTATGACGGCATGGTGCGCGAGGGCGGCCCGGAAACGCGCCGCGACGTGAACGTGCGCGTCGTCGCGCTCTACCTGGCCTACGGCGAGCCGGGCAAGCCGCAGCGCATGCTGGTGCAGGTGGCGCGCAGCCGGGCGAGCCGCGAAGAGCTGGCGCGGCAGATCCTGATCGACACCGCCCTGCCGCTCTCGGGGCTGATCCTGCTGATGTCCATCATCGTCTGGGGCGGTATCCGCGGTGGCCTGGCGCCGCTGGCGCGGCTGCGCAGCGTGGTGGAGAGCCGTGCGCCCAATGACCTGGCGCCGATCCGGCTGGAAGCGGCACCCGAAGAGGTGCGCGGCCTGGCGCGCGCACTCAACGCGCTGCTGGCCGAAGTGCGCGAGAACGTGGTCGCGCAAAAGCGCTTCATCAGCGATGCGGCGCACCAACTGCGCACGCCGCTGGCCGGCCTCAAGAGCCAGACCGAACTCGCCTTGGCGAGCGCCGCCTGCAGCAACGACCCGGAGCTGCGCGCCCGGCTCCAGCGCGTGCACGAAAGCGCGGCCCGCAGCGCGCACCTGGTGAGCCAGTTGCTCGCGCTGGCGCGGGCCGAACCCGAAGCGGCGATGGCGCAATCACGCACCCGCTTCGACCTGCAGCGCCTGGCGCGCGAAGTGGCCGCCGGCCAGGTGCCGCGCGCGCTCGCTGCCGGCATCGACCTCGGCACCGAAGACTCCGACGCGGCGCCGCTGCGTCTGCATGTGCTGGGCAATGCGATGCTGATCCGCGAGGCGCTGGTGAACCTGGTCGACAACGCGATCCGCTATGCGGGCCGCGGCGCGAGCATCACCGTGGGCGTGCGCGAAGAAGGTGGCAACGCGATCGCCTTCGTCGAAGACACCGGAGGCGGCCTGCCCGAGGCCGACCGTGAGCGTGTGTTCCAGCGCTTTGCGCGCGCCACGCACGAGGGCAACGGCTGCGGCCTGGGGCTGGCGATCGTGCGCGAGATCGTCGAGCGCAGCAATGGCAGGGTGACGCTGGAGCCGGTGCTGCCTCACGGCTTGCGGGCCGTCGTGCGGTTGCCGCTCGCGGCCTGAGCCCCGTCAGCCTTTCGTCGACGCAGGCCGAACCAGGCGCAGACGGCGACCGGCAGGCCGAGCGCGATCCACGAGGCTGCGTCCCAGGCGCCATCACCGACCAACGCGGCGATCAGCCCGATGGCGGTGACGAGGGCGAGCGCGATCGGCACACCCCAGAGTGACCATTGAAAGGGCTTGCGGTGCGTCGTCATGACGTTTCCCGGCGAATCGGGCTCATCGCCGCTTGCGGTTCGGCCATCGAGGCCATCGCCACCTCGTTCGCGGGGTTCGCTGCATGAGCAGAAGCCGGTGCCGCAATGGGTGCCGACTTGCGCTTGGCAATCCACAAGTACAACCCGCTGCCCAGCACGACGATCGTGATCACATCGAGCAGCGCCCAGAGGATCTGCATCGGCATGCCGCCGTAGTCGCCGAAGTGCAGCGGCTGCGAGACGAGCAGCGCCGTCAGGTACCACGGCAGGTGGCGGCTGTCAGTCACCTGGCCGGTCTGGGCATCCACGAGCACCGGCTTGAAGAGGCGCGCAGTCAGCGCCGTATCACCGCGGAAAAACACGCCATAGTGATGCGGGCTGGTGAAAGCGGTGCCGGGGAAGGCGATGAAACCGAGCTTCATGCCCGGCTCCTGCGCGCGCGCCGCGGCCACGGCTTTTTCCAGCGAGCCGAGTTGCGTGAGCGGCGGTTGGCCCTTGTAGGGCGCGACCATCTCGGCCATCTGGTCGTTCTGCCAATACTTAACCACCAGATCGGCCCAGGTGTTGATCATGCCGGTGCCGCCGACGACGAAGGCCCAGGTCAGCGTGACGATGCCCAGCAGGTTGTGCAGGTCCAGCCACTTCACGCGCGTCGATCGCTCGCGCCGCACCTCGCCGAATCTCAGCTTGCGCATGAAGGGCGCATACAACACCACGCCCGAGACGATGGCGATCAGCAACAGCAGGCCCATGAAGCCGAGGAACAGCTTGCCCGCCAGCCCGGCAAACAGGTCCACATGCAGCGAGTACATGATGAACATGAAGCCCTGGTCGAGCTTGGGCTCGGCCAGCGCCGCGCCGGTGCGCGCATCGACGGCGACCTGCTTCAGGTTGTCGTTGGAAGTCGGCGTGTCCGACAGCGTGACGAACCAGACGCGGTCATCATCCGGCTCCTGCGACACGAACATGCCGCCCTTTTCGGGGAAGCGCGCCTTGGCGACTTCCATCACCCGGTCGAGGCTCACGCGCTGCGCGTTCGCCGGCATCTCGGCCGCCTCGACCTCGGTGCCGAGCAGGTGCCCGATCTCGTGGTGAAAGATCAGCGGCAGGCCTGTCAGGCACAGCAGCAGCATGAAGACCGTGCTGACCAGGCTGCTCCACTTGTGCAGCCAGGCCCAGACCTTGATGGTGCGGGAGGTCAGCATGGGGGATGCCTGAACAAGCGCTGCGTCAGAAGCTCAGCGTGCCCGAGACGGTGAAGGTGCGTGGATCGCCGAGGGTCAGGTAACCGGCGCCCGGGTAGCCACCGGCCGACGCCCAGTAGTTGCGGTTGGTCAGGTTGTCGAGGCGGGCGCGGAGCGTGAAGTCCTTGCCGCCGATTTCCATCGCGTAGCGTGCGCCGATGCCCAGCGTCGTCCACGACGGCACTTGCTGCGTGTTCGCCGAATCGGCGTATTGTTTGCCCGTGTACATCACACGCGAGGTCAGCGCGAGGCCGGGGACGGCCGGCACATCCCACTCGGCCCCCAGGTTCATCTGGAACTTCGGTACGCCGATCGATTGCAGCCCGGTCGACTCGACCTTGGCGCGCGTGTAGCCACCGCCGCCGAGCACCCGCAGGCCTGGCATCGCTTCGCCGAACACTGTGAGCTCGATCCCGCGGTTGCTCACCTTGTCGGTCTGGCCGAAGACGAGCGTGGTGGGGTCGACAGCGTAGGTGGGCTTGCGCGCGTCGTACACGCTCACCGAACCACCGAAGCGGCCCAAGTCGAGCTTGAGGCCGAGCTCGCTCTGCTTGGTCTGGTAGGGCTTGAACACCTGGTTGGCGTTGACGACCGGGAGCGCGGGCCCAAAGCCGAAGGTCGCCGGCGCGATGTCGCCCTTCACCAGGCCCTCGACATAGCTGCCGTACACCGAGACCGCCTTCGAGACCTTGTAGACCACGCCGAAGACCGGTGTGACCTTGCTCTCGTCGTAGCCGCCGGCGTCGTCCTTGAAGCTCTGGCTGCGCGCACCGAGCGTGACGCGCAGCGTGTCCTGCAGGAGCGAGACGGTGTCGGAGACTGCGTAGCTCTGGGTCTTGGTGTCGCTGCGGGTCTGGTACACGAACGGATCCAGCGCGGGCGGATCGATGGCGACCGGGTGGGTCAAGGTGCCCGCGGTGATGCCGGCAAAGTTGGCGAACTGCGAAGGGGCATCTGTCTTGCCGCGGTAGGTGGCGGCCGAGAACACCACCGTGTGGCCGATGTCGCCGGTCTTCAACTGGCCGCGGACGCCGACTTCACCGGTGCGGATGCGATCTTCGCGCGTGCCGACGAAGCGCAGGTAGTTCAATTCCCCGGCGGCATTGGCGTTCGGGTTCGACAGGTCCGTGGCTTCGCTGCCGTTGCGCAAGCCGTAGGCGCCCCACACCGTCCAGTCGCGCGCAATGTCGTACTCGGCGCGCACGGTGCCGAAGGTGTCGCGTTCGTTCGAGTAATTCCAGGTCTGGCCGAGGTTTTTGCGGGCGTCCGGCGCGCTCGGGATCGGTCCGGAGGTGATGGTGACGCTCGGTTGCGCATCCTTCAGCTTCTGGTTCTGGTAACCAACGTCGGCCGACACGCGGAAGTTGCCGGTGTGGAAGTCCAGCCCAACCGATGCCAGCGTCAGCTCGCGCTTCGCATGGTCGACCGGGGTGTCGCCATCGCGATGCGCCAGGTTCACCCGCACGCCGGTGCTGCGGTCGGGCCCGAAGCGGCGCGCGATGTCGGCCGCCACATAGCCTTGCCCGCCGCTGTCGACGCCCAGCGTGACCTCGTTGAGCGGCTGGTTGGGCGCGCGCTTGGGCACCACGTTGATGGCACCACCAAGGCCGCTGCCGCCCGGCGCCGCGCCGTTCAGGAAAGCGCTCGCGCCGCGCAACACTTCCACGCGTTCGACCAGCTCGGCGGCCAGGTACTGGCGCGGCAACAAGCCGTACAGGCCGTTGTAGGCCATGTCATCGGAAAACACCGGCAGCCCGCGCACGAAGTAGGTCTGCTGGTAGTTGCCAAAGCCGCGCGCCACGCGCACCGCCGGGTCGTTCAGCGGCACGTCGCCGATGCTGGCGGCTTGCTGGTCCTGGATCAGTTGCTGGGTGTAGTTGGTGATGCTGAACGGCGTGTCCATGATGTCCTGGCTGCCCAGGATGCCGACCCGCCCGCCGCGCGCCACCTGCCCGCCCGCGTACGGCGGCTTCAGACCGCCGGCCGACGCATCGGCGCTGGACGTGACGGTGACCGTGGGCAGCGTCGTCACGCCTTGTGCGGCATCGGCTGCGGGCGCGGTCTGCGCGTGCAGCGTGCTGCCGAAGGCGGCGAGCACCGCAAGGGAGAGGATCGAACGGGGCGTGGAGTGGTGCATGGCGGCGGCAATCGGCTGAGGGCAGTCGGCGGGGATTCGCGGGTTCGCAAGCGAGTGGCGCATCGTGCAGATGCGTCGAATTCACCCAATGCGAATGATTTGCATTATGTCGCGTTGGCGACCGAATCTTGCCGCATGTGTCGCTTCTATGCCATGTCGTGCCATGCATCGGCCAGGATCAGCCCGGCTTCCAGCGTGAATTCCCCGGCGAGCAGGCGCTGCTTCAGCACCTCTCGCGGCACGCATTCGAAGGCGGCCACTTCGCCGTCCTGGTTGAGAGGCGCGAGGCCGTTCGGCACCGTCGCGCTATACACGTGAATGTGCTCGACCATGTAGCCGTTGTCGACCGGCCGCCGCACGGTGAAGCGGCCACGAGGCGCCACGTCTTGCAGCGCTTCGATGTGCAGGCCGGCTTCTTCCCAGGTCTCGCGTGCCAACGTCTGCGCGATGGATTCACCGGCGGAGACCAGCCCGCCCATCGTCGTGTCCCACAGGCCCGGGTCGGTCGCCTTGTCGAACGCCCGCTGCTGCACCCAGGCATCGCCGTTCGGGGCTTGGGCGATGAGGTGGACGGCGTGGGTGGTGATGCCGAGGGGGCGCACGGCGGCGCGTTCGATCGACGCTACCGTGTTGCCGGCTGGGTCTGTGACGCTGAGGAGTTCGTTGCGCCAGCGGCTGCCCAAGTGGTGGGTGTCCAGCCATTTGGCGATGGCTTCGAGTGATGCATCGAGCGGTGCATTGATCAGCCATGCGTCATCTGTTGGCCGCAACGGCAGACCATCGCTTTGCAGGCGGATGGCGAGCGCGAGTTCGATGCTGCCGATGCAAGTCGCAATGTCGAGCATCAAGCGTGATCGCGGCATCAGCGGCGGGCGATCGGCGCGTGCGCGCTGTGTGGCGATCCAGGCGGTCAGGTCCATCAGGCCCCCGCCGCCAGCATCGCCTGCAACGCCGCCTCGTCGATCACCGCAACACCCAGCGCCGTCGCCTTCTCCAGCTTGCTGCCAGCCTCTTCGCCGGCCACGACGAAGTGCGTTTTCTTCGAGACCGAGCCGCTGACCTTGCCACCCGCCGCTTCGATCAGGTCCTTGGCTTCGTCGCGGCTCAGCGTGGGCAGGGTGCCGGTGAGCACGAAGGTCTGGCCGAGCAGCGGCTTGGGGCTGCTGTCGCCGGTGCCGTCGTCTTCTTTCCAGGTGATGCCGCAGGCGCGCAGTTGCTCGACCACCTCGCGGTTGTGCGGCTGGGCGAAGAAGGTGTGCAGGCTGGTGGCCACGATCGGGCCCACATCGTTCACTACGAGCAACTGCGCTTCGCTCGCGTCCATGATGCGGTCGAGCTGGCCGAAGTGCTTGGCCAGGTCCTTCGCCGTGGTCTCGCCCACATGGCGAATGCCGAGCGCGTAAAGAAAGCGGCCCAGCGTCGTCTGCTTGCTTTTCTCCAGCCCGTCGACGAGGTTTTGCGCGCTCTTTTCGGCCATGCGGTCGAGTGCCGAGAGCTTGGCGATGCCGAGCTTGTAGAGCTCGGGCAAGGTGCGCACGATGCCGCTGTCCACAAGCTGATCGACGAGCTTGTCGCCCAGGCCTTCCACATCCATCGCGCGCCGGCCCGCGAAGTGCAGGAACGCCTGCTTGCGCTGCGCCGCGCAGAAGAGCCCGCCCGAGCAACGCCAGTCGACCTCGCCTTCTTCACGCGTGATCTCGCTGCCGCACACCGGGCATTGGCCGCCGAGCTTCTTGTACAAATCGAAGGGCTGCGAATCGGCCGGCCGCTTGGCGGCGATCATGCCGACCACTTCGGGGATCACGTCGCCGGCGCGCCGCACGATCACCGTGTCGCCGATGCGCACATCCTTGCGGTCGATCTCATCCTGGTTGTGCAGCGTGGCGTTGCTCACCGTCGTGCCGCCGACGAACACCGGCACGAGCTTGGCGACCGGCGTGAGCTTGCCGGTGCGGCCGACCTGCACATCGATGTCTTGAAGCACCGTCGTCTGCTCCTGCGCCGGGTACTTGTGCGCCACGGCCCAGCGCGGCTCGCGCGACTTGAAGCCGAGCTGCTCCTGCAGCGCGCGGTCATCGACCTTGTAGACCACCCCGTCGATGTCGAACGGCAGCGCGTCGCGCTTGGCCGCAATCTCTTCGTGAAAGGCGATCAGCCCCGGCGCACCCGGCTCGACGCGGCTGTCCTCGTTGACCTGAAAACCCATCTTCCTGAACGCGACCAGCATCTCGCTGTGTTTCGCCGGCACTTCCCAGCCGACGACCTCGCCAAGCGAATAGGCAAAGAACGCGAGCGGCCGCTTGGCAGCCTTGGTCGCGTCGAGCTGGCGCACCACGCCGGCCGCGGCATTGCGCGGGTTGACGAAGGTCTTCTCGCCTTTCGCGCCGCCTTCGATCAGCTTGCGCTGGCGTTCGTTCAAGTCCTCGAAGTCCTGGCGCAGCATGAGAACCTCGCCACGCACTTCGAGCACCGGCGCCTCGATGCCGCGCAGCCGCTTGGGCACGGTCGCGATCATGCGGATGTTGTGCGTCACGTCCTCACCGGTCTCGCCATCGCCGCGAGTGGCTGCCTGCACCAGCTCACCTTGTTCGTAGCGCAGGTTGATGGCCAGGCCATCGAACTTCAGCTCGGCGTTGTAGGCGATGGGCGGTGCGTCGTCGGCCAATGCCAGCGCCTTGCGCACGCGGGCATCGAACTTCTCGGCACCGGCGGGCGTGGTGTCGGTCTCGGTGTGAATCGAGAGCATGGGCACGGCATGGCGAACCGGCGTGAGGCCTTCGAGCACCGCGCCGATCACGCGCTGCGTGGGCGAATCGGGCGTGGTCAGGTCGGGGTGCTCGGCCTCGATGGCCTGCAGCTCCTGGAAGAGCCTGTCGTAGTCGGCATCAGGGATCGTGGGCTCGTCGAGCACGTAGTAGTTGTGCGCGTGCTCTTGCAGTTGCTCGCGCAAGGCACGGGCGCGATCGGCGGGGGATGCGGACTCGGCGGGCTTCGCGGATTTGGCTGGCATGGTCTGATGGGGAACGGGTTCGACGCAACGGGCGGAAACAGATCGCAAGCATGCCACGGCAGCGGTGGTTTCCGTGGCAGGCTTCGACAAGCTCAGCCCGAACGGAACTTCAAGCCTGGGCCCAGGGGAGCAATCCCAGTCCAGCACAAAATCCCCGTTCACCCTGAGCTTGTCGAAGGGCCAGCCTGCACAATCCCCACCCCATGCCCCTCCGCACCGTCACCGTCACCCGCTACCTCACGCCACTGCGCGAAGGCGGCTCGCTGCCGGCGATCGTCGAGGCGGATGACGATGGGCTCTATGTGCTCAAGTTCCGCGGCGCGGGCCAGGGCTGCAAGGCGCTGATCGCCGAACTGCTAGCGGCCGAACTCGCGCGCGTCGCCGGCCTGCCCATCCCCGAGATCGCCTTCGCGGAACTCGACACCGAACTCGCCCGCACCGAACCCGACCCGGAGGTGCAAGACCTGATCCGCGCCAGCGGCGGCCGCAACTTCGCAATCGACTATCTGCCGGGCGCCGTCACCTTCGACCCGCTGGCCGAGCGGCCCGACGCAGCACTCGCATCCAGCATCGTCTGGTTCGACGCCTACATCGGCAACGTCGACCGCACCGCGCGCAACAGCAACATGCTGGTCTGGCACCGCAAGCTCTGGCTGATCGACCACGGCGCGGCTCTCTACTTTCACCATTCCTGGGGCAACCACCTCGAGCGCGCGACCAGCCCCTTCGCGCTGATCAAAGACCATGTGCTGCTGCCCTTTGCGAGCCACATCGCACAGGCCGACGCGCGGCTCACCGCACTGATCACACCCGAAGAACTCGCACGCATCGTCGCGCTCATCCCCGACGACTGGCTCGAGCCCGACCCGGCCTTCGCCAGCCCGGCCGAGCACCGCGACGCCTATCTGCAATACCTGGTGCGCCGCCTGCAAGCGCCGCGCGCCTTCGCCGAGGAGGCCATCCGTGCCCACACGCAGCACGTATGACTACGCCGTGATCCGCGTGGTGCCGCGCGTGGAGCGCGGCGAGTTCATGAACGCCGGCATCATCCTCTCGTGCGCAGCCAAGGGCTACCTGGTCGCGCGCATCGAACTCGACGAAGCCCTGCTCGCCGCGATGGCGCCGGGTGCCGACTTGGAGCCCATCCGCGCCGCCCTCGCCACCCTTCCCGCCGTCTGCGCAGGCGGCGAAGCAGCCGGGACTATCGGCAAGCTCTCTGTCCGCGAACGCTTCCACTGGCTGGTCGCTCCACGCAGCACCAGCGTGCAGACATCGCCGGTGCACACCGGGCGCTGCACCGACCTGGATGCGGCGCTGGAGCATTTGCTCAAACAGATGGTCCGGCGCTGAGGTGGTCTGCACTTGTGATTCGGCTCGAGGTCCGACCGCGTGAAGTCGGAGCAGGCCGCGAGAGCGTGTCGGCCTTGTCCTACGCCGCTGTTGGCAAGCCTTTGCCGGCCTCGATCGACGCGGTTCTGACCCCACGTTTCTTTACCTGATCCGCCCGAACCGCGGCCCTTGCGCGGTACTCCCTTGCCCTCTGCACGGCGTTGTTCATGCAGAGACACGAACGAATCGACGAACAGCCGGATGGCCGAGGGACTGCACGATGAAATACCCGCTTCTTCACTCCGTGACCGCCGTGGCGATTGCCATGGCGACGCTCTCTGGTTGTGACCGCAATGCGCCGGCTCAGCCAGACGCTGCGGCCTCGGCGGCCTTGCCCGATCAGGCCGCTGCGCCGGTGCCACCGCCGCCTGTTGCCGCGCCGCAGAGGTCGGCGCAGGCTGCGCCGGTGCGAAGCGCCCCGGCGCCGCAAGCTCCAGCGCAGCAGCCGTACTACCAGCAGCAGCCGGCTCAGCAGGCTTACACCGAGCCACAACAGCCAGCGAACGTGGTGCGCATCTACGACGAGCCGCCGCTCTCGCAGCCGGCGCCGATCGCGGTGAGCTGGGCGCCGCCGCCGATGCTGATCGAGTCGCCTCCCCCCCAGCCCGGGCCGGATGCGGTGTGGCCAGGTGGGTATTGGGTATGGCGCGATAACTGGGTGTGGGCGCAGGGCCGCTGGTCGGAGCCACCGCGGCCGCGCTATCACTGGGTGCCGCCGTACTACGAGAACCGGCGTGACCGGGTGGTGTTCGTCGACGGCTTCTGGTCGCCGCCGGAGCGGAGCTTCGTGCCGCCACCTTCGGGTCTGAACATTGCGCTGGCCACGTTGGTCGGCGTGGGCATCGGCGTTGCGATTGCCGAGCATGAGCATGAACGGCCGATCGGCCCGCAAGGCGTGTTCGTGCCGCCGCCGCCGGGTTCGCGCCGCGGCTTGATCATCCCGGCGCCGATCGGCACGCCGCCCGCAGTGGTGATGCGCGCACCGCCCGTCGTGGCCGGCGGCATGCGCATCAGCGGGAACGGCAACGATGTTCGCAACGTTCACCAGAACATCATCAACAACACGACCAACATCCGCAACAGCAGCGTCGTCAACAACACGACCAACATCACCAATGTGACCATCATGGCGCCGGCGAGCGCGATGGCCGATCACCGGGCGTTCAACGCCTCGGTGCCTGCGGTGGCGCATCTGGCTGCAGCCTTGCCGACAGCGGCGCCGCAGCCCGAACGGCCCGGGCAGATGCCAGCAGCACCAGCGCGGAACCTGCAGGCCCAGAACGCGCCGATGGCGAACCCGAAGGCGCCGAACCCGCAGCCGCCTGCTTCGCAGAACCCCGCGCCGCACATGCGTGTGCCGACACCGCCCGATCGCCGCCAAGCGCAATCGGTTGCCCCGCGCGAGACACCCGCCGCAGCGCCGGCTCCCGCGATACGCGCTCAGGAAAGGCAGGGTCAAGACAACCGCACCCAGGAGCATGCTGCCGTGCCGAACGCGCAGGTGAATCGACAGGCGCAAATAGCTCCACCGCCAGCACCGATGCCCGCACCGGCCGCGCGGCCCGAAGCGCATGTGAACGGGCAGCCCGATGCGCGTCGCCAGGAGCAGCCTCGCGTGCAGGCACAGCCGCAAGCCCAACCGCAGCCCCAAGCGCAAGCCCATGTGCAGCCTCCCGTAGAAGCGCACCCGCCGCAAGCCGTGCCGACGCAGCCCAATCCCGCGGCAACGCCGGCCGCAAAGCACGCCGACGCACACGCTCAGCCGAATCGTCCGCCGCAAGCTGCGCCCGCTCCGGAAAAGCAGCGCGCCGAAGAAGCAGCCCGCGAGGCAGCGGCCAAGCGCAAGCCTGGCGAGGCGCCAGAAGACGCCGGGCACCGCAAGGAGCGCGAAGTCAAGGGTGAGCCACGCTAGAGGCGCGAAGGGCTCGCCGTCGACGCCCACACCGACCTTTGCGCTGGATCAAAGCGCCGCTCACGCAGCCTGACTATCGTCGAGCTGCCATCAGGAGCCGCTCATGTACCAACGCATTCTTGTCCCGTTCGACGGCAGCCCCACCTCGGAACACGGACTGGACGAAGCCATTCGGCTCGCGAAGCTGACCGGCGCGACGTTGCGCATCATCCACGTGATCGACGACCTTCTGTATGTGAGCGGCTTCGAGACCTATTCGGTCTACGCCAGCGACGTGGTGCCCTTCATGCGGCAGTCCGGCGAGGCGCTGCTGCAAGGCGGTAAGGCGCGCGCGGAACTGGCGGGGGTGAAAGTGGAGACGCTGCTGCTCGAAGGCATCTCCCCGCGCCTGTGCCAGGTCATCGACGAGCAGGTGAAGACCTGGGGCGCCGACCTGGTCGTGATCGGCACGCACGGCCGGCGCGGCATCGGGCGGCTGATGCTGGGCAGCGATGCCGAGCAGGTGGTTCGCACGGCCACGGTGCCGGTGCTGCTGGTCCGCGGGCCTGCCATTGCGAACGTGAAGGCGGCCGCTCTTGCCGCCACCTGCACCAGCACTGCCGCCATCGCCTGAAGAATCGCTCGCCCGTTACCGGAGCCTCGCATGCCCCATCTCACGACGAAGATCATTCGCGAAGAACACGCGGCCTTGTCGGCCATGTTGCGTTCCATCCTGATGCTGCTCGTGCAACACCGCAAGAGCGGCAGCCTGCCCGACTTCGGCGCCTTGCGGGCCATGCTGTTCTACATGGACGAGTTCCCCGAGCAGCGCCATCACCGCAAGGAATCGGAGCTGCTCTTCCCCAAGCTGCGCGCCCGCACGCCGCTCTCGCGCGACATCCTCGACCGGCTCGAAGAAGAGCATTCGCGTGGCGAGCGCTGCATCCGCAGCCTGGAGCATTCGCTGCTCGCGTTCGAGATGATGGGCGAGGCCCGCCGCGCTGCCTTCGAGCAGGCCGCCGAGCGCTACGTGGCCTTCTATCTCGCACACATGCGGCTCGAAGAAGAGCACATCCTGCCGCTGGCCGAGCGGGTGCTGACGGCCGCGGATTGGGCCGAACTCGACGAAGCCTTTGCCACCAACCGCGACCCGCTCACCGGCCACGAGCCGGATGACGACTACCGCGCGCTCTTCACGCGCATCGTCAATGCGGTGCCAGCGCCCATCGGCCTCGGCGCCGCGCGGTAACGTTCATCGAACAAGCTCTATAGCGAGTGGCTGACGAGGTTGAAGTCCGGGTCTTCGGCCGAACGTTTCGCCTGGAAACCCAATCCCTTCACGAGCTTGAGCATGTCGGCGTTGTGGTTCAGCACCAGGCCATCCATGCGCGTCAGGCCACGCTCGCGGGCCACGTCCATGATGCTTTCCATCAGGCGTGAGCCCAGGCCCTTGCCCTTGAAATCATCGGCCACGACGAGCGAGAACTCACAGCTCGCCTTGTCGGGGTTGGTCACGTAACGCGAGACGCCCACGATGCGCTCCTGCCCATTCCCATGCCCCAGTTCGCGCTCTTTGTGCACCGCCACCAGCGCCATCTCGCGGTCGTAGTCGATCAGCGTGAAGCGCGAGAGCATCGCCGCCGGCATCTCCCTGAACGACGATGCGAAGCGCATGTGCCGGCTCTCGGGCGAGAGGCCGCGCACCAGTTCCTGCAGCATGTCGGCATCGTCCGGGTGCACCGGGCGCACGGTGTAGGAGCCGCCGCCCGCCAGCGGCCAATCGTGTTCGTAGCGCGTGGGGTACGGCAGGATCGCCAGGTGGTCGTAGCTGTCGATGCCGCCGGCTTGCACGCGTGAAGACCCTTCGACCACGATGCGCGCATCCACCGCCACGGCGCCGGCTTCGTCGACGATGATGGGGTTGATGTCCATCTCGCGCAGTTGCGGCAGCGCGCACACCATCTCCGAAACCCGCAGCAGCACCTGCTCCAGCGCGTTGGTGTCGACGGCGCTCGCGCCACGCCATTCGCCGAGCGTTTCCGCCACGCGGGCGCGCTCGATCAGGCGGCGTGCCAGGAACTGGTTGAGCGGCGGCAGCTCCATGGCACGGTCGTCGAGCAATTCGATCATCACGCCGCCGGCGCCGAACACGATCACCGGTCCGAAAGGGTCGTCGGTCACGACGCCCACCGACACCTCGCGCCCGCGCTTGGCCTTGACCATCTTCTGTACCGTCACCCCGTTGATGCGCGCGTTCGGCAGCAGCCGGCCCACGGCCAGCATCATCTCGCCGTAGGTGTCGCGGGCGCTGGCGCCGCTCATGATGTTGAGCGCCACACCGTTCACATCCGACTTGTGCGAGATGTCGGGCGAATCGATCTTGAGCGCGACTGGAAAGCCGAGCTGCGTCGCAATCATCATCGCCTCGTTGGCGCTGCGTGCGAGGATGGTCTGCGTCACAGGGATGTGGAAGGCCGAGAGCAGCGTCTTCGATTCCATCTCGGTCAGCACCTTGCGCCGCTCGGCCAAGACGCTCTCGATGACGAGGCGGGCGCTTTCGATGTCGGGCTTGGCCAGCTCAGAGAGCGGCGGCGGCGTTTGCTGCAGCAGCCGCTGGTTGCGCGAGAAGGTCGAGATGTTGCCGAAGGCGCCCACCGCCGCCTCCGGCGTGCGAAAGCTCGGGATCGCCGCATCGTTGATCAGCGCGCGCGCCGCGCCCACCGATGCATCGCCCATCCAGCAGGTCAGCAAGGGCTTGGTGATGGAGGACTTCTGCGCCACCACCGCCTGCGCGTAGACCAAGGCATCGGCACCGGCCTTGGGCGAGTAGATGACGAGGACGCCATCGATGGCGCCGTCTTGAGCCGCGACCGACATGGCCGCTTCGAAGTGCGCCGGCGTGGCGTTCTCCGAGAGGTCGATCAGGTCCGAGAGCGATGCGCCGGGCGGTAACTGCGGCGCCAGCGCGGCGGCGGATTGCGGCGAGAGCGTGCCGAGCTGCAGGGCGATCTCGTGGATCCAATCGGCCGCCAGCACGCCGGGACCGCCGCCGTTGGTGACGATGGCCAGGCGCGTGCCGACCGCGCGGTAGCGGGACGCGAGGCACTTGGCGGCCGAGAACAGCTCGACGAAGGAGCGCACCCGCACCGCTCCGGCGCGCCGGAGCGCGGCATCGAAGACTTCGTCGCTGCCCACCGTCGCGCCGCTGTGGGTGTGCGCCGCCTGGTTGCCCGCAGCCTTGCGGCCGGCCTTGAGCACGATGACCGGCTTGGCGCTCGCGGCCGAGCGCAGCGCGCTCATGAAGGCTCGCGCATCGCAGATGCCTTCAAGGTAGACGATGACGCTCTGCGTGCGCGTGTCGTTGGCCAGGTAGTCGAGCACCTGCGAGATGTCGACCGAGGTGTTCGCGCCGAGCGAGACCACGGCGGAAAAGCCGACGCTGTTCTGCGCCGCCCAGTCCAGCATCGAAGACGTCAGCGCACCCGATTGCGACACCAGCGCGAGCGAGCCGACCCGTGCGAGCGGCCCGGCCGCACTCGCGTTCAGCCTCGCCTGAGGCCGCTGAAAGCCGAGGCAATTGGGCCCGAGCAGGTGCACGCCTTCTCGGTCGGCGATCTTCGTGAGTTCGGCTGCTTCCTCTGCGCCGATGCCGCTGGAAACGAGCAACACCGAACGGCAGGCCATGCGGCAGGCGATGTCGAGCGCAGCCGCCACATCGGCTGGCGGCAGCGCAATGATGGCCAGGTCAGCGCGCGTTTGCGCCAGATCGGCCAGCGTGCCGCTGGTGGTCACATCGAGGAAGGTGAGCGTGCCGTCGAAGCGCTGCGCGCGCAAGGCGGCGCAGACGGCCTTGGCTTGCGCGGTCTGCTCATCCGGTGCGTCGGGCCGGCCGGCGAAGACAACGATCGACCTGGGTTCGAAGAGCGGCGTGAGGAAGTGTTTGTCCATCCCCTCAGTCTGCACGCAAACTGTGTCGCGCTGGGCCCACCTCAACTGAACAAGCGCCGCGCCGCTGCAGAACCGGCTGCCAGATCGCGCGCTTCCAGCGCTTCGTAGAGTTGGCCGAGTTCCCCGCCGATGGCGGTGAAGCTCTCGGGGCGCAGCGGCCGGCCGTGGTCGTCGACGATGCTCGCGTCCATGGCCTGCGCGAGGGCTTGCGCGCTCTGCTGCCAGGCCGCGAAGGGCTCGGCCTTGGCATCGGTTTGCGGCACGTCGAAGCTCAGCGTCACGTCGTGCACCGCCGAGAGGTTGGGATCGTCGGCGAGCGCGGCCTGCGAGTCGAAGGTGAGCGTGAGCACCGGCGGCGCGCCTTCGTCGGCCGAGGGCATCACCAGCCGGCCCGGCACCACGCCGGGCACGAAACCGTGCAGGCCGCCGTGCTGCTGCAGGTAGCCGACGCTCCAGGCGGCGTTGTTCGCCTTCAGACGCACTGCCAGCTGCGCATCGTGCTGGCTCGCGAAGGCATCGAGCTCGCGGGCGCGGGCGACCACATCGAGCATGTCGGGAAAGTCTGCCATGGCGCCGGTGGCTTCGGCGAACACCTGTACCTTCTGCACGAACTCGGAGTATTCGATCTCGTTGAGCGGCCCGGTGCGGTTGGCAAGCTGCACGCCGGCCTGGAACTCGCTGTAGCGGTGGCCGGCGGTGGGCGCTTCCCACTCGCCGGTTTCGCTGTTCAGGCCTTCGATGATGAAGGGCTTGCCACCGGCTCGCCGCGTGGGCGGCAGGTGGGTGAGGATCATGTCGCCGCTGGCCGGTGCCTCGATGGTGAGCGGCGCGATGGCGTCGATCAGCGCATCGAGCCGCGGCATGTGGCGCTTGCTCAGGCGGCGCTCCGGCCGGCCGGGGCCGCTGGGCGCCAGCTCTGCGGCTGCATCCGCCACCGCGTCCATCACCGGCTCGACCTGCTCCGGCCGCGCCGGTGCCAGCTCGGCGCGTTTGGGGCCTGCCCGGCGCGCCTGCCAGGCGCCGTGCGCCACCAGGCCGGCGAGCACCACGCCGCCGAGGGCCGTGAGGGAAATCGTCAAGGGATCCATGCAGTCTTCAATCCTGTCGTCGGCGTTGGGTGTTCAGGCGGCCTCGGCCAGGCTGACCGCCGCTTCCATGTCGACCGCGACGATGCGCGAGACACCCTGCTCCTGCATGGTCACGCCGATGAGTTGCTCGGCCATTTCCATCGCGATCTTGTTGTGGCTGATGAAGAGGAACTGCGTGCCTTGCGCCATCTCCTTCACCAGCTTGGCGTAGCGCTCGGTGTTGGCATCGTCCAGCGGCGCATCCACTTCGTCGAGCAGGCAGAAAGGCGCGGGGTTGAGCTGGAAAATCGCGAAGACGAGTGCGATGGCGGTCAGTGCCTTCTCGCCACCGGAGAGCAGGTGGATGGTGCTGTTCTTCTTGCCGGGCGGCTGGGCCATGACCTGCACGCCGGCATCGAGGATCTCGTCGCCCGTCATCACCAGCCGCGCGTTGCCGCCGCCGAAGAGGCTGGGGAACATGCGGCCGAAGTGTTCGTTGACCTGGTTGAAGGTGCTGGCGAGGAGATCACGCGTTTCGAGGTCGATCTTGTGGATCGCGTCTTCCAGCGTTTTCATCGCCTCCATCAGGTCGGCGTTCTGCGCATCGAGGAAGGTCTTGCGCTCGCGCGAGGCGGTGAGTTCATCGAGCGCGGCCAGGTTGACGGCACCGAGCGCGTTGACTTCGCGGTTGATGCGGTCGATCTCGGCTTGCAGGCCGGTGAGCCGTACGTTCTCGTCTTCGATGCTCTTGGCGAGCGCCTCGAAATCGGCCTTGGCTGCGATCAGTTGTTCGAGGTACTGCGCGCCGCCGAGTTGCGCGGCCTGCTCTTCGAGCTGCAGCTTGGTAATGCGGTCGCGCATCGGCTGCAGGCTTTGCTCGTGCGCCATGCGCTGCTCGTCGGCGCGGCGCAGGCGCATCGTCAGGTCGTCGTATTCGCTGCGCTTGGCGCCGAGCGCGGCTTCGCGGTCGAGCTTCAGGGCCAGCGCGGTTTCCAGCCCCGCTTGTGCGGATACATCGGTCAGGCGCGCGAGTTCTTCCTGCAACTGCACATCCGATTGCGCATTGCCGGCGAGCTGCTGCTGCGCCGTCTCGATGCCGCGCTGCAGCTCGCCGCGGCGGGCCGCCAGCGCGCGTGATGCGAACTGCGCTTCCTGCGCCTGGCGCTCCAGCGAGCGGAGCTGCTCGCGCGATTCGCTCAATTTGCGCTCGGCGGTGATCACCGCTTCTTCGAGGTCGGCGTGGCGCTCTTGCGTGGTGGCGAGTTGCATGTCGAGTTCTTCGAAGCGCGCTTCGCCGGTCGCGCTGCGCTCGCTCAGGTCTTCGAGCTGGGCATCGACTTCGGCGAGTTCCTCGTCGAGCTGGCCGCGGCGCGTGCTGGTGGCTTCGGCCTGCTGAGACAGGCGCAGCAACTCCACTTGCAGCTGGTGCGCGCGGGTTTGCGTCTCACCGGCGTCGCGGCGCGCGATCACCAGGCGCTGCGAGGCGTCGGTATAGGCCGCTTCGGCACGCACCAGCGCGCTGCGCGATTCCTCGGCGATCAGCACCTGCGCGCGCAACTGGCGCTCGAGGTTCTCGATCTCCTGGGCGCGGGCCAGCATGCCGGCCTGCTCGGAATCGGGTGCGTAGAAGGCGACAGCGAACTGGCTCACTGCATGGCCGTCACGCGTCATGATGACTTCGCCGTGGGTGAGTCTGGCTCGCGCCGCCAGCGCTTCGTCGATGGTCGGTGCGGTGTAAACGCCTTCGAGCCAGTCGTTCAGCAAGGCCTTCAGGCCGGCATCGCCGAGGCGCAGCAACTCCGAAAGCTTGGGCAGCGTCTCGTGCGTGTTGGCGATGCCCGCTTGCGGCGGTGTGTAGAACGCAAGCTTGGCGGGCGGCGCATCAGTGGCGAAGGCGCGCACGGTTTCGAGGCGGCCCACTTCCAGCGCGCCCATGCGTTCGCGCAGCACGGCTTCCAGCGCCGTCTCCCAGCCGCTTTCGATGTGGATCTTCGTCCACAGGCCTTGCAGGCCATCGAGCCCGTGCTTGGCGAGCCAGGGCTTCAACTTGCCTTCGGTCTGCACCTTTTCTTGCAGGGCGCGCAAGGCGTCGAGCCGCGCGCTCAGGTCGGCCTGCTTGCGGCCTTCTGTGTTGACGTGCTCCTGCCTGGCGCGCCGGTCTTCGTCGAGCGCCGGCACCTGCTCGTTCAGCTCATGCAGGCGCGCATCAGCCACGCCTTGCGCTTCTTCGGCGACCGCAAACTGGCTCTTGAGCTGGGAGAGCCGGTCCATGTCGGGCGCGGCGAGCTGGTTCTTCTCGGCCGCCAGGCGATCACGCCGGGTGTTGAACTGGCGGCGCTGGTCTTCGATGTTGCGGCTCTCGGAGGCCAGCACCTGGATCTGCTGCTGCACCGCCGACACCAGCGTGCGCTGCTCGTTGCTCTTGGCCTGCGCGGCGCGCACCGCATCTTCGGCCGTCGGCAAGTGGCCGGCGTGGTCTTCGGCCTGCGCGGCGAGCACTTCGCTTTGTTCGTCGGCGCTCGCGATCTGCTCGGCGATCTGGTCGAGTTCTTCCTGCGCGGCTTCGCGGCGCTCGGCCCATTGCTCGTTCTGCGCCTTCAACTCGGCCAGGCGCTGCTCGACGCGCTGGCGGCCTTCCACCACGTAGCGGATGCGTTCCTCCAACCGGCTCACTTCGAGCGACGCTTCGGCGAGCGCGCCTTGCGAGCTGTGCAAGTCGTCGCTGGCGGCGTAATGCGCCTGGCGGATCGTCTCCAGCTCGGCTTCGCCATGGCGCAATTCGGCGGTGCGGGCTTCGAGCGCGTTCAGGGCTTCCGACGCCGCCTTCTTCACCCGCGCTTCTTCGCTTGCCGCATCGCGGTGCTTCAGGAACCAGAGCTGGTGCAGCTTCAACTCGCCCTGCGCCTGCAGGCCGCGGTAGAGGCTCGCCACCTCGGCCTGCTTCTCCAGCTTGTCGAGGTTGTTGTTCAGCTCGCGCAGGATGTCTTCGACTCGGGTCAGGTTTTCGCGCGTGTCCTTGAGGCGCGATTCGGTCTCGCGCCGACGCTCCTTGTACTTCGAGACGCCGGCCGCTTCTTCGAGGAACAGGCGCAGCTCTTCGGGCTTGCTCTCGATGATGCGGCTGATGGTGCCCTGGCCGATGATGGCGTAGGCGCGCGGGCCGAGGCCGGTGCCCAGGAACACATCCTGCACATCACGGCGGCGCACCGGCTGGTTGTTGATGTAGTAGCTGCTGGTGCCGTCACGCGTCAACACACGCTTGACGGCGATTTCGGTGAAGCGGTTCCACTGGCCGCCGGCGCGGCCATCCTCGTTGCTGAAGACGAGTTCCACGCTGGAGCGCGAGGCGGGCTTGCGCAGGCCGGAGCCGTTGAAGATCACGTCCTGCATGGACTCGCCACGCAGCTCGCTGGCCTTGCTTTCGCCGAGCACCCAGCGCACCGCATCCATGATGTTGGACTTGCCGCAGCCATTCGGCCCGACCACGCCGACGAGTTGCCCCGGGAGCTGGAACGTGGTCGGGTCGGCGAAGGACTTGAAGCCGGAGAGCTTGATGGAGTTCAGGCGCATGCACTGGGACCGGGATGGAGAATGTTGGTAAGTGCTTGATTCGCTTGACAAAAAGCCGCCCGAGAGCGGCTTTGGAGCGAGGCGGATGATACCATCGCGACCCTGCCGAACCCCGGCTAAACCCACTCCGAACCGTCTCCGAACGTGACTGTCATGGCCAAGCTCGCTGCCTCCCGAACCGCTCCTGCTGCCCCCAAATCGCTCAACGAGCGCGTCGCCCCGCCCAAGCCACCGACGCTGCCGAGCAAGGACTTGCAGGTCTTCCCCAACCCCAGCCCGAAGCGTGACTACGTCATCCAGTTCCAGGTGCCCGAGTTCACCTGCAACTGCCCGCTGACCGGCCAGCCCGACTTTGCGCATTTCACCATCGACATGGTCGCCGACCAGCTCTGCGTGGAGCTGAAGAGCCTGAAGCTCTACTTCTGGAGCTACCGCAACGAAGGTGCGTTCCACGAGAAGGTGACGAACGACATCCTCGACGACATCGTGAAGGCCACCAACCCGCGCTTCGTGCGCATCGCGGCCAAGTGGTATGTGCGCGGCGGCATCTACACCAACGTGGTCGTCGAGCACCGCAAAAAGGGTTGGAAGCCGCAGCCGACGGTGGATCTGCCGAAGTTCGAGACGATGACCGGGATGCTTTGAAGGAACAACTGCGGGCCTGCCGCACAAGCCACTCGGTGGGTCGTCGTCCAGTCAGTCCAGGAGACCCCGCGGCAAGACGACATTGATCCCGGCTCCCTTGCCGATGGCGTAGTCCTGGTCAACGATCGGACCATTCGACCTGTCGTTGGCAGCGCTGGATTGGATTTCCTTGGCGGGCTGGCCGGTACTCAATGCCGGATCGGTTTCGGAGACGGCAACGGCCTTTTGCAGGCACTCGCCGACCTGTTTTCCGTTCACATACCACCTGTGCGACGGGAACGACGAGCCTTGACCGAGCAGCCTCAGTTCGTCGCCGACGCGAACGAGAGCATATTCGCACCAAACCCACGGAACATGAACCGGTGACTTGGCGTCGTCGATACCGATCTTGTCGGTGTGAGCACCCGCTCGAAACTTGATCAAGGCGCTGGTCAATACCGTCGCCTTTGACGGGACATTCAAGGTCGACGCGGGATGCAGATGGCCGGCACATATCTCGGAGATGCCACTCGCCTCGCCGGCGTAGTACATCGGATCATCCGGAATCGGGGCACGATGCGCTGCAAACTGGGCGAGCAAGCCGGGATCGAATCTGGACTTGTTCAATGGCGGCGTCCAACCTGCGTCTAGCACCGGATCGGATACCGAAATCTTCGATCCACCCTGAACCGAACAGGACATGAGTGCTCGATATTCCTGGCTCGCGCGAAACGTCGCCACATTCTGTAGTTCGGGGGGCGGAGCCGGATTGGCCGTACCCACCAAGCCCATGAGTACCCGGCGCGGCCAACTTGCAAGCGCGCCGGAAATGAACCAGAAGCCGATGGGAGGCAAGTTCCTGCCGTCGATCCAGCTGACGCTGCACAACACCACCGACTTGGCAGCCATGATTAACTCCCTCCGTTGCAGGCCTGCTGGCAGGTTAACCGCCTTGAACCAGTCGATACATCCATAAAGCATGGGAGGCTCGAGCTTTTCATGGGCCTGTCAACCGTTCGGTCTGCGGCCAAGCCACTCCCCGATAATCGGGTGATGAATCCGTTGCTGCCCCGCCTGCACCCTTACCCCTTCGAGCGCCTGCGCGCGCTCACCAAGGGCATCACGCCCAACCCGGCGTTCAGCGCGATCAGCCTGGGCATCGGCGAACCCAAGCACCCCACGCCCGAGCTGATCAAGCAGGCGCTCATAGCCAACCTCGGCGGCCTGGCCAGCTACCCCGGCACGGCCGGCGAGCCTGCCCTGCGCGAAGCGATGTGCGGCTGGATGCAGCGCCGCTACGGCGTGACGGTGGATGCCAAAACACAGGTGCTGCCGGTCAACGGGTCGCGCGAGGCGCTGTTCGCGCTGGCGCAGACTGTCATCGACCCGACGAGGCCCGGCGCCACCGTCGTCTGCCCGAACCCGTTCTATCAAATCTACGAGGGCGCGGCGCTACTGGCGGGCGCTGAGGTGGCGTTCGTCAACAGCGATCCGGCGCGTAATTTCGCGGCCGATTGGCGCAGTGTTTCCGACGACACCTGGGTCGCCACGCAACTGCTCTTCGTTTGCTCGCCGGGCAACCCGACCGGCGCCGTGATGCCGCTGGCGGAATGGGAAGAACTGTTCGCGCTGAGTGACAAGCATGGCTTCGTCATCGCCTCCGACGAGTGTTATTCGGAGATCTATTTCCGCGACGAGCCGCCGCTGGGCTCGCTCGAAGCGGCGACCAAGCTCGGCCGCACAGACTTCCGCAACCTGATCGCCTTCACCAGTCTCTCCAAGCGCTCCAACGTGCCGGGCATGCGCTCGGGTTTCGTGGCGGGCGATGCGAATGTCATCAAGAACTTTCTGCTCTACCGCACCTACCACGGCAGCGCAATGAGCCCGACGATTCAGCAAGCGAGCATTAGCGCCTGGAACGACGAAGCCCATGTGGTCGCGAACCGCGACAAGTACCGCACCAAGTTCGCGCAGGTGCTGCCGGTGCTGGCCGAAGTGCTGGATGTGGCGCTGCCGGACGCGAGCTTCTACCTGTGGGCACGGCTGCCCTCGCCTTCGAACGAGAAGCCCGCCGATGACGTGGCCTTCGCGCTCGACCTGCTCGCTCAATACAATGTGGCTGTCCTGCCCGGCAGCCTGCTGGCGCGCGAGGCCCATGGCGTCAACCCCGGCGCGGGCCGCATCCGGCTGGCGCTGGTGGCCGAGGTGGATGAATGCCTCGAAGCCGCGCGCCGCATCCGCGCCTACATCCAATCCCTCTGAACACATCATGACTTCATCCACGAGCCTGCTTCTGCAATCCACGATCGACCTGGCCTGGGACAACCGCGCCTCCATCAACGCGGCCAACAGCCCCGAGATCCACGCCGCCGTCGAAGAAGTGATCGCCGGCCTGAACAACGGCAGCATCCGCGTGGCCGAGCGCCAGGGCGTGGGCCAGTGGACGGTCAACCAGTGGGTCAAGAAGGCGGTGCTGCTGAGCTTTCGCCTGACCGACAACAAGATCATCCGCGCCGGTGAACTCGGCTTCTACGACAAGGTGCAGACGAAGTTCGCGCACCTGAGCGAAGAGGAGATGCGCGCCACCGGCGTGCGCGTGGTGCCGCCGGCCGTGGCCCGCCGCGGTTCTTTCCTGGCGAAGAATGTGGTGATGATGCCGAGCTTCGTAAACATCGGCGCCTATGTCGATGAAGGCACGATGGTCGATGCCTGGGCCACCGTGGGCTCGTGCGCGCAGATCGGCAAGAACGTGCACCTCTCGGGCGGCGTGGGCATCGGCGGCGTGCTGGAGCCGATGCAGGCCAACCCGACCATCATCGAAGACAACTGCTTCATCGGCGCACGCTCCGAAGTGGTCGAAGGCGTGATCATCGAAGAGAACTCTGTGCTCTCGATGGGCGTGTTCATCGGCCAGAGCACGCCGATCTACGACCGCGCGACGGGCGAGATCAGCTACGGTCGCGTGCCGGCGGGCTCGGTGGTGGTGGCCGGCAGCCTGCCGCGCGACGGTGGCAAGTACAACCTGTCGTGCGCAGTGATCGTCAAGCGCGTGGATGCGCAAACGCGCTCCAAGACCAGCATCAACGATCTTCTTCGCGACTGAAGGCGGGCAGCATGAGTGGCGGCAACATGGAGCGGGTGCTCCGGCTGATGTCGGAGAAAGGGGCGTCCGACGTCTACCTGTCGGCCAGCTCGCCGATCCTCATCAAGATCAACGGCCAGTTGCTGCAGTTGAGCGACCAGCCGCTCACGCACACCCAGCCGCGCCAGTTGCTGGCTGAGTTGCTCACGCCGCGGCAACTCGAAGAACTCGACGACACCGGCGAGTTGAATGTGGCGATCGGCATCTCGGGCGTCGGCAGCTTTCGCCTGAGCGGCTTCAAGCAGCGCGGTTCGATCGCGGCGGTGTTTCGCTGCATCCCGTTCGTCATTCCGACGCTCGAGAGCCTGAACGTTCCGGCGGTGCTCAACAACCTGATCCTCGAGAAGCGCGGCCTGATCCTGATGGTGGGCGCAACAGGCGCCGGCAAGAGCACCACGCTGGCCGCGATGCTGGAGCAGCGCAACCAGCAGTTGGCCGGCCACATTCTCACCATCGAAGACCCGATCGAATTCCTGTTCAACAACAAGAAATCGGTGGTCAACCAGCGCGAGGTCGGGCGCGACACGCAGTCGCTCAACATCGGCCTGAAGAACGCATTGCGCCAGGCGCCAGACTGCATCCTGATCGGCGAAATCCGCGACCGCGAGACGATGACGGCGGCGATCTCCTATGCGCTCTCGGGCCACCTGGTGCTCTCCACACTCCACGCCAACAACAGCTACCACGCGCTCGGCCGCATCTTGTCGTTCTATTCGCCTGAAGCGCGCCCCGCGTTGCTGGCCGATTTGAGCGCCGGCCTGAAGGCCGTGGTCTCGCAGCGCCTGGTGCGCGCGAGTGCCGGCGGCCGCGTGCCGGCGGTCGAGGTGATGCTCAACACCGCGCTCATCTCGGAGCTGATCGAAAAAGGCGATTTCAGCGGCGTCAAGGAAGCGATGGAAAAGTCGATGGCCGAAGGCTCGCAGACCTTCGAGCAAGACCTCGCGCGGCTCATCAAGCAGGGCATGATCACCCGCGATGAAGGCCTGGCGTTTGCCGATTCGCCGACCAACCTGATGTGGCGCCTGCAGAACGACATGACGGCCGCGACCCGCCTCACGCCGAAGAAGGAAGACACCGACGACCAGCCGACCTTCACCGAGATCACGCTCGATGTGCTGCCGGAGCCGCCGGTCACGTCGGCCGGCAGCTTGCGCAGTTTCTGAGGGCTGGTCGATATGTCTCGCATGCTGCAACTCGCCGAAGCGCTGATCGCGCGCCAGTCCGTCACGCCCCTCGACGGCGGCTGCCAGGCGCTGATCCAGCAACGGCTTGCGCCGCTGGGCTTCGAGTTCGAGACGATCATCAGCGGGCCTGCCGGCCAGCAGGTGACCAACCTGTGGGCGGTTCGCCGTGGCACATCGAAGACAAGCAAGCTGCTCGCCTTCGCCGGCCACACCGATGTGGTGCCCACCGGCCCGCTCACGCAATGGCGCAGCGACCCCTTTGTGCCGACGCATCGTGATGGCCGGTTATACGGGCGCGGCGCGGCCGACATGAAAACATCGATCGCGGCGATGGTGGTTGCGGTGGAAGAGTTCGTGGCCGCGGTGCCCAACCACGGCGGCTCGGTCGCCTTTTTGCTGACCAGTGACGAAGAAGGCCCGGCGCTCGATGGCACGGTCAAGGTCTGCGAATGGCTGACGGCGCGCGGCGAAAAGCTCGACTACTGCATCGTCGGCGAACCGACCTCGCTCGATCAATTGGGCGACATGATCAAGAACGGCCGCCGCGGCACGCTCTCGGGCAAGTTGAAGGTCAAGGGCGTGCAAGGCCACATCGCGTATCCGCATCTGGCGAAGAACCCCATCCATCTGGTGGCGCCGGCGCTGGCCGAACTCGTCACGATCCGCTGGGATGAAGGCAACCAATATTTCCCGCCGACGAGCTGGCAGGTGTCGAACATCCACGCCGGCACCGGCGCAAGCAACGTGATTCCGGGCGAGGCGGTGATCGATTTCAACTTTCGCTTCTCGACCGAATCGACACCGCCATCGCTCAAGGACCGCGTGCACGCCCTGCTGGACCGCCACGGCCTCGACTACGAGCTGGCGTGGACGCTGGGCGGCGAACCCTTCCTCACGCCCATCGGCGACCTGAGCGAAGCGCTCACACAAGCCATCCGCGCGCAGACCGGCGTGACGACCGAACTCTCGACGACGGGCGGCACCTCCGATGGCCGCTTCATCGCCAAGATCTGCCCGCAGGTGATCGAGTTCGGTCCGCTCAACGCGAGCATCCACAAGATCGACGAATGGGTGGAGGTGGCAAGCCTCGACCCTTTGAAGAACATTTACCGCGACACGCTTGAACGGCTTTTGACATGACCCTGATAGATCTGATCACCGCGCAGAGCGCCCGCCTCAAGACGGCGGGCGTTTCGTTTGGACACGGCACCACCAACGCCTTCGACGAATCGGCCTGGTTGGTGCTGTGGGCGCTCGGCTTGCCGATGGATGCGCTCGAAGCCAAGGCCAAGCAGGAATTGACCGCCGAAGAGCAGGCCAAGGCCGAAGCACTGGTGGCGCAGCGAATCGAAACCCGGCAGCCGGCCGCCTACCTCACGAAAGAAGCCTGGCTGCAGAACGTGCCGTTCTACATCGACGAACGCAGCATCGTGCCGCGCTCTTTCATTGCCGAGTTGCTGGCCGATGGCGAAGGCACCGGCACGCTGGACACGTGGTTGTCGGACACGACGCACACTGTGCTCGACCTGTGCACCGGCAACGGCAGCCTCGCGGTGATCGCGGCCATGGCCTACCCCGATGTGGTGGTCGACGCGGCGGACATCTCGGAAGACGCACTCGCCGTGGCGCGGCTCAACGTCGACAAGCACCAGCTCGGCAAGCGCATCACGCTGATGCCATCCGACCTGTTCGCGAACGTTCGCGGGCCGTACGACCTGATCCTGTGCAACCCGCCGTATGTGAACAGCCGCAGCATGGAAGCGCTGCCGGCCGAATACCGCGCCGAGCCCGCGCTGGCACTCGCCGGTGGCGAAGACGGCATGGATTTGATCCGCAAGATCCTGCGCGAAGCCCCGCAGCATCTGAGCGAAATTGGCGTGCTGGTGCTCGAGATCGGCAACGAACGCGCGCACTTCGAGCATGCCTTCCGCCGCCTCGAAGTGGCCTGGCTCGAAACCAGCGCGGGCGACGACCAGGTGCTGCTGGTCACGCGCGCGGCGCTGGCCGGCCGGCGCTGGCCCGCTTGATGCATTCCTCTCTTCTTATTTCCGTTCTCATCTCTTTTTCAACTCACTTTTATTCGGAATCCGGCGCATGTTGGTATTGAATCAAGTCTCGCTGCGCCGCGGCGTCAAGCTGGTGCTCAACCAGGCCAGCGTCACGCTGCAGCCTGGCGAAAAGATCGGCCTCGTCGGCCGCAACGGCGCGGGCAAATCGTCGCTGTTTTCGCTGCTCACGCACCGTTTGCAGTCGGATGCCGGCGACTTCAGCATGCCGCCACGCTGGCGCATCGGCGAAGTCGCGCAGGACATGCCGGAGACCGAAGAAGGCGCGACCGAATTCGTGCTGCAAGGCGACACGCGCCTGATGGAAGCGCAAGCGCAACTGGTGCAGGCCGAACTCGACGACGACGGCCACGCCATGGCCGAAGCGCACCACGCCATCAGCGATGCCGGCGGCTTCGATGCCCGGCCGCGTGCGCAAGCCATGCTGCTCGGCCTGGGCTTCAAGACGGCCGAACTCGATGCGCCGGTCAACAGCTTCTCCGGCGGCTGGCGCATGCGCCTGCAGCTCGCCCGCGCGCTGATGTGCCCGGCCGACCTGATGCTGCTCGACGAGCCGACCAACCACTTGGACCTGGACGCACTCGTCTGGCTCGAAGCCTGGCTGAAGAAGTACGAAGGCACGATGATCGTCATCAGCCATGACCGCGAGTTTCTGGACGCAATCACCAACGTCACGCTGCACCTCGACGAGACCAAGCTCACCCGCTACACCGGCAACTACACCTCCTTCGAAGAGATGCGTGCCGAGCGCATGCTGCAGGCGCAGGCCGGCTACGAGAAGCAGCAGGAGCGCATCGCCCACCTGCAGAAGTTCATCGACCGCTTCAAGGCCAAGGCCAGCAAGGCCAAGCAGGCGCAAAGCCGCGTGAAGGCGCTGCAGCGCATGGAAAGGCTGGGACCGGTGTTGACGAGTGCCGACTTCCAGTTCGAGTTCCGCGAGCCGATGAACCTGCCCAACCCGATGCTCGCGTTCTCGCAGGTGGCCTGCGGTTACCGCGCCGAAGACGGCACCGAAACCCGCATCATCGACAACATCAACCGCTCGGTGCTGGCCGGCCAGCGCATCGGCATCCTCGGCGCCAACGGGCAAGGCAAATCGACGCTGGTGAAGACCATCGTCAACGACCTGCCACGCCTGGCCGGTGACATCACCGAAGGCAAGGGCTTGTCGGTGGGCTACTTCGCGCAGCAGGAGCTGGATGTGCTGCAGCTCGACGACGGCGCGCTGATGCACATGATCCGCCTCGCCCGCGACAAGGGCCCGCAGGCGCGCGAGCAGGAACTGCG